>CAYOZV010000039.1:0-29506 GCA_964408465.1 uncultured Pirellulaceae bacterium
TCGGCGACCAGTTGAGCCGGTTGGTAAAATCCCATTGGTTGGCTGTTGATCAGCGCCGCGCAGAATGCCTCAGGATAATAGAATTTTAAATAACAGGACACGTAAACCAGCAGTGCGAAACTGGCGGCATGCGACTCGGGGAAACCGTACGCACCAAAACCAGCGATCTGACGAAACACTTGATCGGCGAATTTTTCCGACAGCCCGCGCTGCTTCATGCCGGCAAACAATTTCTTTTGGAAGAACTCGATCGTGCCGGTCTTCCGCCATGCCCCCATCGCGCGGCGCAGTTGATCGGCCTCGCCGGGCGTGAAACCGGCGGCCACCACGGCCAGTTTCATGGCCTGTTCCTGAAAGATCGGCACCCCCAAAGTCCGTTTTAAAACCTCTTTAATCGCGTCGTTGGGGTACTCGACCGGTTCCACTCCGCTGCGCCGGCGCAGGTACGGATGGACCATGTCGCCTTGAATGGGGCCCGGACGAACTAAGGAAACTTCGATCACTAAATCGTACCAGCAGCGCGGTCGCAGTCGCGGCAGCATCGTCATTTGAGCCCGACTTTCGATTTGGAACACGCCCACGGTATCCGCTTCGCAGATCATGTCGTACACCAAGGGGTCTTCTTGAGGCAGATTTGCTAACGTCAAATTACGATCCCAGTGCAGGCGGATCAAATCAAAACATTTCTGGATCGCCGTCAGCATTCCCAAACATAAACAGTCCACTTTCAGTAAGCCAAGCTCCTCCAAGTCATTTTTATCCCATTGGATCACTGTCCGGTCGGCCATCGACGCGTTTTCGATCGGCACCAATTCGTCCAACCGGCCGCGCGTCATCACCATACCACCGACATGCTGCGATAGGTGTCGCGGAAACCCTACCAGTTCGTTGACCAAGAAGATCAGGCGTCGTCCTGTGTCGGATTGAGGATCCATCCCCGCTTCGGGCAGCCTTGTTTCCAGTTTATGGTCTTGGCTGAAGTGTTCGATCTGTTTGGTCAACGCGCCGACGCGATCCAGGGACAGACCCAGTGCCTTGCCCATGTCGCGAATGGCGCTGCGTGAACGATACGTCACCACCGTCGCGGCGATCCCCGCGCGGTCACGTCCGTATTTTTCGTACAGATATTGCAGCACCTCTTCCCGCCTCTGGTGCTCAAAATCGACGTCGATGTCAGGCACTTCATTACGCTCGCGACTGATGAAACGCTCGAACAGCAAATCCGTCGACATCGGATCGACGGCGGTGATGCCTAAGCAGTAACAGACGGCCGAATTCGCCGCCGACCCGCGCCCTTGGCAAAGAATGCCGCGCTGCCGAGCGAAGCGGACCAGATCCCAGACGGTCAGGAAGTAAGCTTCGTAGTTAAGTTCTTTTATCAGCGCCAGCTCATGTTCGATTTGGCGTCTGACCTTCTCGGGCGTGCCTTGGGGGTAGTGCGTTTTTATTCCGGCCTCGGTTAGGCGCCGCAGGTAACTGGTTTCGGTTTCCCCTTCGGGAGAGAGGCCCTCGGGATATTCGTAACGCAATGTGCTCAAACAAAATCGGCAACGGTCGGCGACCTCCATCGTGCGCTCCAACGCCCCCGGTAGCAACTCGAAGCTTTGTCTGCGATGAGAAACGGTTTGCAAATGACGCTGGGCGTTAGGTAACAGTCGGTCGTCGGCGTCGGCGATGGTGGTTTTATACTTCACCGCCGTCAAAGCATCATGCAGCAGCATCCTTGACCGGCAGTGGTACAGAATGTCGCCACTGGCCACCGGCGGCAGCCCTGTCTGTTTAACTAACGATTGGATTTGTTGTAATCGCCAATGGTCGTCGACGCCCTTATAAAGGGCGGCCATCAGATAAGCCCGATCGCCGAAGACCGCGCGGACGCGGTTCATTTTTTCGACTTCGTTTTCGTACGCCGAGGCGCCGGCGAACCAATCGTGGCTGGCATGCGTGGGATCGTCGAGAATAAATTGGGCGCGGTTGCGATCGCCGTTAAACGAAGGCAATAGCCCGGCTAATAGATCCTTTTCCACCGCCAGCACATCATCGAGCGATAACCAGCATTGTCCTTTGGGCGCGCGTCGCCGGCCGACGGTGATCAGGTGTGACAGTCGCCCATAAGATTTTCGGTCGGTCGCCCACAGCAGCATTGGCGGCGCGTCGTTGAGAATGATTTCAGCGCCGATGATTAGTTTGAGTTTTGTGTGCCGGGCCGCACCGAAGGCGCGGACGACTCCCGCCAGCGAATTTTCATCCGTAATCGCCAACGCGGCGTAGTCCATCTCGATTGCTCGGTCGACCAATTCATCGGCATGAGAAGCGCCGGTCAGGAATGAGAAATTTGTTTTGCAATGAAGTTCAGCGTAGCTCATTTTTTGTTTCAGGCATCAATGGCGGGTGAGAAAATTGGCCCATTAAAACCAGTATAACCATCTCATGTTCTCAGAAGTTTGGCTTTCATAACCGATTTACAGGCCAAAACACCAGCCTTGAGATCCTTCAAGTTGTAGGGTTCCAGCAGGCGATCTTCTACGATTGCTGTCGCTTTTAATTTCTGGCTATTTTTAAGAAAACAAAAAAATGGATATGTTCGACAAAGTCGTACACGGTGTGGGAACAGTGCTCCGTAAGCTCGGCACCATGACCAACCAAATGGAAGAAGTGCATTGGGCACTGCTGGCGGTTATCGTTATTGGTACAGGCGTCGTTTTCCTTCGTGGAAAACCAGTGCGTGGCACCTAATTTGATCACCGATGCCATCGCTTGTTGCCATCGTGATGAACCAATCGCGATAAACCAATCGCGATAAACCAATCGAGATAAACGCATCTAAGCGTGCAACAGGTTGAGCACCTATCCCCCCCTGTCGCTGAACTGATTTGACCCATCTCTGAAGGGTCTCAAAACAAGTGTTGCCCAGGTTCAAATCCCAAGCGGCGAATCTTCGCACGATCTTGATCTGCCGTCTCTTGGTCGCCCATCTTCTCCAATAGCAGCATCCGATGGTAACGCAGAACGGCTTTCATCTTCGGAATTTCCAGCTTTGCCGTGTTGAGATCGATCAAATTTTCCATGTGATTGTGAACTTTAGAGCCGAGTGATTGAGCGAAGATCTCATGAGCAAAGATCGCTTGATTGAGATCCACGAGTGCACTGGCGAGGTTCGAGGCGAAGGCGATCGGTTTCTTGCGAGAGCCGATATTCTCGAACTCCTCTTCGGGAAGCTGGCTGACGATGAACCCGCGCGTGTCCAGCAGAGAGACGCTGACGGACAGTTGTGCGAGGCACGTATTGTCCGAGGGAAGCGACGCCAATAATTCATCCGCGTCCAAAACGAGTGAACGTACTTCAGCACGGTCTTGGTTTGACAGGTCAATCATCTCCAGATCCTGGTGACAGAGCGCGCGAGTGGTCAACAAGAGCGCCAGCGTTTTTTCGTGGGTTCGGATCGTTGACCGCAGATTATTGTTCGATTTTGAAACTTCAGCTGGCGGCGGGAATTGGCGTGTGGACTGTTCAATGATGTTTCTGTTTAATTCTGCGTTGGACGCATCAGCGGTAGCGCGAAGCCTGTCGATTAGGGGCGTCATTCTTTGGGCCGCAGCCTCTGTCATTCCAATCTGGCGACCAATCAGCGCCGACGCAATCAGCGATCTCGCAAGTAAAGAAACCGGATGGTTCGTCTCGCCGAACCGAGACAATTTGACGATCCTTTGGATCGCGAGGTCAATGTCATCTTTCGCGCTGCCCAGTTCGACGCCGGCCAGTGCTCGGTAGTAGGCGCGTTCGTTGAGTTTAAGATAGCTGTCGCTGATCAACCAGCTTCTGGCTTTGGCGCGTCGGTTGAAGGTCTCCAACCCTTTTTCGAAATTCCCTTGGGCCTGCTGGCTGTTGGCTTTAGAAACTAAGGCGCGATCGTTGTCAGGGAATCGTTTCAGGATTTCATCACAGACACGCTCCGCTTGAAAAGGCTGATTGCTTTCGATCAGCTTTTGAGCGAGGCTCAGCTTCAAGGATGGATCGCGCGGGCTTTTTTCGACTGCCGCGGTAAGTTGGTCGATCGCTCCTTCGACGTCACCCTGCTCGTACGCCATAACCGCCTGCGCCGCGTCCCAACGCGCCCATTCTGGTCCGCAGCCGTAGGCCATTAAGGGGATTATCAGTACAGCGCAGAATCCTGAGACCAGCCCGATACGCGTAAGAAGATTGTCCTGCGGATGTTCCATAAATGATGTGAGGTTTACAAGCGTGTTTGTTTGGGCCCAATTCGGTGAAGTCCGACTCAGTTGGAGGGTTCCAAGTAATCCTTGGTCGCTTTTAGTACTGCGCTTTGGATTTCGGCCAATTGATCTTTGCTACGAATTTTGTGTCCATTTTCATCAACGACGTATAAAACATCGATCACTTGATGGGCGTAGGTCGAAATACAGGCGTAATTCACGTCCAACTTTAGTTCGAAAATTTTCTTCGCGATTGCGTACAGCAGCCCCGCTTTATCATACGCGAAGACGTCAATAATCGTGGCTGTATCGACGCTGGTATTGTTTATCTCAACGCGAATCTCCGGCCTTGAGAGTTTCATCGCCACGGTTTCTTCGGTTCCCCAAATTTTGCGAAAACGTGGTTTGCCAACTTCGTTACCGGCTGCGACGGCCGCCTTTTTTTGGATCTCTTTCAGTCGCCTGGCGGGAATGCTGGCTTTGGGGAAATCTTTATCCTGAAAACGGAACCATTGAAGGACGATCCCATCGTGCAGGGATTTGATGTCGGCCGATACGATCTGCAGATTCAGACTGCTCAGCGCCCCGCAAACACGGTAAAAAATTCCCGCGCGGTCTGGCCCCGAAAGAACCAGCTCGCAAACATCCACGCCCTCTATTTTTTTTGCCTGACTGAAAATGCTAGAGCCTGATCGTTTAATGTCCAATAGAAGCTGCGCGACATCTTCCGAAGGATGGGCTTTCAAATAGTCCACCGGCATCTGGGTTGTGGCCTGTTTGAGCCATTCTTGTTCGTCGGAATCATCGGTCAGCAGCTGGATGCTCTGATGTACGCTCCCGTACTCAACCTTATCGAGTTGTTCTTGGCTGCGACCGGTCAGAACATCGCGCGTGGTCAGATACAGCTGCGTCAGCAATCCCAGTTTCCAAGGATTCAACACACCCGGCCCCACGGCTTTGATGTCAGCGCAGGTAAGCACAAACAGCATCGCCAGCGTTTCCGCATTGCCAACTTCGGAGGCAAACTCAGCAATCATTTGGGGATCGTTGGTGTCGCGATGAAATGCCAAATGTGACATGACCAAATGCTTGTGGACGAGGAACATGATGAGTTCGGTGGATTCTTTTGGAAGGCCGAACTGCTTGCCCGTTTTTTCGGCTATGCGCCGCCCTACTTCGGAATGGTCTTCGGGGTACCCCTTGCCTAAGTCATGCAGAAGCATAGCCAGGTGCAGCAAATTCTTCTCTCGAATCTGCCGGTAGGTCTGACCCAAAATCGAATCCTCCTCTTCGAAGGACACCAGATTGCTGACCGCAAGAAGTGAGTGTTCGTCAACGGTGTATTTGTGGTACTCGTTGAACTGAAGCAGTCCCCGCGCGTGTGCGAAATCCGGCAGGATCTTCTGCAGCACCTGCATCTCATGCAAACGGCGCAGTAATTTATCAAGGCCCGTTGTGTTGGAAAGCAACGCCATAAATCGGCGGGCCGCTTCCAAGGTGACTTCGACGTCGGGAAATTTAAGCATCGCATGGCGGATCGAAATCCACGTCTCGTGTTCGATCGACTTGCTATAAAGACATGCCAACTGCATCAAACGCAGAACCTGCTCAAGATCGTTTTGAGTGTGTGCGCGCGAACTTTTTAAGATGCCGATATCATTGGCCGTGATGACAAATTTTTCGTCAATTTGGCGATTGGCCAAAGGTGAAAAGAAACGCACGGCGGTCCCTTTTGATTTCACCACACTTTTTTGGACAAAGTGGTCACAAATGTAGCCAAGGCGACTGGTGTATCGAAAGTAATCACGCATAAACGATTCAACGGCTAAGATCCCGTCGGTTGCTTCGTAGTTCAAAAACTCCGCCAAGCGTACCTGTTCATTGCGACTGAGGCTGTCCTCGGGTTTATTGTGGTGAAAGTGCATCTCGTTGCGGATGCGCAATAGAAACTCTTGCGAAGCCTTCAGCTGTTTCGAATCGGCAGTAGAAATTCCTCCGCGCTTGAGCAGTTCGTCGATTTCGGTCACTCCAAAACGAATATAAGCCAGCCATCGAATCAGGTGGATGTCGCGCAGGCCGCCGCGCGTTCGTTTCACGTTGGGACGGAGCAAGTAGACGGTCTCGCCATATTCGCGTTGCTCTTTTTTTCGCGCCTCGATGACGTTGTTGGTGTTCTGTCCGATCCGCTTATTGGCCAGTCTTCGAAAACGATTGACGCAGTCGACGAATAGATCGGCATTGCCGGTCAAAAATCGTGTCTCGGTCAGCGAGGTGAAAATACAAGCGTCTTGCATCGCCATGGTGCACGCGTCGCGCGGCGAACGAATGCTTAATCCAATATGCAATCCAGAGTCGGTAAGATCGTTATTAAACCGTTTGATAAACGGAGCAAGCGTTGTGTCCCCGATGCCCCCATTTAGGACCATAATGTCCGCGTCAGAAAACGGAGCGATGTCTTGGCGGCCGCTGCCACCGAGTAAAACGATGGCCATCTTCTCAGTGGGCACCGTCGCGAAATCGCTGGCAGCCTGCTGGTATAATTGGGTGATGATCTGGTCTTGTAGGTCCGACAGCGCTCGACAAATCGCGAATCCAGATTCGCCAGCGTCGTGCTTCACACGAATCGCTGCGCGGCCCTCGTTGAGCTGTTTTCTGGCAGCAACAACTTCGGCGCTAAACCCATCGCCGATGGAAGAAGTCGACATAAAAAGACTATCTCAAACAGAAGTCAAAAAATAAAACCCGCAGGTGGACTCACGGGTTTTCCACGGTCGCTCTGACGCACCGGTGATTGCGGTGGCGTGGCGGGCGGCCGAAAAAAGGCAATTAGGAGATTTGGTGGAATCTCCTTTTCGCCGGACAAATTGAAATGTGTGTGGTCAGAGTTACCTGATTGGTCATCGTTTGGGACGCTGCAGTACGACAATGTGTGGTGGTTATTCGTGCTGCTAAGGAAGAAGTAGTGGTCGGTACTTATCCTTGGTTCGTCCCAAGTTGGCCAGCTTTAAATCGGCAACTGGCGGTGGTCGCCATCGCAGATCTAAATAGATCAGGCTAATGCAAGTCCAGCCTGTGGCTGAGCTGCCGGTTACCTAAAACCTTAAACCGCGTCTTTGCCCGTTTCACCGGTACGAATACGGATAACCTCAGACATGTCAGCGATGAAGATTTTGCCATCGCCCATCTGGCCTGTCTGAGCCTTTTCCATAATCGTGTCGACGACTTTTTTGAGGTTGTCTTCGTTGACGACGACTTCCATTTTAACTTTCGGAACAAAGTCGATGGCGTATTCGTTGCCTCGGTACATCTCGGTGTGACCTTTTTGACGTCCGTAGCCTTTGACCTCGGTGATCGTCATACCCTCAACGCCAACTTCGGTTAACGCAGTCTTGATTTCGTCAAGTTTAAAGTGACGAATGATCGCTTCGATCTTTTTCATTATATCTACTCTTTCTAACGCTTTGAAAAGCGTTCAAACAACGCATAGTTCTGGACGCCTGAACGTCCTATTGACCAACATCTCTGCTCTGCCCCGCCCGGGTTGATCTGGAATCCAGAATCTAAGCACCGCACGAAATGGGAGAGCCACACTTCTTGGGGGCAGAAATTAACGTCAGGAAAACACAACCGTGCCTCCGTTTGTCGTTTCGGCATCCCCTCTTCGTTAATTGTAGCGAAAACTCTCAAAAAGCTATTCGGAGGATCCGCTAGAACGGGAAGATCCTCCTAATAATAGTAAATATGGACTTATTTTGCAGGCCCCCGCCTCGGTAGCCCCTTTTTTTAGCCCAATTTTGTAACCTGCCACTCGCGTTCGGTGATGTGCTCAGCCTGATTCACGGCTCTAGAAAGCACGAATAGGAGATCGCTGAGACGATTCAAATAGATCAGCTCGGTTTTAAAATCGCGTTTGAGATCTTCCGCCGATTCCACCAGATCCACGATCCGCCGCTCGGCGCGACGACAGACCGAACGTGCCAGCTGCAGATGGCACGCTGCAGGAGATCCCGAGGGCAAGATGAATGCCGTCAGCGGTGGCAACGTCTCCTGATAACGGTCAATCGTTTGCTCAAGTTTCTCAATCTGCCCCGGAGGCAAGTCGGCAACCCGGTCTGTGTCGCTCAAACACGCGGCGAAGCGGCTGCCGATATCGAACAGATCATTCTGGATTGACGTTAGCTCTTTTTGAATCTGTGCAGCGATCGGGTGCGACACGACAACGCCCAGCAGGCTGTTCAGCTCATCCACCGTGCCAACGGCCTCGATCGCCGGATGCGTCTTGGAAACTTGCAGTCCGCCCAACAGCCCCGTTTTGCCATCGTCGCCCGTCTTGGTATAAATCTTCACTGTAAGTCTTTCATGATTTGCGAACTTGCGATCAGTGCCATGGAGATGGCTCAATTGGCGGATGCCTGTTAATGAGAATTATCGCAAAAGCAAAATGTTGTAAAAGCAAAATGTTGTAAAACTGGCCATGCCAAAAACTTAAGATAACTCAGCACCCAGGAATTAAGCAGTATGGAAAAAGTTCATTCGTGCGGATACTTGATCTATCGAGATGATACTAGCAAACAAGGGAAAGCAAAACGCAAGTTCCTATTAATGCGGCACGCTGACCGCTGGGATCTTCCTAAAGGTCACGTCGATCCGGGTGAAAAAAAGAAACAGTGTGCATTGCGCGAGCTGGAAGAAGAGACGGGTATCGCCGTAGGTGATATCAAGGTGGATAGCCTTTTTAAGTTCAAAGAGAAATACATCGTCAGCTACAAACGCGATAACAAGCCAAAGAAACGTAAAACGTTGACCATCTATTTGGCTGAGTTGATCAGGCCTGTGGACATTGTTGTGACCGAACACATTGGTTACCAATGGATCCAGTGGCAGCCGCCGCATAAAATTCAAAAGAACACGATTGATCCGTTGCTGAAACAGTTGGCCGACCACTGGAAGTGAATCCGCCAGTGGGCCAATCCCTCTTGGGATAATTTTCTAGGATTTGCGTTCTGTAAAACCACTCCTCTCGGGCCACGGGTCCGGTCTTACAGCCGATCAGCGGCAAGCCTTTTGCTTTTTCGGCCATTTTGACTTGAGCCAAAATTTTAAAAATCCAGATGTTTTTGTTCTGCGGTTTCCAGCGACGAATAAGAAGCAATTGCGAAGCGATTTTTGAATTTTCTTCGGCATGTCCTTAGTCAGCTAGTACATTTCCTCAGTTAATCAAAGTGCCTTGAACTCCGTTAAATCAATGCACATTCCCTGAATCTAAAACTTTCGCTGTCTTCCAATTCTCCGAGACTACATCTTCGACTTTGGCAGCGGTGGCAAACGATTCAATCGACTTTTAAAGAGGTGTCTGATGTTTAAGTATGTTTTGTCTGCGTTTATCTGTTTGGTTTTCGCCATGCCTGCTGCTGCTCAGTGTGGTTGCGAAGCGGCTCCTACCTGCCGTACTCCCAAGACTTTGGGATTCATTCCGGTTAAGCGGTCCTTGCCGCAAATTTCTATGAAGTGCGTAACCGACGCATGTGGCTGCTCACGTCGCAAGCTTTCAATCGACTGCGTTGAAGTTACTGGCGCTCGCTTGGGCTTGGTCGACAAGAAGCCTTGCAGCGGTGGATTCCTAAAGGGACTCTTCAGCTGCAATAAGGGCTGCGGTTGCGCAGCTCCTGCTCCAGAACCGTGTGGCTGTGAAGCTGCACCCGAGCCGGCACCATGCGGCTGCGGCGGAGCGGTTGCTGAACCGATCATGTACGCTGATCCAGTTGCTGCACCCGCACCTGTGGCTGACTGCGGATGCAACGGCTAAAGCTGGTGGTGAAGTAGAGTTTGAGAGTTAGATTGTATTTGCTCAAAAGCAAAACGAAAAAATTGAAAAGCAGCCGGTTGATGCTACCCGGCTGCTTTTTTCGTGCGCCTGTACTGAATCTTCTCAAAAGATCCTGCGGAGGAAGAAAGAAATCTTTCAGAAACATCCACCATAGGAAAGCTGCTACGATTCAAATTCTTCAATTAGATCTGCCCATTTTGTTTTTTCAAAATCAGGATCAAATAAGCCGCTGCGTCTCCCGCACTGGTCCTTCAGACGTTGGTAAAAATCAGCGCTGTTCTCGGACAACAAAAGCAACGTACGCAACTGCTCAGTCGCCCCCACATCGAAGAACCCTTCATAGTCCTCCCCTAGAAAACCGACGTTGCCGGGAATGCGAGTCGCCAGAATTGGTGTGCCGGCGACGATCGCTTCGCAAATCACCGCCGCACCACCCTCAATTTTAGAACTGTTGACCAATAGATGGCTGCTGGCGATTTTCTCCATCGCACGGGTACGCGGAACGCCTTTGATCCATCTAAAACGAACATTCTCTCTGCCAAGACGTTCGGCCATCTCCCGCATGGGTTCACTCATGGCCGCGCCGATTTGAGTGACTCGAATTTTTGAGTCCCCCGGCAAATCGCTGATGGCATCAGCCGTTCGAAATGGATCTTTCACCGGCCGCAGATGACCGACCACGCACACTTCGAAATCATTTTTCGATTTTTCAAAAACGCCACTCAATGGAGTGATCGCCTGGTAGATGACACGCACCTTGTCACGGAATTTCTGGTCAACATCTTTGGCGGTCGCGTTCTGCAGAACGACGATTCGATCGGACAACGCCAATACGGCATCGATCGTCGCGCTCTTGGTCGTGCCGTAAATGTCGGTGCCTGTCAGCACGACGATGATTGGGACCGCTGGAAACACGGCGCGACATTTGTGGATCGCGTTGGAGCTCTTGATCGCATGAAGCGCGATCATCAGGTCAGGCGTAGCGCTAACATTGTCAAACGTGGTGGCGACCTCCACCGTGTGCCCCAGATGGCCAAGGCATTCTTGCCAACGCTTGGCGGTGATCAAATTTCCGTTCTTGATCCCAATCACAGCTGGATAGACGATGAGTATTTGCATCCATTTCCCAGTCTGTTTTACTTCGGCCCGCGCCGAACATGTGATGAAGAGAACCTAAAAAAACGCCTCCCCAAGTTTACCAAGGAGAGGCGTGTTGAAAAACGGGATGTTTGTTGGGTTTCACCAGAGGGTTATTAATTAACCTCCAGACATCGTTTCGTTTTCCAGTTCGAGGAAGTCAGCAAATTCAAACTTGTCGTTCTGCGCTGCCGCCCGGAGCTTGCTCAGTGCCCGTGCTTCGATCTGGCGGATACGCTCTTTGGTAACCCCCAATTCGGCTCCGACCTCTTTCAAGGTCTGCGGCTCTTGGCTGTAATCTAAACCAAAACGGCTGATAATGATCTTCTGTTCGCGATCATCCAAATTATCTAGGATTTGGCTAACTTGCCGCTCGCGTTGCTGTTGTTCCGATTCAAGGGCCCTTTGATCGGTGCGTTGGTCCTCGCGTGCCAAGAACAATTCTTCGGACGTAGGACGGAAGCGATCTTTCTGCTTGAATTCCCCTGGAATCGTGCGAGCGAAATTCTTCATGATCGCCCAGCTGGCGTAAGTGCTGAATTTGTTGCCACGCGAATAGTCAAACTTTTCAACGGCGCGAATCAAACTCATGTTACCATCACTGACCAACTGGAAGAAATCTTCGTTCGCCGAAACATGACGCTTGGCGATCGAAACCACCAGGCGAAGGTTAGACTGCACGATTCGATTCTTGACCTTCACCGCCATGTTGTACAGCCGCTCGATTTCGTCCATGTCTGCTGCACGAGCGCGCGTCTGGTCCATCTTCTCGCGCAACTTAGAAGCTTGAAACTTTAAAAAGTTATACTTGCGGAACAGGTATTGCTCCTGCTCGCGGGTCAGCAACGCAACTTCGTACAGCGAAGCCAGATAGCGCGGCAAGCCGGCCGGCGGTTTCGTTTTGCGGCGAACAATATCCGATTCGGGCATCTCGGCGGTAACGATCTTCTTCTGGGCGCCTTTGCGGCGAAATTCATCGTTATCCATAAAGTCCAACGGCAACGCAAAAATCATCGCCGCACGAACTTCATTCACCACTCGATAAACGGTTGTCTTGGTGCGGCAGTAACGAGTTGCGATCGATTCGGCCGATTTGCCGGCGACAAAATCAGCGTACATCCGCTCTTTCATCTCCAAGTTCAACGGCCCCGTTTGATCAGGGAACACCGCAATGTCTGGATTGTCAGCATCGAATTGTTTAATCGTATAGCGAATCGTTTCGATGCTGCGAGTCATTGTTTTAGCGATCCGGCGAGTCACCTCCGCTGGGCATCCGCCGGCCCGCGACAAACGTCGTGCTCGGTCGATGATGTCCACTTTATCTTCGTCGGTAAGCTGGCTGAATCGCTCTCCACGTTTGACCTTGTCGCGGTTGTTCTTGGCGAATTGGTCGACACTGGTGTGCAAAAATCCCACGCGTTTTCGACCGCCGTCAAAGATGAACTTACGGCTGACCAAACCCTGTTGTCGCCAACGCGAGATCGTCTTGGTGGAGACATTGAATCGCTTGCTTAGCTCGTCAACGGTCAAAACAGGTTGTCCAAACTCATCGGCCTTGAGGTTCGCGGAGTCCGACAAATCTTCGATGAAAGAATGCAGATCGGTGCGAAGATCGGCACCGTTAATCTTGACAATCGGTCCCGGATCGATACGGAAACCCGTGATGCGAAAACAAACAAACTCGAAGTTATAAGTTTTGTCGGTCTGGATCTCGCGCAGCAATGCTTCGGCGCAGTCGACTTGCTCTATCTTTTTCTCGCGTGGGGCAAATCGGACCTGTTGGTCACGCAGCTCGCGGATGGAATCACATTTATAATCTGTATGCATAATTAAAAACCTCTCAGTCAGTCGATCGCAGGCAATCATTCATTGACTACCTATATGACGCGGTGGAAACTGACAATGTTCCGAATCAAAGCTCCTCTGGATCGAATTTAAGCAAAATTTATCGCTTGGTAATTAGTACGGGAACCCGCGGGATAGGTTCGCGTAGGAAGAACGCTCTGATTCCGATATTCATTTAAAACTTACCCCGCAAAATTGCCGAACGTTTTATCCGAGTCGCCCGAATTTCAAATTCGTTTTGAACTCATCAAAATGGCACAGCGCGAAGAAAATACATCTCCAGCGACCGCCAGTTCTAAAGGGTGCTACTAGGTGTCTTGCAAAACCTGTTCCAATGGCCGAATTTGACTCCGAATTCTTCCTTTTCTGAGGTTTTTATGCGTGCTATCAGTTTTGCAGAGGCTTTTGAGCGCCCGCTTAAACCCCAATCCGTCGCGAAATGAGCCACTTTTCAAGACGGCTGTCTCAAAACGAGACGGCCAAGGTTTCAGAGCGGAGGGGGTGTGCCATCCTCATGCGATGTGCGTTTTTTGTTTAAGCCTCTGCCGCAAGCGTACGTTTTCCCACGATCGCGTGCGTCTGTGACCGGCGACCAAACATCTTCATCGCAAGAAGTTCCGCTTCGCCTAAGCCTTTGCAAAACTCTTATGCCAGCGTTTTGAAATCGCCGGCCAGAATTTCCGCCAACTTTTGCCGCCGAAATGTCGATGTTGAAAAAACTCAAGATGACGGCGCTCCATGCGCTTGACCTCTGCCGAATATTTTTACGTCATCAATCATTTCATTTCTGGACCTAACAAATGACGATGGTTTCCAACACGCAACCGACCACCGCCCGTTTTTCAATCCCCACCAAGGTTTGGTCTCAGGCCGCTATGGTGATCTGTGGATTCATCTTCACATCGTTCGCGTCGGCGGAGACTTTTAATATCGAAGTCGCCACCGATCGCGGCATCCAACAGCGCGTCGAAGCCCGTTACGAACACAACGGAAAAGTCGTCGTCGATCATGGTGGTCAGGCCAACATGCAAAAGCTTCTGCCGATGAATACGGTTGCTTCGATGACCTACTACCAGCGATTGACCGGTTCAGAAAAAGACCCGCAAGCGATTCGGTACTTTGAAAACTCCAAAGGCAATTTCAACATCGAAAAAGGCAAAGTGAATTCTGCCGTTGCCGATGAAAATCGCATGGTGGTGGCTCGGCTGAAATCCGTCCCCGGTCAGCGTCTGCAAATGGCGTCGGTCATGAACACGCTCAGTCAAGCTGAATTCGAACTGATCAAGAACCCTGCCGATCCACTGACCTACGCAAAATTGCTGAACAAAAAGAACGTCAAGATTGGCGGCAAATGGAAAATTGACAATGATGCGTTGGCCGACTTTTTGGCCGTCGATCGCATCCTGTTCAACGAAACTCAGTTGCTATTGAAAAACGTTGTCAAAAACAAAGCTCGAGTTTATATGCTGGGCAAGGTCGACGCGACCATCGACGATGTTGGCACTGGGCTCAAGATCAGCGGGATTTTCGACATCGACCTGACATCGAAAACGGTCACTGATGTACGGCTGAACATGGACGAAACACGTGAAGCGGGGCAAGTCGCCGCCGGTTTCCAAGGCAAATCAAAAATCGACATTCGCCTCACGCGCGACGGCACCTGTGAGCATCTTTCCAACGCCAAACTGAAAAAGTACACGAAGTCTCGCCGCATCAAACAGAAACTCAAATGGGCATCGGATTCTGGAAGGTTCGCGTTGGAGTACGATCCGCGCTGGCGAGTCATCGCGGCCGAACAAGAGGCTGCCGTTCTGCGTTATGTTGACGATGGTGATCTAATGGCTCAGTGCGACGTGGTGCAATTGCCATCCCGCCCGGCCAACAAACCTTTGACCTTGGCGGCCTATAAAAAGGAAGTGGAGAAAATGATCCGCTCTGATAAAACCGCGCGGATCTCTGCTGCCAAAGAAATGACAACCTCGACAGGACTCAACGCGCTTAAGGTCACCGTCAAAGGCGTCGAAAAAGAGCTGCCTGTTCAGTGGATTTACTACCACGTTTCTTCCGAAGACGGACGCCGCCTGACCTTCGTCTTCACACTCGAACAAGAAATTGCGAACGTCTTTCAGCCATCGGATCACCGCATGGTGAACGGGCTGAGCTTCTTTGTGTTACCTAATAAGGCTTTGAAAAGCGCTCAAAAGCAAACCAAAGCCAATACCGCACGCCGCCCAAGCACTTCCAAGGCCGCGCGGCAACGATAAAGTGTTTTTCTTGATTCACGACGCTATGGAAGCCTGCGTGAGGATCGGTTAACTTTTGTCTGTTGAAATTACGCCTTCAAGACGAAAGAGAACCTGTGTTAGATCTGTTTGACAAAATCCAAGAGTCCGTCCAGTTCATCAATTCGAAGTGGGATGGCACACCCAAAGCCGGCATCATTTTAGGCACCGGCCTAGGTCCGTTGGTCGAACAGATCGACGTTGCCGTGGCGATCAACTACGAAGACATTCCTAACTTTCCCGTTTCCACGGCGCCCTCTCACAAAGGCAGATTGGTCTGCGGTACGCTCAACGGTGTCCCGATCGTCGCGATGCAGGGACGCATGCACATGTACGAAGGCTATCCTCTCAAAGAGGTCACGTTGCCAGTACGAATTATGAAAGCTCTTGGCGCGAAAACGCTGATGGTGTCAAACGCGTGCGGTGGCCTGAATCCCAATTACGCATGTGGCGACATCATGTTGATTGACGACCAAATCAATCTCATGGGTGACAATCCGCTGATCGGCATCAACGACGATCGCTTGGGCGTTCGGTTTCCCGATATGTCTCAGCCTTACTGCCCCCAACTGATCGATGCCGCGCTGGCGATCGCACGCAAGGAAGACATCGTCGCCCATAAAGGTGTCTTTGTCGCGGTCGCTGGTCCTAACTTGGAAACGCGCGCCGAATACCGCTTCCTGCGCACCATCGGATGTGATGTGGTCGGTATGTCGACGGTGCCCGAAGTCATCGTCGCCGTTCACGAACAAATGAGCGTCGTCGGTTTTTCGGTGGTCACCGACATGTGTTTGCCCGACGCTTTGAAGGCGGCCGATGAAAATGAAATCATCGAAATCGCCAAAGGGGCAGAGCCCAAATTGACGAAGCTGATCATTGGTCTGCTGGGTCAAATGGCGTGAGCGAATCCAAATTTCACCGCGCGATTAAAGAGGCCCAGCAGTTCATCAGCGACCGCTGGGACCAACGCCCTAGGTTTGGCATTATCCTCGGCACCGGAGCCGGCGAAATCGCCGAACACATCATCGCCGAAGAAAAAATCCCCTATCCTGAGGTGCCCCACCTTCCCGCCAGCACTGCCATCGGGCACAAGGGCCAATTCGTCTGCGGCGCGTTGGCCGGTCAACCGATCATCGCGATGCAAGGCCGCTTTCACTTATACGAAGGCTATCCCGTGGACCAAGCGACGCTGCCGGTGCATGTTATGGCAGCCATGGGCGTCACCGATCTATTCATCAGCAATGCCGCCGGCGGGTGCCAACCGCAGTGGAGCGTCGGCGATGTGATGATGATCCAAAGCCACGTTGATTTCATGTATCGCTCGACCCCAAACATGATACCCCAAACGGTTCACGGTCGACCGCTTGGACGCAGCGATTTCTACGATCGACCGCGCATCGAACAAGCCATGGCCCACGCTCGCAAGGAAGGCTTTCAACTGTACGGCGGAAACTATGCTTCGATGTTAGGGCCGAACTACGAAACGCGCGCAGAATACCGATGCCTGCGTAAAATTGGAGCCGACGCGGTAGGCATGTCGACCGTTCCCGAAGTTGCCGTGGCGGCAAAGCATGCGATGCGGATCATGGCGATGTCAATCATCACCAACGTGGCCAACCCAGACCAGTTGGTCGAAACCTCCGGCCACGGCGTCATCGACGCCGGCAAAGTCGCCGCGCCCAAACTTCGGTCTTTGGTCGAAAACGCCATCAAAAATGATGTGTAATCTCTCGGCAGTGGACACCGCCATGAGTCCTGAACTGCCATTAAACTAAATCTCTAGGTTGAATGCCGCTGCCGGACCGCGTGGCTTCGTCCACTACATCCGGTTTCAGGCCGCATCTTCTTCCAGCTGCAATTTGCAAATTGCAAAACCTAACAGATCACCCGCTGACTCAAAATGTTCCATCAACCGCTGCTTCAATTCGGGCGTGTTGGCGATTTCGACGATGCTGGGAGCAATGCCCATCGTTTCTTTGCCCGTGACATGTTCTAGCGAAACTTGAAACGCTAAATCGTTCTTTCCAAGTCGTACCAGCCAAGCCACCCACACTTCGGCCACGTTCGTTTTTTCAAACGCTTCGCAGTCGGCCAGCTTCTTTTGAAAGTGTGCAATAGCGGCCGACGTGTCTTCGTTCAGCAGGCCCGAAAAAAAATGCTCGTGATCGACGTACGTTGATTCAAACGGAGGCTCGCCTGCATACTGAAAATCATCTGCCATCCGCTGGCCGTAGCGACACAGGTCCTTGGCCATGCGGAAATGCTCCTGCGTCCGGACACAACGCGCGATCCGCATGATGGAATTCAAATGAGTCGCATCGACATGGTGGCCCGTTTCGGTCACCAGCCACTGGCAGCGCTCAAGCAACATCCCCAACGTCGAATCGGCGTCGGTGGCCTCTTCCCGCTGAGCCACTTCTTCACGGGCGAGGCTCAACACGTCGTTATAAAATGACTTCAGTAAGATCTCTGCGATGGCCTCCATGTCCTGGTCGGGAAAGCCGCCTTGATTAGCCCTAACGTCGATCGTCGTAATCGCGTTGCATGTTCCATAGGCCTCCAGCATGATCTCAAATGCATACGCCGGCGCGATGTTTTGCCCCAGCCCCAGATCAATGATCAGGTCTCGGTTCTCATCGGTGACGGGAATCTCCATCAACAGTTCCTTGACCAACGCTCGATCGCCGACAGGTTGTAAGTAAACCCAACCCTCACCCGGATTGCCGGCGCGAAACAGCAGCGTCCCCACTTCTCGACACGCTTCCAGCAAACCCGATTCCAACTGGTCAATTTGCTCCCCCGCATCGTCGACCGAAGTCGCTATCAGCGGCAACCCAAGCCGGTGTCGGCAACGCACCTTCAAAACCTCAAACAACTGGAAATAGTCGCCATCAGATTCGAACTGCTGGCGCAGTATTTCGATCGCCGCATCGGTTTCACCGGTCGACAACAGCGTTTCAAATTCTTCAAAAGCAGTTTTTTTCATGTCGTTCAGCCTATTTTCATTCATTCATCGCTGCAATGCACTAAACACCATCATCGCCGCCCATCAACGTTTTGGGCTCCTAGATTTATCCCAACGTCCTTCTCATTTGAACCTTTGCCACCTACCCTTAAATCCATGACCGACCCAATCCAGCCCGCTCTGAAAACACCACTGACCGTCGGCATCCTCGATCTCAACGACGATCCGACTGTCGCTCGGTTGA
Organism: uncultured Pirellulaceae bacterium; assembly: GCA_964408465.1. Classification (GTDB taxonomy): domain Bacteria; phylum Planctomycetota; class Planctomycetia; order Pirellulales; family Pirellulaceae; genus Mariniblastus. Next base: position 18,515 of record CAYOZV010000039.1, read on the forward strand.
AATCCCACATCCAAAAACAGGGCGGGACCGTTCATCGCCTGCCCCTGAAAACGGCCGCCAATCCAGCGCCCGCGTTCAGCAACTTACTTAGCGAACTGAGCATCGGAGCGATCGACATCATGATGTTCCGCACCGGTGCAGGCGTCGCACAGTTCATGAAAAACCTTCGCCACCACGATCGTCAAAGAGCGCTCAACTGCCTGGCCGACATCCAACTCATTGCCGCTTCGCCAAACGCCTCCAAAGAGCTTCGCAGCCACGGACTGACGCCCAACGTCGCTGTCGATGTCGATGCCAACTGGCGTAACGTGCTCACGACCATCGACCAAAAATATCGCGCGACCGACCGTTCGGGCAGCCCCTTGGCCACGCTTCACGTCGCACTGGAAGATTGTGCTGATTGGTTCAGTTTGTCCTCGGGATTGGAAGCGCGCGGTGCCCGGGTACGCCCGATAGAACTTTTTCCACGGCTTGTCGAAGTCCCGAAACTTACCGCCCAAGACTTCTTCGAACAAATCGAGGCCAATGCGTTCGAGGCGTTTTGGTTCCAATCTGCCGTCGATGCGTCAATATTTTTAGGATTATCCAAACAGTTTGGTCGCGCCCATTTGACGAATCATCTATTAGACCATCATATTGTCGTCTCAGGATCAAAGGCTGCCAGCGAAATCCTCACCGATCGCGGGATACCAATCGACGTGACCTGCGACCAAACAACGATCGCAGCATCACTGGATCATGTCACTACGCAGCTTCCATCACTACGAACTCGAAAATCAAACAGCATCAAATCTATGTCCGGCCCTTCTTCCAGCAGCAACGATCCCAACGCACCTTGGTACAACAGCCCCTTCATGAAAGCCTGCCGAGGGGAACCGACCGACGTCACGCCGATTTGGATGATGCGGCAGGCCGGTCGCTACATGGCGGAATATCGTGAAGTGCGAGCCAACGTTTCGTTTCTGGAACTCTGTGCCAACTCGCAGCTGTGCAGTGAAGTCATGTGCACCGCCGTCAATCGTTTGGGCGTCGACGCGGCGATTATCTTTTCAGATATATTGCCGATTTTGGTGCCAATGGGTTGCGATTTGGAATTCGTCAAAGGCGATGGGCCCGTGATCCACAACCCCGTTCGCACGACGGCTGACATTGACCGAATCAAGCCATTGGATTCCACCGCGGAACTGGAGTTCGTCATGGAAACCGTCCGGCTGACCCGCCAAGACCTTCCCGCGGACATGCCGTTGATCGGATTCTCCGGTGCGCCGTTCACCTTGGCCAGCTACATGATCGAAGGCGGTTCCAGCCGCAACTACGCCAACGCGAAAACGCTGATGCACGGTGATCCGGGCGCATGGGATCAACTGATGCAACACTTGGTCCAGTCGATTTCAATTTACCTAAACGGACAAATCCAAGCCGGCGCCCAGTGCGTGCAGCTATTTGATTCATGGGCGGGTTGCCTTTCGTTTGAGGACTACCGCACCCACGTTCATCCGCACGTTCAGAAAGTCATCGCCAGTCTTCCCTCGGACGTGCCCGTGATTAACTTCGCGACCGGCAATCCGGCCTTGTTGCCGCTTCTGGCCGACACGAGCGCCAGTGTGATCGGTATCGACTGGCGCACACGATTGGATGACGCTTGGCAAACGGTTGGCCATGATCGCGCGGTGCAGGGGAATCTTGACCCCACGGTGCTATTGACCAACCCCACCGAAATCCGACGTCAGGCCAAAATTGTGCTCGATCAAGCCGCCGGTCGACCTGGTCACATTTTCAATTTGGGCCACGGCATTTTACCGATGACCGATGTGGACAATGCGATCGCTTTAGTCGACGCCGTCCACGAACTGAGCCAACGGTAATCTCCGCTACACACGGTGGGAAAAGGAAGTCCAGCCCCAACACTAAACGTCACTAACCAAGATGCCGTAGGCCACCGAGTCTTCGAACTGATCCGATTTTTTCACGTGGTCACGCAGCATGCCTTCTTTTCGCATGCCAAGTTTTTCCATCACGCGTCCCGAGGCAGGGTTACGCACCATGTGAAACGCGACGATCTTATGCAGACACAGTTTTTCGAAACCGAACTTCACCAGCGCGGCCGCCGCCTCGGTCGCCACGCCTTTGCCCCAATAGGATTGGTCGATCCAAAAACCGAGTTCGCCTTTTTCGTCTTCTTCGCAAATATCCAAACCAATCCCACCGATCAATAGCGGACTGGCATCGGTTTGCGATTGACTGTTGACTTGTTCGGGATTCCAACAAATCCCGTAGGTCACCGCCGCCTGCGATTTCCAAATGTCGGGCTGAGTTTGTAGCCATTGCTTGGCCATCTCTTCGGTGTACGGCAACACCATTGATCGCATCGTGGACGCGACCGCTTCGTTGTTCATGATGGAACGGATCGCCGGGGCGTCAGACATCACAAACGGGCGCAGTAGCAAACGATCGGTTCTCAGAATGGGCTGCGGCGGGGTGGCTCTGGTGGATTTAGTGTTGGGCATGATGTTTTTATGCAACGTGGGAGACGATTTGGTTCGGGTCTTAACGATTACTGCGGAGAAAAACGCCGTGAAATCTTCACTCTTTGTCAACGAAACAGGTCGGTGGCAAGTCGTAACCTAGAGTTTCTGGACAGACCACCGAAGACGACGATCAGCACGTGATTGTCACGGTCAGAACCGAAGAGCGAAAGCCCCACTCATGAGCGACCACCTAAATCAATTCTTTCAGAACTCATTTAACGCCGACCAAAAGGCCCAAGAAGCCAACAGCTTCGACACTATTTCTAATCTTGAAATGGCCAGCCATATGGAAGTCGATCAATACGGCACCTTTTTGCTCACTGACGCCGTCCGCCCGGCGGCGGATCTGAAGATCAAGCCCACCCAGGGCTATCGTCACGACGTTTATGTCGATGATGAAACGGATGCTAAAGTTCCTGTGATCATGGCTGCCGCTTCCAAGGATAAACTCTTCCCGCTGTTCATGCAGATGATCCAGCGACTTGGCCCGATGGTCGATGTGGTTCTGGAATCCAGTCACGCCAACGAAGACTTAACCCACGTCGATCTTTACCGCGAACATATCGACATGTCGGTCCTGACCAGCATCCTCTACGACTACGAAGACCTGTTGCTCAACGACGGTTGCACCGGCATCGCGGTGCTCAATCCGAACACGCCGCAAGAAATTCAATTCGAGGAACACAAACTTTTGATCGTCTACGGCAGTCCGTTAGAGCCATACGAATTTCAGCTTGAGTCGGCCGGCGTTGGCGAACGGGCAAACATGCAGTTCATCACCGAAGCCGAACACGTGCATTCCTCGTCTGAAAAGTACGCACTTCGGTTCGAGGAACTAAGAACCGATTTGGGGCTCGACGGCAACCAGCGTCCTGAGTCTTTCAAGGAAACCCAATACGACGGCGAATCCTTCGGCGGCGATTTCTACAACGAAGATAACTTCGGTGGTGAATGGACTGGCGAAAGCGATAATGAAGGCGGTTTGATGTAAGCGAGCGGCGAACACGCCGATCTCTAACATTAGATTTCTGATTTCGAATTTGTAATTTCGACGTTCAAAACACGCAAAGCGCGCTCCATCGCTTTGCGTGTTTTTTTATTTTGACGATCAATCGCATCACAGCCAAGCAGTCGCCGTTCTCAACTTAGATATGCAAATTTCGAAATTAGAATTTCGAAACCAGAAACCAGAAACCAGAAACCAGAAGCCAGAAATCCACTCCTCAACCACGGCTCTAATTCACCGTAGACATTCCCCCATCAACGCCCATGACTTGCCCGGTGATCCACCGGCTCTGGTCGCCCAACAAAAAACATGCGGCCGCCGAAAGATCATCGACCGTTCCCGTCCGCCCAAGCGGATACTTGGCGCCCATCGCCTCTACCTTCTCAGGGTCGGTGAACAGTTTCTCCATCAGCGAAGTCTGCGTCAGCGCCGGAGCGATGCAGTTTACCCGCACCTTGGGCGATAACTCCGCGGCCAGTGTTTTGGTCAGCCCTTCGATGGCTCCCTTGCTGGCTGCGATCGACGCGTGCGCGTTCATTCCCTGAGCCACCGCGACGGTGCTGAACATCACCACCGACGAACTCTCCAATGTCGATTTCTTCAATCCCGACAATGTGGCTTGGATCGTTTTCACGGCACCAACAACGTTGATCTCAAAATCCTCACGCAGCGTTTCTAACTTAAGTGCGCGGATTGACTTCGCATTGAAACTTCCTGGGCAGTACGCCAAACCATCGATTGCCGGCGGAAACAACTCGGCCGTCAACTCATCGGACACCGCATCACAGACGACGTGCGTTACGTTTTCAACAGACCCCAGATCTCCGGCGGTGCGGCTGTAAACGTGGACTTGATTGCCCTCGGCGGCCAGTCGTTTCACGATCCCCAGCCCGATACCGCGACTGCCGCCCACGACCACATAAACCTTGCTCATGACAACCTCATTCTCAATCTCAAATAAACCAATGGAAATGGATCCCAATACGCGCTTTGGGACAACCGAACCTCAACGCGATTTGTAACCGGCAAACTCAGCGCCGCAGCTATCGAAAAGGTGCTCTTGCCGGTTTTTGCTGGTGTTGTCTAACAAGGCGAATTGCTATCATAACGGGATGAGCACTGCTGAAGAAAAACCCAAACAAAAATCGACGATTCCTGTCAAAGTCCTGCTGGTTGACAATGACAAAGATCTGGCTCGGGCGATGACCGAAAGCCTCGAACGTATCGGGCTTGATTGCGACTGCGCGACGTCTGGACCTGAAGGCGCCCGGATGCTTAATCAGAACATCTACGACATCGTCGTCACCGACCTGATGATGAATGATGTTGACGGAATGGGCATCTTGAAATTAGCCAAAGACACTCAACCCGGCTGCGAAGTCATCTTGGTCACCGGCCACGCCACGGTCCCCCGCGCCGTCGAAGCGATGCGCGAACGTGCGTTTAATTTCCTCGAAAAACCCATCACGCCCAAACGGCTTCAGGCGGTCGTTTCAAAAGCGGTTGAATCGGTGCGGCTGAAGAAGCAAAACGAACAATTGCACAGCCGACTGGACGAACGATTCGGTTTCGACAATTTGATCTACGCCAGCGACAGCATGAAGAACGTGGTGGAACGTCTCAAACGGATCGCGCCCACCGACGCCGGCGTGTTGATCACCGGCGAGACCGGCAGCGGCAAGGACGTCGTTGCTCAGGCCATTCATCAAAACAGCCCGCGGAAGAAAAAACCCTTCGTCGCGATCAACACCGGCGCGGTCGCCGAACATTTGGTCGAAAGCGAACTTTTCGGGCACGTCAAAGGTGCGTTCACCGACGCCATCAGCGACCGGCAAGGGAAATTCGAATATGCTGATGGGGGAACGCTGTTTTTGGATGAACTGGGCGACATGCCGATGGCGACGCAGATCAAACTGCTGCGTGTGCTCGAAGAACGTGAAATCACCCGCGTCGGCGACAATAAACCGATCCCCGTCAACGTCCGCGTCCTCGCCGCGACCAATAAAGATCTCGAAGAAGAAATCGAAGCCGGACGTTTTCGCAGCGATCTTTACTTCCGGCTCAAAATCGTCACCGTGCAGATGGATCCGCTACGCAAGCGGCGCGAAGACATCCTGCCGTTGGCCGATTTCTTCCGCAAACAAGCCAACAAAAAGAACGGACGGTCGGTCAAGACCTTTTCCCAAGACCTCCGCCGCTGGTTGCTGGACTTCCAGTGGAAGGGCAACGTCCGCCAGCTCAAGAACGTCGTCGAAAGTCTTGTCGTGATGGACATCGATAACGAATTGGGGATGGACGATCTTTCGCCGGACCTACACGACGGCCAGGTCGTTGCCAAACCAGAGCGTGAACGTTCGGCCGATATTGACGATCTCAACACGAATGTTCTCCAACCGGGTTCGGCCGATGCCTCGTCGACCTTGATTGGGAAATCGCTCAAAGAGATCGAACGTTGGACCATCGAACACACGTTGACCCTCGCCAATCACAACCGCGAAGAAACCGCCCGCATACTGGGCATCAGCGAACGAAACTTGTACCGAAAACTGCGCGAGTACGAACTGAAGTAGGGCCGGTTCCCTTCGGCCGCGGCCGAAACCGACACTAAAACCGACTCCAAAGCGGCCCGGGGGGGGCCCAAACCATCCAAAAAAACATCCCCAACCGCGGCGGGGGGTAACGGGCCCTACGACAATCGCGGCGAAACATTTTACACGGATGACGAACATGAGCACTTCAATAACCCGACGACGACCGATCCAGCAGCTATCGGCCAGCGTGATTAACAAAATCGCCGCCGGTGAAGTTATTGAACGGCCCGCCAGCGTGGTCAAGGAATTGCTTGAAAACAGCGTCGACGCCGGCGCGACACAGGTGGAAGTGTCGCTCGAAAACGGCGGGTTGGAGCTCATCCGCATCACCGACAACGGCAGCGGCATTCCAGAAGATCAATTGATGCTGGCCGTCACCAGTCACGCCACCAGCAAAATCGAAGACGCCGACGATCTGTTCAGCGTCGGCACGTTTGGGTTTCGCGGGGAGGCGCTCGCGTCGATCACCGAGGTCTCGCAGGCCACGATTCGCTCACGCACACCGGACTCCGATTGCGGATTCGAACTGGTCGTCAACGGCGGTAACCATGATCCGATCGAGCCCTGCGGTTGTCCCGTGGGTACTACGATTGAAGTCCGTCAGCTGTTTTACAACACGCCCGTGCGGCAGAAGTTTTTGAAAACCGCTCAGACCGAACGCGGACACATCGCCGAAGCATTCACTCGGGTGGCGTTGGCCAACCCGCAGGTTCAGATGACGCTGCTCAATAACGGGAAAGTACTGCATCAATTGGCGGCCACTGAATCATGGAGCGAGCGGATTAAGGCATTTTTTGGTCCTGAGATCGGCGATAACTTGATCCCAATCTCCAATCAAGACGAATCCGTTTCGGTTTCCGGATTCGTTGTCGACCCGGCCGTCAGTCGATCCAACAACCGGATGCAGTATTTGTTCCTCAACGAACGTTACATTCGCGACCGGTCGCTGCAACACGCGCTCAGCGAAGCCTATCGCGGGCTGTTGATGGTGGGACGTTATCCGATCTGTTTTTTGCGAATGCAGATGCCCTTTGAGATGGTGGACGTCAACGTTCATCCTGCAAAATTAGAAGTTCGATTCCAAAACGGCGGAACCGTTTATCGGCAGTTGCTGGGCACGCTGCGCAACAAGTTCCTCACCACCGATCTGACCGCCAAAGGGCAATTGGCCCGGCGCACGCCTGCTCCCGAAGAACCGACATTGGAACTCAAGCCATCGGTCACCGAGCAACAGGATCGTATCGCATTCAACGTCGATAAAGACCAACGCGATTGGACATCCGCCTCACGCCAGCCGCTGGGTTTGAACGTCACTGGAGAACGGGACTTCCAACCGTTTCCCCCGCTATCGCCTCTGAAACCAGCGGCGACGGCACCCGGTCCTTCCTCCCGCGTGACGTCGGTCTCGATGCCCTCGGCGGACGCCGAACCGATCACGTTTCCGGCGGATTATGACCCATTTTCCCAGCCGATGCCTGCCACCGCAACGGCGGGCAGTGACGTCGATTCAAGTCCCGCATTGCCGGTGCCTGCCGCCCAACAGAGACAGCGTCCTTTTGCGATCCAAGTCCACAACACTTACTTGGTTCAGGAAACCGAGGAAGGCATGATCATCATCGATCAACATGCGCTTCACGAGCGGATCATTTATGAACAAATCCGTGAGAAGATTTTGGCGGGCAAATTAGAATCACAAAAGATGCTGGTCCCCGAACCGGTGACGCTCCCACCCGCCGAAGCGGCCGCCGTTTTGGAGCAAACCGAACTGCTCAAAAACGTCGGCATCGAAGTCGAACCCTTTGGCGGGGATACCGTGCTGGTGTCGTCCTACCCGACGATGCTGGCTCGTCAGAACCCCGCCGAAGTGCTCAAGGGCGTTGTCGACAAACTAATGGGCGAAGCGAAAAACTTAGATCAGCGGGATCTGGTCGATGAACTTCTTCACATGATTTCCTGTAAAGCGGCGATCAAGGCGGGTGATCCGTTGACGCCCGAAGAGATCACATCGCTGCTGGAACAGCGCGAACTTTGCCAAGACGGGCACCATTGCCCGCACGGCCGGCCAACGTCGCTAACTTTTTCGCGCGAGCAACTCGATAAAAAGTTCAAACGCATCTAAAATGTTAAAGTGTAATGGATCTTGTTAAAGATCCCGCGCTGCGGTGAGTCTAAACGAACTGTCTACAAGGAGGTTTAGCAACCTCCACTACCTTGAAAACCCCCATCTCGAAAGCGTCTCCTTCTTATGATTTGCGTCAGTATTGGCCGAGGCCGCCATCGAATGATGATGGCACAACACAAACACATCGTCGAACAAGGCGCTCAGCTGGTTGAGTTGCGTTTGGATTTTATTCGTCGCCCCGTCGATTTAAAACGACTCATGGCCGACGCTACGTCACCGATCATCGCCACCTGCCGACGTCGAGAAGACCAAGGGCTGTGGCAGCACAGTGAGGCCGATCGTGTGATGCTGTTGAGGTCGGCGATCGCCAGCGGCGTTGATTACGTCGACCTAGAAATGGACGTCGCCAACCAAATCCCGCGTTATGGTAATACTCAGCGGATCGTGAGTTATCACAACTTCGAGGAGACGCCGGATAACCTCGAAGAGATCCATCACCAGATGACCAAGCTTGATCCTGATGTGATCAAGGTCGTCACGATGGCCAACAATCCGGTCGACAATATTGCCGCGCTGCGGCTGTGCCGTGATTCAGAGATTCCCACCGTTGCGTTTTGCATGGGCGAAATGGGAATGCTGTCGCGGATCCTTTGTGGCAAGTTCGGGGCTCCGTTTACTTATGCGACCTTCAGCGCGGACAAACCGATGGCCCCCGGGCAACTGTCGTTTGAGAAAATGGAGAAGCATTATCGCTACGACGAAATCAATGAGAAAACGGATATCCTTGGCGTGATTGCTGATCCGGTGGGGCACAGCCTGTCGCCACAAATTCATAATGCAGCGATTCGTAAAAACGGTTTGAACATGTTGTATCTGCCCTTTCGGGTACCGCGCGAGTACTTGGGTACGTTCCTCAGCATTTGTCCGGAATTGGGCGTGCGGGGCCTGAGCGTGACGATTCCCCACAAGGAACGAGTGCTTAAAAGTATCGACGCGGTTAGTGATGAAGTTGCCGGCATCGGCGCCGCCAACACATTGGTGTTCACCAAGAAAGGCGTCGCCGGATATAACACCGATTGCTCGGCCGCCATCGAAAGCCTCCGGAAAGGGCTCGAAGAAAAACATCCGGGTGAAGAAAACGTATTCAAAGATCGCAAGGTGATGTTGCTGGGGGCTGGAGGCGTGGCTCGCGCGATTGCTTACGGTTTGATTAAAGAGGGGGCCGAGGTTTTAATTAGTGCGCGTGACGATAAAAAGTCAGAAGCGCTTGCCACGGCGTTGGATTGTAAATCACTTGCCTGGGCCGAGCGTATCAGCTGTGAATGTGATGCGATGGTCAATTGCACGCCGGTAGGGATGCACCCCAACATGAACGATTCGCCGTTCGATTCAGAAGGCTTTGATAAAAATACGGTCGTGTTCGATACGGTTTACAATCCAGAGCAAACACTGTTTATCAAACAAGCGCGTGAGGCCGGCTGTTCTACGGTGACGGGAATTGACATGTTTGTGTCGCAGGCCGCGAAGCAGTTCAAATTGTTTACGGGGACAGATCCGGACATGGAGACCATTCGTTTCGAGATTAAAAGGGCCATCAGCGCAGCGCAGTATTAGTCGGATAGTAAAAAAGCGTAGCGGCTGGGCGCAAGCCCTCCGGTTTCGCGACGCTCATTTTGTGGCGCCCGTTTTGTGACGTTCGTTTTGTGGCGTGCGTTTCATTACGCCCGTTTTGACGCACCGGAGGGCTTGCGCCCTGCCGCTAGAAATTCAAACTACCCATGGTTTTACTTGATGTCAGCGACCAATCAAATTATTCTCATCGGCTATCGTGGCAGCGGTAAATCGTCCGTCGGAAAACTTCTGGCCCAGCAATTGAAGTGGGCTTGGTGTGACAGCGATGATGAAATCGAAGCCGGCATAGACGTTTCCATTGCTGACGTGTTCGCGCAGCAGGGCGAAAGCCACTTTCGCGATCTTGAAACGGCGGCGATTGAACGCTTGATGGACGCGTCTGATGCGGACGGGCAAGTCATTTCACTTGGCGGTGGGGCACCGATGCAGCCGCGCAATCGGGAGCTGTGGAAAGATCGGGCGACGTGTGTTTACTTAAAAGGTTCAGCTAGAACGCTTTACCAGCGTATCTCATCGGATGAATCTTCGGAGAATCGGCGACCGGATCTAACGGACGAAGGCGGATTGGCCGAAGTTCAAAAGATGTTGGACCTGCGATCGGCGACCTACCAATTGTGTGCGGATCTCATCGTCGATGTGGATGATAGAACGCCGACCGAAATTGTAGACCAGATCGAAAAATACTATTCCGCCTTAAAGAGTACTCTCCAAAAATAGCCTCAACCAGTGTTAAAGTATTTATGCTCGCTCTGCTTCCACCCATCCTCATTACGGTCTTACTTGCGATCCTAGGCGCGATCGTTGGCCCGTTTATCAACTGGGCGATCTACAGTTGGGCGATGTTCGGTCGTCGACCGATCAGCCCATGGATGAAGTTGGATGATGAGGAAACCGAATTATTTGGGACGGCGGAGAATGTCCGCCGAATTCCTGTGCTTGGTTGGTGGACGGCGCGGAAGATAAACTTTGGCGCTGAAGTGGAAGGGAAATTCTGGGTCCGTCCTCTGTTGATCGAACTGGCTTGGATTATTGGATTGCCGCTGGTGTTCTTTTGGTACTCCGGAGGAGGTTTGCTGGGAGCCAAACCAATGATCATGGGCGCCATCGCCGCCG
>CAYOZV010000040.1:0-28997 GCA_964408465.1 uncultured Pirellulaceae bacterium
CAAACAGAACTCGACCTGTCCTGCGGCTTGGTTATTAGCAAAGAGTTTGATGGGGACCGAGCGTTAGTCCAATGGCACTCACTTTAGATGGGTGACGCGTCGAACACGAACCGTAGGCGTCGAACACGAACCGTAGATTTGGCTCTTAGCCGAATCGCCCTTCAGTTTCGATCGGGCGAAGAGCCCAACCCCCCCGAAGCAAGCCGCTTCGAAGTCAGGTTGAGGTGCAAAAGTCGTTAAAGTGAGTTCCGCATTGTCAAACCTCTTGTGACTATTTCTTTGGCGTCAACGCCTCGAGAAAAATGGAACCGATCTCACACATCTGATCTTCACGTTCTCTGGCTGAGTACTGCCGCCGGCATTTGACGCTCAGCCCTCAAAAGTGACCAGTCGTAGGCCACTGCTGCCTGTTTTTTAAACAGTCCCAAATGACCCAACCCCTCCTTAATAATATCTGCGCGGTATTTCCAACCTTAACTCCTCTTAACGGGCGACTGCTTGCCGCCAGGAAAAAAACCAATCGAAAAATTTACGGTACGCGGCCTGCTTTGATCGATCCGCATGAAAACCTGTTTACTTTCTCCCCGTAATTTTGGAGCCCCTCAATTGTCAACTATGCAATCTATTAACAAACTATTTCTCAGTCTGTTTCTGCTTGGGCTGACGCTGGCAGGCGGCAACGGCGCGTTCGCTGTTGAACCCGTCCCAGCCCCTGAGGATTTGCCGGAACTTGACCTCGAAAAGGATTCGTTGAAGTTCGGATTTATCAAACTAACGGATTGTGCTCCGATTGTTATCGCCAAGGAAAAGGGGTTTTTCGACGAAGAAGGATTGCAAGTCGAAGTCACCGCTCAGCCGAACTGGAAACAGTTGCTGGACAACGTCATCAACGGTGAACTTGACGGCGCTCACATGCTCTCGGGACAGCCAATCGCGGCGACCATCGGTTTTGGTACCAAAGCCCACATCATTACCGCGTTCACGATGGATCTTAATGGAAACGGCATCACTGTTTCTAATGACGTTTGGGATCAAATGGTCAGCAACGATCCTGCGCTAGATACGCCCACGCCCAAGCACCCCATCACTGCTGATTCTCTAAAGAACGTTGTCCAAGAAAAATTGGACGGTGGAGAAAAGCTTCAGATGGGCATGGTTTTCCCTGTCTCCACTCACAACTATGAGATCCGCTACTGGTTGGCCGCCGCTGGAATCCACCCCGGAATGTACACCAGCGAAGACATTAAAGGCATCACCGATGCACAGGTCGAACTTTCGGTGACTCCTCCACCGCAGATGCCTTCCACACTTGAGGCAGGGATCATCTCTGGCTATTGCGTCGGAGAGCCTTGGAATCAGCAAGCGGTCGTGAAGAACATTGGTGTCCCCGTGACGACCAATTACGACATTTGGAAGAACAATCCGGAGAAGGTCTTCGGCGTCACCAAAGCGTGGTCTGACGAAAATCCAAACACACACGTCGCCGTCGTTAAGGCGCTGATTCGTGCGGGTAAATGGCTCGATGAGACCGATGCCAGCGGAAAATTAGTAAATCGCGAGGAAGCCTGCCGCATTCTTTCCCAGCCCAACTACGTCGGCGCTGACTTCGAAGTCATTCGTAATTCGATGACCGGTTTCTTCTTGTTCCAAAAATCGGACAAGCGCGAAATGCCGGACTTCAATGTGTTTTTCAAATACCAGTGCACTTACCCTTGGTACAGCGATGGCGTTTGGTTCCTGACGCAAATGCGTCGTTGGGGGCAAATTCCAGAAGCCAAGCCTGCCGATTGGTACGCCACAACGGCCAAAGAAGTCTACAAGCCGGCGATTTACTTGGACGCCGCGAAGCGTTTGCTGGCCGAAGGCAAAATTGAACAAGCCGATGTTCCATGGGACACCGATGGTTTTCGCCCACCAACGGCGGACTTCATCGACGGTTTGACCTTCGATGCAAAGAAGCCGATCGAATACCTCAACAGTCACGCGATCGGTAATAAGGACTAAGTTTAACTTGGTAATTTCAGATTCGACTACGGCTCGACCAGGGCCGTAGTCTCTTTATGTTCCACCACCATATTGAGTAAAACAGCTATGTCAAAAGATGATTCCAAGATGGATTCGTTCAAGTATGGATTGCTGAAGACGATCGACGTTTCCGGATTCAAAGTTTTCGACCCTGTTGTGCGCCTTTTGTTTGGCGAAGAACCGGGAAAACAGGTTGGCGAAATCGTTAGGTACATGATCATACCTATCATCTTTGTCGCGTGTTGTATTGGTGCTTGGGCCGTGATCGCCCCCAACCACAAAACCAAAGCCGGTCGTGTTCCTGACCCCGCACAGGTCTGGAATGCGTTTGGGATCAACCACACTCTGCACGTACGCGAGAACGAAAAAGAAAACGATTTTAGTTCACTCGGAGAGCAACGCGACCAACGCATTGCATCGGTGGAGGCCACGCTCAAAGAAAAAGAGGCCCAGGAAATTGAGCTGAAGCAGAAGTTGGCTGAGGTGGCGGAGGCCTCGCAAACGGAGATCGACGCAAGCCTCAAACCGCTGAATGAACGATTGGCAGAGTTGAAAAAAGGCAGCAAAGAAGATGCCCAAACGCGAAAGGCCGCTATTGCCGCCCTGTCGGAAAAAGTGGCCGCTAAGACAGCCAAAGAAGAAGAACTGATCACGCTGATGGCAGAGGGACAAAGGCTCAAAGACGAAGCCAAGGCACAAGAGAAAATCATCAAGGATCAAATCGAAGACGTCAAAAGTAACCCGCCTAAAGCGCTGAAGAAAACTCAGCTGGCTTACAACGCGCTGGCAATCGAAATCGCCCACCTCAAGAAACGTCTGGATTACCTAGGCAAAAGCAATCGCGGTAAAAAAGTTGACGTCGTGAAGACAGATCTGGCCGCCAAAGAAGAAAAACTGAAGGCTTCCACCGAACCGGCAAAACTACTTGCCGCGGCGAAGTCCGTTGTCCGGTCGGAGGACAAGTTAGAACGCATCGCGGGCCAGTCTTACCCGCGCGGCACTACGATCTGGTTCCAGGTTTGGCGGAGTCTGTTCACCGTATTTATCGGGTTCATCATGGCCGCGGTCGTAGCGATTCCCCTCGGCATCATGTGCGGATTGAATCGAGTCGTGATGGCTTGTTTGACGCCGATTATTTCCATCTTTAAACCGGTTTCGCCGGTGGTTTGGCTGCTGATTTTCCAAATCGTCGTCGGAGCGTTCTTCCCCAACCCAGAAACCCATCCGTTCTTTGTCATGATGAGCGAGATTCCTGGCCTCTCCGGGCTTAAGGTCAATCCCGCGATGGTCTATTCAGCCTGCACCGTGGCGATGTGTGCGGTCTGGCCGGCGCTGGTCAACACGGCATTGGGCGTGTCGTCGATCGACCAAGACCACCTCAACGTTGCCAAGGTTTTGAGGCTTGGGCTATGGCAACGACTAACCAAAATTGTGATTCCCTCTTCGCTGCCGCTGGTATTTGCGGGACTAAGAATTTCGCTGGGCGTTGGCTGGATGGTGCTGATCGCCGCCGAAGCTCTCTCCGGTTCGGAGGGACTTGGGAAGTACGTTTGGGATCAATATCAAAACGGTGCTTCGACATCGTTTGCCAACATTATTTTTGCCTGTTTCGTGGTCGGGATTATCGGATTCTTTCTGGATCGCATGATGATCATCCTGCAACGCTCCGTTTCGTTCGATGATGGTGCCACCGTTGTGTAGGTTGCTTGACGCGCACGTTTAGTAAATTTTTGAAACAGGTTTGAGGAGACAGTAATGAGCGAATTTGCGATGGAGATCGACAATGTTGATGTGGGCTTTGGCCCTCCAAGTCAACGTGTCGAAGTGCTTGAGAAGATCAACCTAAAAGTGAAACCTAATGAATTTGTAGCGATCATTGGTTTCTCCGGAAGTGGTAAATCGACGTTGATGAACCTGCTGGCGGGTATCCAACCGGCTTCCACTGGTGGCGTCCTGATGAATGGCGAACTGGTCACCGAACCTGGCCCCGAACGTGGTATTCTGTTTCAGAATTACTCGCTGCTACCGTGGCTGTCCGTTTATGGGAACATCGAACTGGCCGTGAAGACGGTCTTCCCTGAGATGAGTGCTGCTGATCGTAAGGACTACATCCAAGGCTACATCGACATGGTTTCGTTGACCGGTTCGGAGTGGAAGAAACCACAAGAACTTTCTGGCGGCATGCGTCAGCGACTTTCACTGGCGCGGACGCTGTCGATGAAGCCCGGCGTGTTGTTGTTGGACGAACCTTTGAGTGCGCTGGACGCGCTCACCCGCGCGAACCTTCAAGATGAAATTATTCGCATCTGGGAAGTCGATCGACGAACGGTCATCATGATCACCAACGACGTCGACGAAGCGGTCCTGATGGCCGATCGAATTGTGGCCCTCACGCCCGGTCCGCGTGCGACCCTTGGGAAATCCTTCGATGTTCAGTTGCAACGCCCGCGCGATCGTGCGACGTTAAACTTCAATCGCGAGTTCATCGAACTGCGCAACACCGTGACAAAATATATGGTCGGCATCAACGAAGAGGCAAAGGCGCTTCGCACCGGTGCCAACCTGCCGCTGCCAGATCTCATGCCGGTCGATTTTCTTTCCATCGGAAACCAGCCTCGAAAAGTCATTTCGGACATCCAAGAAGAAACCCTCCAATCAGAAGCCTCTGGAAATGCTCCTGAATTAGTCGGTGCAGGAGTTGAAAATGAGTAGTAGACACGACAGACGTTATGTTGAAATCGCCAGTCTTACTAAAGCTTATCCCAACCCCTTTGGCAAAGACATCGAAGTCGTCAAAGACTTCAACATGATCATGCGCAAGGGCGAGATTGTCTCGGTCATCGGTCACTCCGGTTGTGGCAAGTCGACCGTGTTGACGATGGTCGCAGGACTCAATCCGATCAGCTCCGGTTCGTTGGCGGTGGAAGGACGCGAGGTGTCCGGCCCCGGTCCCGATCGGGCGGTTGTTTTTCAGTCGCCTTGTTTACTGCCGTGGATGTCAACGTTTGAGAACGTGATGCTGGGCGTGAAGCAATGTTACCCACACGGAACGAAAAAACAGCGGAAAGAAATTTGCGAATACTATTTGAATTTGGTCGGGCTGGCCGATTCGATGCATCGCTACCCGCGCGAGATGTCCGGCGGTATGCAGCAGCGCGTTGGCGTGGCCCGCGCGATCGCGCTCAAACCTCAGGTTCTTCTGTTGGATGAACCGTTCGGGAGATTGGATTCGCTAACACGGATGGATCTGCAGGACGTCATCCTTGACATTCTTGACCGAGAAAAGATCACAACCATGGTCATCACCCACGACGTGGATGAAGCGATCTACATGTCTGATCGGATTTGCATGATGTCCAACGGTCCCGAAGCCACCGTGGGCCAAATTTTGGACGTTCCCTTTCAACGTCCGCGGCAACGACAGGACGTCTTGGATGATCCGCACTATTATGATTTTCGGTTCGCTCTGATTTCGTTCCTCGAAAAACAGGAACACTCCAAAGATTCTCATGTGGCGGCCGTCAAAGAGCGGCTCAACGCACCTCAAGAAGCCGAAACCGAAGGAGTTTCGGCTTAACGCGATCTTCCGTGTTGAATGGCGCTGAAACAGAATATAATCTTTGAAAGTCGAACATGAATGCATTTACTCAGGATCCGCCGCCCACAATGACAGCCACCACCACAAGTTGTTTAATTCGCTACGTTGAGATTTGGACGCCCTCGCCTGACAATCCCCAGCAAGTCGTGCTGGAGTCAGCGAACCTCATCAACCCAGAAAATCTATCGCAAATATCGCCATCGGTGACCCGGTTCAATGACGGAGAAGGTGCGGTCGGTAGTGCCATGCGGCAGCGGGCTCCGGTGATTTTTCAAGACATGCCTTGTGCCGATTTAGAGCGCATTCGCAGCGAAACTGACGCCGACATCTCTGCCGTGTTGGCGTTCCCGGTCTATTTCGAAGACAAACTGATCAACGTCGTCGTCTTCGGTTTGATCGAGGGACATGGGGCCGCGGAAATTTGGACGCGCGACGATCGGGACGAACTTTCGATCAGCGGTTCCTTTTATCGTGGCTTAGATTCGTTTGAATACATCAGCCAGCACGTCAAATTCCCCAAGGGGGCCGGTCTGCCTGGCGCGTGCTGGAAGTTTGGCGTTGCTAAAATGGTCAACGATCCCAACACCAACCCGAACTTCATTCGTTCGTTCGATCAAGACCCCGCCACGCTGACGTCAGTCATCGGCCTACCGATCAGCCGAACCTACGGATATCCGGCGTCGATTCTGTTGCTGATGTCGTCGGTGGCCAATCCGCTGGCCAACTATTCGGCGGTCGTCAAAGTCGACGCCGACGAACCGACCGAGGAAGTGCCTTGTCCGGCAATCACGGTGTCTGAGATCGAGTGCAGCGGCAACAATGACAATGCAATCACATGGCAGCAGGCGGCCATCGACCGCGTCGCAACTAGCGGATGCTGCTGTATCTTAAACGGCGAAGCGATCGGTGGTGGTTTCCACGCCGGCATTGCGATTCCCTTCAGCAAAAAAGGCCGCATCGATCGGGTGATACTGTTGGCGTTTTAACAAGTAGGTAGTGGATCTTGTTAAAGATCCTGAAGCTCCCTTACCCCGCAGGATCTTCTAAAAAGATCCACTGCCCCATCAAATCTAAAATCAACGTGATGAAGGACTGCAGCACCAAGGCAGCCCCAAACCAACCCCGGCCCAAACCATGCTCGGCAGGACTACCGCGCGGCGTTAACCAACGCGCGCCACCACTTGAGTTCTTCTTTGCCGGCTTTGGTGATTTTGTAGATCGCGCGTCCCGAATTGTCGTTTTCTTTTGTCGTTTTGAGATAGTCGAGTTTCGCGACTCGATTCATGTAAGTACAAATTGAACGCCTGCCCACTTCTAAACCAAGGGCTTCGTATTCATCGCAGATCTCGTCGAGATAGGCTCCTTCACGGCCAAAACAATCGAGGATGGAAAGAACGACAATCACCGTAGATGAAAGATTTTTGAGCCTTGCTGCCATTAGTTGTACCTATAAAAAACGATTGGCCACGATGGCCGCGGGTGTAACAATAGGTTGATCTTAATAGATATCAAATTGTTATCTAGTGCTTCGTTCGAATTCAATCACAAGGAAGTAGGATTCGCCAGAATTCCTGATTTCGGTGCGTCAAATGGGGGCGGAGGAATTCAACACTGCCAACCCTAATTCTCAGCTAGAATAAAGCACTTTTGGTCGGTTCGAGTTGTCTTTTTTCTTTTGACTTGACGCGCAGCGGCCATAATGCCACCCGTCCAGTCGCGTGGTTGGGTTGCTGGACGCATTGCCTTCTCCACGACCCAGAGTTTCAACTTTACGACGCTTTTGCCTGTAACCCCGTTCCGAATGCAAGAAGCTCTAATGTTGTCCGCAACGAATCGGTTGTAAAAAACCTTAGTAACCCAGCACCGGCGATAACCACCGTTCAATCTCTTGGATCGGTTGGCCTTTGAGTTTGGCGTAGTGCTCGGCCTGGTCTTTGGTGATTTTGTTGATCGCGAAGTAACGTGATTCGGGGTGGCCAAAATATAACCCGCTGACGGCCGCTCCGGGCCACATTGCGAACGATGACGTCAAACTTATCCCCGTCGCAGCTTCAACGCCCATTAAATCCCACAGCGTTTGTTTTTCGGTGTGGTCGGGGCATGCGGGGTATCCAGCGGCCGGACGAATGCCGCGATACTTTTCGGCGATCATTTCTTCGTTGGAGAGATTCTCATCCGCACCAAAGCCCCAGTTCCTACGCGCTCGGTGATGCATCATTTCCGCGAATGCTTCGGCCAAACGATCGGCCAATGCGGCGACCATGATCGCGTTGTAGTCATCCAGTTCGTCACGATACTTCTGCGCCAGTTCATCGCAGCCGTGACCGGTGGTAACCGCGAATCCACCGATATAATCCGTGCGGCTACTGTCCACCGGAGCCACGTAGTCGGCCAGTGAACGGAAGTAGTCGATGCCCTTGCGCTGCCATTGCTGCCGCAGCATGTGGAAGCGAGTCAGCTCTTTTTTTCGAGTGTCATCGGTGTAAAGAATGACCGAATCGCCATCGGAATTGGCCGGCCAGAATCCGTAGACCGCCCGGGCCGACAACTTTTTATCGTCGATCAATTGCTGCAGCATCGCTTTCGCGTCGCCGAACAGTTTAGTCGCTTCTTCGCCCACCACTTCATCGGTGAGAATCTTGGGGTACTTTCCATGCAGTTCCCACGACTGAAAGAACGGCGTCCAATCAATGTATTGGGCAATCTCTTCCAACGAAATTTCTTCGTCGACCGCTGGCAGGTTTGCGTCGGCGGTTCCGATCGTGCGAACGCCGGTGAACTCGGGCGTGGCGACGTCGACCGATTCCCAATCGGTTTGGAATCGTTTTTCGAAGGCTTCTTCGTAAGGCACCAGCGTCATCTGCCGTTCCTGGTAGCTGGCGACCAGTTTCTCATGAAGTTGATCGTTGTCGGCCAGATAGCCTGGTTTGGATTCGGGGTTCATTAGCTTATCCACGACGCCAACACTTCGGGACGCGTCCAAGACGTGGATGACGCCGTGTTCGTATTCCGGTGCGATCTTAACAGCCGTGTGTTTGTCGCTGGTTGTGGCTCCGCCGATCAGCAGCGGCATCGTCATGCCGGTGCGTTTCATTTCTTTGGCGACATAAATCATTTCGTCCAAGCTGGGGGTGATCAAACCGGACAGGCCAATCATGTCGACGCCATGTTCGACGGCCGCTTTGAGGATGTCGTCGCAGGCGACCATTACGCCAAGGTCGATCACTTCGTAATTGTTGCATCCCAAAACAACGCCGACGATATTTTTACCGATGTCGTGGACGTCGCCTTTAACGGTTGCCAGCAGGATTTTGCCGCGCGTGCTGTCCAGTGCGACGCCGGCCTCGATTTTTTCCTGTTCCATGTACGGCAACAGATGAGCGACCGCTTTCTTCATCACCCGCGCCGATTTGACGACTTGGGGCAGGAACATTTTTCCGCTGCCGAACAGATCGCCGACGGTGGCCATGCCGTCCATCATCGGGCCTTCGATGACTGACAGGCATTTGTCGTATTGAAGTCGCGCTTCTTCGGTGTCTTGGACGACGTATTTGTCGATGCCTTTGATCAGCGCGTGAGACATGCGTTCTTCGACGGTGCCTTCGCGCCAAGAGAGGTCTTCGGTGGACCCTTTTTTCTTTTTGCTTTTGACCGTTTCGGCGAAGTCCAACAATTTGTCCGTCGCGTCGGGGCTGCGGTTGAGCAACACGTCTTCGACATGTTGGAGGAGGTCTTTGGGAATCTCTTCGTAGATCTCCAGTTGACCGGCGTTGACGATTCCCATGTCCAGGCCCGCTTTGATCGCGTGGAATAGGAACGCGGCGTTGATCGCTTCGCGGACGGTGTTATTGCCACGGAAGGAGAAACTGACGTTGGAAACGCCGCCGGAGATCTTTGCACCGGGGCAGACCTGTTTGATCTCGCGGGTGGCGTCAAAAAAGTTCACCGCGTAATTATTGTGTTCTTCCATGCCGGTGGCGATGGTCAAAATGTTGGGGTCAAAAATGATGTCCTCGGGTGGGAATCCCACTTTCTCCACCAACAGATCGTAGGCGCGTTTGCAGACGTTGACTTTGTCTTCGGTCTCGACGGCCTGTCCCGTTTCATCGAAGGCCATCACGACAGCGGCCGCGCCGTACTGGCGAACGAGTTTTGCCTTCTTGAGGAAATCCTCTTCGCCTTCTTTCAGTGAGATCGAGTTCACGATCGCTTTGCCTTGGACGGCCTTGAGGCCCGCTTCGATGACTTCCCAGCGGGAGCTGTCAATCATCACCGGAACAGCGCTGATGTCGGTTTCTCCTGCGATCAGACGTAAGTAAGTCGTCATCGCTTCGACGCCGTCCAGCAGCGCGTCGTCCATGTTGATGTCGATGACGGCCGCGCCGCCTTGGACTTGATCGCGGGCCACATCGACGGCTTCTTCCATTTTGCCTTCGCGGACCAGACGCGCGAATTTGCGGGAGCCGGTGACGTTGGTACGCTCGCCGACCATCAGGAAATTCGCATCTTCACGCAGGGTCAGCGGCAGCGATCCTGACAGGCGCGTCAACGGTTTGATGTCGTTGGGTTTGTGCGGGGCGATGCCGCTGACGGCTTCGGAGATCGCTTTGATATGTGCCGGCGTCGTGCCGCAGCAGCCGCCGACGAT
The DNA here is from genome assembly GCA_964408465.1 of uncultured Pirellulaceae bacterium. Taxonomy (GTDB): domain Bacteria; phylum Planctomycetota; class Planctomycetia; order Pirellulales; family Pirellulaceae; genus Mariniblastus. Next base: position 10,272 of record CAYOZV010000040.1, read on the forward strand.
ATTCAGCCAGCCGTTTTCGGCCCACTCCTTGATCGTCTCCGCCATGGGCCCTGGTTCGAGATCGAACTGGCCCATTTCGTTGGGCGTACCGGCGTTGGGATGGCAGCTGATGTAGGTGCTGGAAATTTTGGACAGTTCTTCAATGTGCGAACGCATGATGTCCGGACCGAGGGCACAGTTCATGCCGACGCTGATCATCGGGAAGTGGGAAACGCTGTGCCAGAACGCTTCCACGAGTTGGCCGGAGACAAAGGTCGATCCGCTTTCGGCAAACGTTCCTGAAACCATGACCGGAACGTGGTTGCCAGAATCTTCAAAGTATCGCGCGATCGCAAACAGGCAGGCTTTGAGGTTCAGCGTGTCGATGACGGTTTCGGGGAACAGAATGTCGACGCCTGCTTCGACCATGGCTTTGACTTGGATGTAATAGGAGGCCTCCATCTCGTCGAAGGTGATGCCTCGGAAGGCAGGGTCTTCGACTTTGGTGGAGATCGCGGTTTGCTGCGAGGTCGGGCCGATCGAACCGGCGACAAAGCGCGGGCGATCGGGGGTGAGTGCCGTGAATTCGTCGGCGGCTTTTTTCGCGTTGGCAACGGCCGCGAAATTAATCTCCGTAACGATCTCCGCTGGAAAATCGAAATCGGCCAGACCCACGGGACTGGCGTTGAAGGTGTTGGTTTCGATGATGTCCGCACCGGCGGCCAGGTACTGCCGGTGAATGTCGATGATGGCCTCTGGGTTGGTCAGCCCAAAAACGTCGGTGCAGTTCTTGAGATCCTTGGGCCATTTGGCAAAACGTTCGCCGCGGACCTGTTCCTCGGTCAGTTCCAGCCCGTAGATCATAGATCCCATGGCTCCGTCGAGGATCAGGATGTCCTTGGCAAGACGGTCCAGGAATAGCTGCGAGTTATTGGTTTGTTCGATTACGGACACAGGCGGACTCTATTTATATAGGGGGACGTTGTTGCCCAACGCTTTGATTGGCCGGGATTTGCAAAAAGTGGATGGAAATGCTGGCTGATGAGTGCTGGCAACAGACGGCGAAAAAGACGGCGATAATCAACGGCGAAAATCGACGGCGATAATCAGATCCAGACGCCCGTTTGGGGACACCGGAGGATCTGGCTGACTCAATAACCGGCGTTAGCCGCGTGTGGCTAACATTGCTTCGGTAGGCCGAAATTGCTAATTAGTGCTGGCGGCATACTGATCGCAAAAGGTCTGTCTGTCGACACCGATTCGCGGAGCGTCATGTTAACCGGATAATTTATCTATGGCTCAAGATAATCACAACCGGAACCGAATCAAATAGATACGCATTATCTCCAATTATACGAGAATTTGGTCATGGAACCGACAACAAACCCAACTTCATTTTCGAATCAGGTCGAAGCCGTGAGGGCTCGCATCGAACAAAAGCGTCGGGACAGAGCACAGGTTTTGGGCAACCGGTCGGTGCAGACGTCCACCGGCCATGTCGAAGCGCGCATCGACGCGGCTCAGGCGGGAGTACCGGCACCTTACACTCGCGCCCAGCGATTACAGAACTTCGTCGAGCAACTCAAACGCTCCGATCAATCTGCCGCCGCCCAACCTTCGGTTGAATCCACGGCGGTGAAGAAGGTTATCAAGAAAGCAGCGTCCATCAGCAGAGGTGCCACCCGGCCAGACTTTCAGTCACCTGAGGTGCAGGCGGCGGTGAGGCAGTCCAATCAGGAAATTGCCGATGCCATCGAGGCTCTTGATGCGGCCCGCCAGAAGTACTCAAGCCTAGTGGCCAATAAAAAAATCGCTCCCGAGCACGAGGCCGGCGCTGTCAATAATGCCGGCGCACCGACCAAGGAGCAGCTCGTTCAATCAGTTTCGGCAGCCATCGCGACGGTGCTGACGGATTTGAAGATCGAATCCGCGGTTGACGGAATTAACCCCAGCCGCCCAGATGTCACCTTTGCCGAACCAGCAGAAGAAAAGTCGGCCCCTCCCGAAGTGGCCTCTCCAAAAATCTCGACCGGTTTTGCCGCCGCAGCGTCTGTCGCCAAAGCCGCATCGGTCGCCACAGCGGCGCCTGTCCCCACAGCGGCGCCTGTCGCCGCTCCCAATGCGTTCACCGTCAACAAACCGAACACGTTAGAGGTCGTCGATTCGGAAGTCTTCAACGTCGGGGCTTTCATTCCCGTTGATGTGGCCGCTTGGGATGTGGAAAAATTTGTTTGGCCCATGATCGTTGATCAGTTTTTGGACGTCGGCGAACAGGCGATCAGCCGACTGGCAAACTTCTCGCTGGATATCCTCGAGGGCAGCCACCATCGTCTTGCGGTGACCAGTGTACGCAGCGGAGCGGGTGCTTCGACGATCGCGTGTTCGATCGCACGTTGGTCGGCCGCAATGAAGAAGCGCGTCCTCTTGGTCGACGCGAATATCAAAAAGCCATCGCTTTCTGCTTCTATCGGACTGGCCCCCAATATCAGTTGGGTCAACGTTGTCCGCGAGTCTCTGAACCCTGCCGAGGCGATCATTCGCTGCAAGTCGACCGGCGTGTGCGTGATGCCGCTGGGTGATACGAGTGACCGTCAGGTCTTACCCCAGATGTTGCTGGACCACTTGGGTGGCCTCTTGAGTTCAGTGGAGGATTCGTTTGACTTGATTGTTATCGACACCGGTGAGGCGCGTTATCTGCCGTTGGAACTTTCGGCCAGCGCAAATTTGGTCGATGCGGCGATGATTGTCGATTCCAATGTTGCGTCGGCACCGTTTCGTCAGACCAAAGAAAACCTGCTGAGTTTCGGCATCACCAAGTTCGTCGCGGCCCAGAATTCGATTTAAGAATTTATGCGACGGCGTTTTGTGTAGCACGGATTTTTAATTCGTTGACACGCAAACGGATTGAAAAACCGTGCTGCGGCAGGGATGATGTCCGTTTTTCTATCGCGGAAACATCTTCATGGCCCCCCAAGATTCTTCGTTCGGCCGCACGTTCGTCATCGGGATCGCGGTTTGCTGTTTGATGGCAGGGGTCGTGTTACGGGCGACCGCCGCGGGCGATTATCTCTGGCTGGACGAACAACATACCGCTTGGGTGGTCAATGGTGGGCTTGCGGATGTGGCTCGCCGCGCCGCCGATGGAAATCAAACGCCGCTGTTCTTTTACGCCAGTTGGGCCGCGGTGCAGGTTGGCGGAGAATCGGCGCTCAGCGTGCGGTTGCCTGCCCTGTTGTGTGGGTTAGCGCTGATGACGATCGTTTCGGTGGGCGTCTACCGTCGTACGGGATCTGCGGCGTCGCTGCTGGTTGTGTCAGCGTTCTTTTTGTTGGACTACGACGCCATCTTCTACGCCAGCGAGGCACGCCCCTATGCCATGGTGCAACTGTTGGGTGTGGTTCAAGCGTTGGCCTTCTTCGGTTGGATCAACGCGGTCTTTTCCGGCGGCCATCAATCAGCGTCTGGAAAAGGTTTGGCAATCGCGACGGCCGTGCTGGCGGCGATCATCTTCTATACTCACCCGACGGGGATGCTGTTGATGGTTGCCGAATTGATTTTTGTGGCCGGGCTGTGCTTAGTAAAACGTGAATATCCGTTGGCGAAATTACTGACGACGGCCGCGGTTTGCGGGGCGCTGATTTTGCCAGGCGTGATCATGATCGGCTTCGTGTGGCAGCGCCGCGCGAACTGGGCCGCTGTGTCCGATGCCAATAAAGTGTTCGATGCATTGGCAACCAATACGTTGGTGATGATCGTGTTGCCTCTGGCGTTGTTGTTGCTGGATCGTTACGCCCACAAACGCAATAGCGCCGATGATGCGGAGACCGCTCCTACAAATCGACTTCTGGCGTTTATCGCATGTTGGGCGGTCTTGCCTCCGCTGGCAATCTATAGCTTGGACGTCAGTGGTTGGTTGCACCTGGCGATCGGGCGTTACGCGATCGTCGGTGCGGTCGCGTTCCCCATCTTTGCCGCCGCCGCAGTGGCAACGATGCGCAGTGATCTGTTGCGATGGATCGTTACGGCGTCAATCGTCGGGTGGATGGCTTACGCTTCTGGAGTTCCCCACTCTTTGTCGATCGGAGGATTCCGCCATGAGAATTGGCAGGAAGTTGTACGGATCATCAACGCCGAAGACGAATCGTTGCCCGTGTTTTTGGTGGCCAATCTGATCGAAGACAAATTGGCGGAGTCCGATCAGTCGCAGCGGTTCCAGCGCTACCTTGGGTTTCCGTTGAGAGGGATCCCAAGAGTTGTCGCGCCCCAACGAATTGTGCCACGGCCTTCGCAAGGTAAAATCTTATCGGCTGAGAATCTGGTGTTGATCGCCGAAAGGGGCGGTGGCCTAATTGTCGTCCGTGATTCAGAAGTTTACCGCGACGCCATTCGGCTTGAAATCTTGGCCGTGCTGCAGGGAAATGCACAGACGAAATCAGCCAAACTAATGGGCGCCCCGATCCAACGCCCTGCCCCGAATAATCTCCATTTATTTATGATCAAAGTCGATTGATAGCCAAAGGTTCAACGCGGTGCTGGCCGAGGCAATTTTATGGCCATTTGGGGGCTTTGTGAATTTGCAGCCTGGTGCGACAGACAGGGGAGCCCTGTGATGGGAGTTCTGTGATTTTTGAAACGCGGAGGCGCAGAGATCGCAGAGGAAATTGGATTTGCTGCTTTGTGCTCCCTGTTGCTGTGTGTTTTTATTTTAGCCTCCTCCATTTTCGGCAAAGTCGATTCTGGGTTGCGATTCGTTTGGGTTGCGATTCGTTTTCTCCAAAGATCTGGTTCTTCGTGGTCGTTTAAGAAGCAAAGGCGTTGTGAATCTGCTAGTTTTAAGTGTTGGTGATTTTTAGTTGATTGGGAGTTCAGAATGTTCGAGGTTTATAAGCCATCCGGTGGCGTTGGGTTGAAGACATGGCCGCTGTTGGTGATCGGGGTGGCGATCGTTTTAGTACTGGCCTTTATTTACGCCCTGCTGCTGGATCTGATTCCATTTATTTACGTCAACGCGCTGCTGGCGCTGGGGATGGGGATCGCAGTGGGAACGATCGCGGCGTTCATTATTCGCGTCGGTCACTGTCGTAATGTGCTGTTGGCGACGGGGATAGGATTGCTACTGGCGGCGGCCGCCATGGGGGGAAAGTTCACCACCCAATACTTCAAAACGCGGGCAGCGGCGATTGCGTTCTTGGAGGAAATGAACGTCGGTGAAATGGAAGGTGTTACCGAAGAAGATCGGCCGGAGATCATCGCCGGTTTTAAACAGGATTATACGATTGTTGAGCACCTCAAAGAGCGCGTTGACGCCGGTTGGAATCTTGGAAGACGAGGCAACGGGGCGCCGATCGGCGGCGGGTTGGTTTACCTTGTCTGGGCGATCGAAGCGGGCATCCTCTTTTATTATGGATGGACGATGTCGCGCGGCGCTGCCAAGGAACCCTACAGCGAAAAGATGAACATGTGGGCCGATGAATCTGAGGCCGTCATGTTGTTGCCGATCACCAGTGACGAAATGGTCAGCAAGATCCAATCGGCAACGTCGGTGGACCAATTGCTGGAGATCCCAATACCCAAAACCGACCAATCTGCAAAACTGGCTCAGTATGTCGTCAATAGTATTCCGGGGCAGGAAATGGAAGATGCTTACCTGACGGTGCAAACGCTCGAGTACTCGATCAATAAAAAAGGCGAACAAGAGACCATCGAAACCATGCTGGTTGAAAACGCTATTCTCTCCAGCCAACAACGGGCCCAGTTGGTCGAAAACGCGGAACTGCTGAATGAGGCGATCGAGATGTTTCGCGCTAGCGAGCGCGAGGAGCGTGCGGCGGAATCTAGTGAAGAGGAATCCGGCGACACGCAGGAAGACGATTGAGCAGTTGTGGGTTATATTTTTCGCTGTGAAAGAGAAATCGCGCGAAGCTTTTTTGAATCTCTCCCGCTGAGCTCCTAAACGCCTCCTCAATATATTTCTCAGATCAGGCACATTCTCAGATCAGGCACATTCTCAGATCAGCCACATTATCAGACCAGCCACATTCGGGGCAAATGCAAACTTCTTTGCTGACCTAAAACCTTCACCAGAGTTACAAATGAAAACAGCGATTCCGATTTCCATTGTTTTATTCATGATCAGTTCGGCCATTTTCGGGGCTGTTGAATCCGCCGTTGCTCAAGTCGAAGTTGATTTGGGCACCTTCACTAGCCATCAGGATGTCGGGGCCGTCAAGAAGGCCGGTGGCGTAGCTTTCGATTCATCTCAAGGCGTTTACGAGATTTCCGGCGGCGGCAAGAATATGTGGTTTGGCGAAGACGAGTGTCATTTCGTCTGGAAGAAAATTTCCGGCAATTTCGTGCTTCGAAGTCGTTGTGAATTTGTTGGCGAAGGTGTCGATCCGCATCGAAAAATGGGGTGGATGATCCGAACGAATTTGGAAACGGATTCTCCCTATGTTGACGTGGCCGTTCACGGCGACGGTCTGACATCGATGCAGTTTCGCCCAACCCAAGGAGCCGACACAGAAGAAGTCGGCACCGAACTCAAGGCGCCCGATGTTGTGCAGCTTCAGCGCAAAGATGGAAAGTTCACCATGGCGGTCGCCAAGTACGGCGATCCGTTTACCAACGCAACCTTAGAAAACGTTGACTTGGGTGACGAAGTCTACGTCGGCCTATTTGTTTGCTCGCACAACGAAGAAGTCGTGGAATCGGCGCAGTTCAGCGACGTTCGAATCGTGACCCCGGTTGCTGATGATTTCAAACCTTATCAAGACTACTTCGCCAGTCGTCTAGAGGTGATGGATTTGGATTCCGGCCGTCGAACGGTTGTCCACACCACGTCCGATTCGATGCAGGCACCCAACTGGACCCGCGATGGGAAGGCATTGATATTCAACCGAAACGGTCGGCTCTATCGTTTCGAATTGGAGACAAAAAAGGTGGAAGAAATCAATTGTGATTTTGCAACCAGTAACAACAACGATCATGTTCTGTCTTTTGATGGAAAACAGATCGGAATCAGCCACCACAGTTCTGATCACGATGGCAAATCAATGATTTATACTCTGCCTGTCACTGGCGGAACTCCCAAACTGGTTACCAAGCTGGGACCGTCCTATCTGCATGGTTGGTCACCCGATGGGAAGTCCTTGATTTACACCGGTGGTCGCGATGGAAAATACAACATCTACAAAATCTCAACCGACGGCGGCGAAGAGACTCAGTTGACCGCAGGCGATTGGCTGGACGACGGGTCGGAATATTCTCCCGACGGAAAAAAGATTTACTTTAACTCTACCCGCAACGGATCCATGGATTTATGGCGGATGAACTCTGACGGAAGTGAACCTGTTCAACTGACTGACGACCCGTTCAATAACTGGTTCCCGCATATTAGCCCTGATGGTCAGTCGGTTGTTTTTCTTTCTTTTGGCAAAGAGGTGGAGGCCACTGATCATCCGTTTTACAAACACGTCTATCTACGGCAAATGCCGATCGACGGAGGTCAGCCGAAGGTGATCGCTTACCTTTACGGTGGCCAGGGCACGATCAATGTTCCCTCGTTTTCGCCCGATGGGAAGCGCATCGCTTTCGTGTCAAATTCGGCCGAAGATAAAAACGAATGATCGAGGGTAAAAGCGCACGAAAGTCGACGCGTCTTTTTTGCCAGCCGTCTCTCGGTTATACGTTGTACGTTTACATCGTCGCGCGAGAGGGAGCAAACGGGCGGAGGTCGATGCTGGGTTCTTTTTGCTCGATTAGATCGGAGACGACTTCCGCGGTCGCCGGAGATAGATGCAGTCCCGCTTTGAAATGGCCGGCGGCGATGAACACGTTGTCGTGGCCCGCCAGCGGACCGATGTAAGGGAAGCCGTCAAAAGTTCCCGGCCGAAGCCCCGCCCACGATTTGATCAGCCTGTCTGCGGTTAACGCGGGAAGTAAATCTTGAGCGTGTTGCTGGAGGTTGGCTAATCCCGCGTCGGTTGTGGAGATGTCAAAGCCGGCTTCTTCGATCGTGGCACCGAAGAGAACATGTCCGTCTTGGCGAGGCACGAGATAGCGTGAACCTTCGTTGATGATGGCAGAGAAAGGTGCCGCATCCAGTTTATACAGCAGCATCTGGCCACGCACCGGAACCATCGGAAGTTCGCTGACGATTTGCTGTGCCCACGCGCCGGCGGTGATACAGTAGGCGTCGGCCTTGACCACCCGTTGATCGTGATCGGGAAGGAGGATGCCTTGGGGCTTGCCCGCGGCACGATCGAGGCTGACGTCGCCGCAGTTCTCCAGCAGCGTAACGCCACCCGTTTTGCAGGCCGCGACCAACGCCAGTAAGTGATGCGGATTGCAGATCTGGGTTTCGCCGGGTAACCACCACGCGATAAGATCTTCATCGCCGGCGCAGCGGAGAGCTGCGAATTTGGTTTTCATTTCTGCTGGGCTTAACGACGCGGCGCCGAACGCGCGCTCCTGCCACTCACCGACGACGCCCGAGAGTGCTGCTTTTTCGCCGATTGTACGGGCGAGATAAAGGCCGCCGCACCGCAGGAACCCATTGTCGATTCCGGTTTTCTTTTTTAAGTCCTGGGCCCAAATGGGATGAAGCTGGTCCGATCGTGCATCCAGATGTTCCAGCGGATGAATGGCCGTATCGCTGTTGGAGGGCGGGAACACGCCCGCGCCCGCCCAAGACGACTGCCGCCCCATTTGGTCTCGTTCAGCGACGACGACCTCGTGCCCGCGCCGATTCAATTCATACGCCAGCGACAATCCAATAACGCCGCCACCGACAATTGCGACTTTCATGATGATCGCCCCGCCGCCAGCGCGTCCTCGATCGCCGACAACAAATCGGCTTGAGCGGGCTGGCGGTTTTCCAAAAACGTGCTGCGCAGTGAAACCAAGTTTTCGAATTCGTCGATGTCTTCGCGCGGCGGCAGCAACGCGTATTTGATTTGACTGTCTTGCATCTTGCGGATGGTTTGATCCAAAACGGATTCGGTGCTGTAGGTAATGCCGGAGAAAACGTCACGATATTGGCCGCTCATCCCCACCAAGTAATAACCTCCATCAGGCGTCGGACCTAACACAACCTCATGAGTCCGGAGAAGTTCAAAAGCCTCCTGGCAAAGCTTGGGCGCTATGGACGGACAGTCTGACCCAATCAGAATGGCGTTACAACGTGACGAATCTTCAGACGCTGCGGTCGCCGAAAATAGAGAGTCAAAAAAATGCGTCATGCGTTCGCCCAGCGAACCCTCGGACTGTGGAAGTAACGCCCATGACTCCGTCACCGCATCGCAAAGTCCTGCGAACTCGGGGCGTGTCTCTGAGGGCGTAAAGGCGATGGTGCGACGATCGCCAACCGCACGCAAGCTGTCCACTAAGTAACTCAGCATCGCGCGGTAAACTTCAGCGGCCTGCACTTCGCCGATCGTCGCCGCCAGCCTCGTTTTGACTTTGCCGGGCGCCCAGAATTTGGCGAACATGCCAAGATGGTCCATCGGGTGGCTCACTTAAATGAATGATTCGGTCGGATGATTCGGTATAATTGCAACATGGCGATGTGGGTGCGATGAAAAAAGGGGCAATTGCCGTGAAGAACGCAAAAATTCACCAGCAATAATGCACATTTTATCGAATTGCATTAAACTGAACATCGACCGCAGAATTCCATCATCGAATCTTTATTATAGTGAATCGCTACTGTTGGCGAAGTGTGTCGATGGAACGGATTTTTTTCTTATACCGAAATTTCTTTCGTGGAGAGGTCTAACAGATGGCGGAACAAAACGCCAAGAGTTTTCTCTCGCTGTTGGAAAAGAGTCGGATTGTTGCCGACGATAGCTTGAAGTCTGCCCTCAGCAAACTGGCAGACATCGCCGATGGCGAAAAAGTTAACACCGAAAAATTGGCGTCACACCTCGTGGATTCGGGGCTGATTACCCGGTGGCACGTCGATAAACTTTTGGACGGCAAGTACAAAGGTTTCTTTCTTGGCAAATTCAAACTGCTGGGGCACTTGGGCACCGGCGGCATGAGCAGCGTCTATTTGGCTCAGCATAAGGTCTCCGAACAAACGCGCGCGATTAAAGTGCTGCCCCGAAAGCGAGTTTCCGACAAGAGTTATCTTGAGCGGTTTTATCGCGAAGGCCAAGCCGCTGCAGCGCTCAATCATCCTAACGTCGTTCGCATCTACGACATTTGCAGTGAAGCCGACACCCATTTCATGGTGATGGAGCACGTCAAAGGAGCGGACCTCTATGAGATCGTCAAAGACGACGGACCGTTGAGTCCCCAAGTCGCGGCCGATTACGTGCTGCAGGCAGCCGAAGGGCTCAAGCACGCTCATGAAAAAGCCATGGTGCACCGCGATATTAAGCCGGCCAACCTGCTGCGCACCCAAGAAGGCGTGGTCAAAATCCTCGACCTGGGACTGGCGCTGTTTCAGCAAGAGGAGGAAGAATCGCTGACGGTGCTGCATAACGAAAAAGTAATGGGGACCGCAGACTATCTAGCGCCTGAACAGGCCGTCAACAGTCACAACGTGGACCATCGCGCGGACATCTATTCGTTGGGCTGCACGCTTTACTTTTTGCTGACCGGCAAGCCGCCCTTCTCCGAAGGCAGTTTGGCGCAGCGTATCGCAATGCATCAGACTCAGGAGCCTCTATCACTGTTGGAGGCCGACCCGAATTTACCGCCTGAGTTGGTGAAGATTTGTGAAAAGATGATGCGGAAAAATCCCGACGATCGTTATCGTGATTGTGATCACCTGCGGCAAGCGATCGCCGGATTCCTCGCACGACAGACAACGTCGGTGGCCGCCGGTGGCGATCAGGCGTTCCAAGATTCGACCAGCAGCACGAGCACCGCCGACGCAACGAACCGTGTTGGATTGGATGATTCTGCCACATCCAAGACCGATGAATTGGCGGTCGCAACGGTTGCCCATTCGAGAGACGCTGCTGCAGATTCTCCGTTTGCGATCGATACGTCGTCGGTTGCCCAAGACCCCAATGCTTCTCCGTCTTCCAGGGCAATCGCCCGCGCCTCTAGCGCCACAGATAAAACGACAAAGGTAGCGCCGAAGATTCGAACCAGACGACGCGGCAAAAAGGTGCCGGCCTGGGCGATTGCCGCAGTGGTAATCGCGATGATTGCAATTCTGGTGGGTGTTTTGATTTTTGCGGCGTCGATTGCTTGAGACAGACCCCGTGTTCCATTTACTTTTTTAGCGCGTTGTTATGTTGTTTCCAAAGCTGTTGAGAAAATACGTTGACGAGGCGATGGCGATGAAGATTGCCTTGGCGTGTGCCATTGGCGTCGTGATTTTGTCCTGTAGCACGAGCGCGTTGGCTCAAGGTACGAAACCTTTGCCGCCCGAGGTCCGTAAGCAGATCCGCGACATCGACAAAGCGATTTTGGCAGCCGGACGTTTGTTCAAGGCAGAGAAATTCGACGACAGTGGAAAGGTAATCCGCGAAGCTCAAGCGTCGATGGTGAAACTGACCCAATCGGCAGACGCCAGAACAATCGAAGTGGTTAAAAACACCTATCGCAAGCTGGCCAAGGCTCACGAGCTGTTGACCACCAAAGGCCAGACGTTGTCGCCGCTGGTCGCGTTGCCTGATCCGACAACGGCCAGAGGTGCAGAAATCAGTTTCGTTTCCCAGGTCGCGCCGATCCTGTTAAGCAAATGCGGCAATTGCCACGTGGGTGATCGTAAAGGCAATTTCAGTACGGCCAGTTTTCGTAACTTAGACAACAGCGCGATGATCGCGTACGGCGTGGCCGATGACAGCCGATTGATCGAAGTCATTGAGTCGGGGGAAATGCCTAAGGGTAACCTCAAGGTGTCTGACGATGAACTTGAGATACTCAAGGCGTGGGTCAACCAAGGTGCTGAATTTGATGGAGATAATCCCAACGCAAATTTGGCCTCGTTCGCGCGACCGCCAGCAACGATGGCGTCCCAAGAGATGGCAGCCGGGCCTGTGAAGCCGACCGGTAACGAGACCGTTTCTTTCGGGCTGCACATTGCGCCGATCCTTTTGGAAAATTGTGCTCAGTGCCACATCGCGCGAAACCCGCGCGGCAATTTCAATATGGCGAACTTCGCGACGATTCTCGGCGGCGGCGACGGCGGAAACGTATTCGTGCCCGGCAAAAGCGCCACCAGCGAAATTGTATTGCGTTTGAAAGGTGAGGATCGCGATGTAATGCCGCCGACGGGGAAGCTGGACGACAAACTGATCGCGCTGGTGAGCAAGTGGATTGACGAAGGTGCAAAATTTGATCCTGCTGACGTGCGACTGCCGTTGAAAACTGTGGCCGCCAAGGGACTGGCGAATTCATTAGATCACGCGGGGTTGGCCAAATTACGTCAGCAGACCTCAGAAACAACATGGCGGTTGGCGCTCTCAGATGTCGCGCCATCTTCAGCCTCGACAGAGAACTTTTTGATTGTGGGCACGGGGTCATTGGACCGGTTGGAACGCATCGGAAGTGCGGCCGAGGACATGGCAAAACGCGTTCAAAAAATCCTCAAGACACCGCCAGGCGAACCGTTCGTCAAGGGTGACACGACCCTGTTTGTGGTCGACAAACGTTACGATTTTGCTGAATTCGGTACGATGGTGGAGAAACGCACGTTCGCGAAAGATCTAGTCAGCAGTTGGCAGTCGGACACCGCGATCGCACATATTGCCTTGTTGTGCGGGATCAAGGATGGCGTTTCGGACTACGAGGTCTCATTGTCGCGCGACCTTGCGTCGGTTCATGTTGCCAACTGGGATGCCAGCGTGCCTCGTTGGTTCGCCGATGGCATGGGCCACTGGGTGGCCTCGAAAATGTTCAAACGAGATCCCATCGCCCAACAATGGCAATCAGATTCGTATTCGGCGATGGCGGCGATGAAGAAGCCTGATGATTTCCTGGGCAACAAGATGGCCGCCGATCAAGCGGCGCTGGTGGGGTTTCGATTCGTGGAGATGTTGGAGGGGAAGAGTCGTCCGTTTAAGATGCTGTTGAAGCAGCTCCGTGAAGACGGGAATTTCGAATCGGCGTTCTACGATTCTTACGGGATTACCCCCGAGGAGTTTTTTAAAGCTGGGAAGTAGTGTTGCCGTTTTGAAGTTTAACGACAATCCGGAGGCGACCGCGTTTGGCCCCGCCTCAACCCCGACGCCTGAGGGCTAATCGTTAAACTTGTGTTTGCTATTTGACTCTGCGGCGCTTCGGAGCACGAAAAAAGCCAACCTTAATTCAAAGGTTGGCTTTCTACTGTTCTACTTGCCGCGATTAACTTAGCCCTTGGCTTAGTCTTTCTTCAGTGGCTCTTTACGCTCGGTGATGTTCTCACACTCTTCGGATTTGTCAGCGTTCAGCTGTACGAAGCTTTGCCATTCTTCTGGAACTTCGTCTTCGTGGAAAATCGCTTCGACGGGACACTCGGGCACACAAGCCTCGCAGTCGATACATTCATCGGGGTGAATGTACAACATTGTTTCACCTTCGTAGAAACATTCGACGGGGCAAACAACAACGCAATCGGTATAACGGCAACCGTCACAAGGCTCAGCGACAACATGAGTCATTAAAAATCTCCTGCAAAAATGTATTGGCCTTAGCGGTCAAACATGAACAAAAACGCATCGGGTTTTTCGAAGCAACGGTTGGCTCAATCATGGCGAACACACTCCCCTGTCACAACTGGACAGCGGAGCAACGTTGGGTGAATCCCGTGTTAACTTAAGTAAGATATTAGGGCCGTCTTTTGAGTGTGTCAAGTTAGGCGGCAGAGCGTCGCATGGCCGGTAAAACGACTCTTTCACGGCTCATTTTCTAGATATCGGAAACGTGTGCACGATTATTAAAGGGAATTTCCGGCGCCCGCACTTTTGGAAGCCGCTGTGCACGCGATTTGGAGACTCGGTGTGGGAGTGCCCAGCGGACAACGTCAGCGACCAACCGCAATTGCCAATCGCAGTTACCTAACGCAGCGGCGTCAACTGCGTCTGACTTTGAGGCGTCGACGTGGACGGGCGCGGGGACCAGTTTCCCCCAGAGGGCTGAGACCGCATGTTGTTCGGCATGTTGATCGTCGACGATACCGGTTTGGTCGGTGCGCTGCGGTAGGATGGCTGCGGCGCCGATAGGGTCGGTTGGGTGGCTTGCTGGGGCATTCTGGCAGGTGGCTGAATTTGAGATCTTGGGGGAGGAACGTTTTGACGCGGCTGTCCGCTGGGTTGTCCACCGATTTGCGAAAGGTCGATTCTCTGGACGTTGGACGGTTGGGGCATCGTCCACATACGCTGAGGATCGCCGAAGAGGCTGTTGATGTTGAAGCCGTTGGTGGTCACGGTCAGCTCTTGTTCCTGTCCGTCGGCGGTGAACAAATGCATGTCAATCTTGTTCGGCAGGCTGACGTTGTGCTCGGGGTAGTACTTATAGCCTGTCGAATTTGTATAGGCGATGAGGTTGCGGTTTTCATCGTAGATGGATTGTTGTTCGATCAGCCCGCGGGTCGCGTCGATGATGGTGATCCGATATTGCCGCCCGGAATCGGCGTTGCTGACGGTGATCAGTTTCAATCTGCCCTGAGCAGTCAGTAGCGGTCCTTCGTGGAAATCGTCTTTTGAAAATTCGACCAATCCCAGCGCGTTGATCAACCAGTTGGGCTCCAGCGGGATCGCCTGTCGCACCGCGCCGCTGGATCGCTTGAACTGTTCATGGAAGGCGTACATCAACGTGGGGTCTTGGCCGGGAATTGGAACGCGCGTCCAGATCCAAAAAAGTTCATCGTTGCTTCCAACATCGACGCCCATTTGGTCGACACCCAGAACACCGGCTTTGAGGCGCAGTCGCATGGGCCGTTCGATTTGAATCGTGCCCTTCAGCTTGGGAGCGCCTTTTAAAGCCACGCTGACGCTCGCGTCCACTTGTTTGACCGAAGCGGTCTGTGTAGCCAATCGCTGAAGTAACTGCTGTTGAGTCGGAATGCCGTTGAAGGCAACCGGAATTGCGGGCGCTGCCGGACGGCGGAACCCCTTAAACCATTGAGCATTCGCCGATGTGCAAATGCCCACGCAAAACATCGCAAGCACGACCACAACCCGTAGCACCACGACTGGGGGAACCACCGTTGGGTGAGCCACTGCGGTGGTTCGTTCTGGAAATGGTTGGATCTTTGGCAATTCGTTTCTTTCGCGCGGTTTAGTTGTTATCGGGTTAGCACATCCCCACCCTAGTGTTGAGCATCGTCTTCTACGAAGGGTTGGTCAGAGAATAGGTTTTCGCAAAGCTGTTCTTCCAGTTGCTTGATACGCTCAGGGGCAATCTCTTGTTGAATGACTTCGTATATTTCGCCGGATTTTTTTTCGCGCAACACCAGTTTCGGCTGATCCTCCAAAACCGAATCCTCAAGCTTCAATAATCGCTTTTGCACCATCAACAGCGCCATCACAAAAGCCGCTTCGGCCTGCTGGGGCACCTTCATTAACGATTGAAAATAGCTCAGCAGCACCTCGTCCGGAGCCCAGAAGATTTTGCCCGATTCCAACTGCGGGACGGTTTGCTTCCACCATCCGATGGCATTATCTCCCATCCCCGACCACTGATCCGCCGCATAATCCTTGCGTAATAGTTGGCCATCTTCGGTTTCGACCAATTCAGAATAAAAACAATCGCCCGGACGAAAAGGTTCGTCGGTTTGACAGCACCTCCTAGCATTGCGTTTG
This sequence comes from uncultured Pirellulaceae bacterium, assembly GCA_964408465.1. Lineage (GTDB taxonomy): Bacteria > Planctomycetota > Planctomycetia > Pirellulales > Pirellulaceae > Mariniblastus. Next base: position 25,991 of record CAYOZV010000040.1, read on the forward strand.
ATGTCAAAATTCTGCATGTACTTTACGTGTTTTAACAACGCTACCGTAAATAAATTTCCAGCCTATCTTGTGCAAATTGTGTCGTCTTTCTTATGTCGAAAGATCATTCAGCCCAATGGCGGCGGCGGATCGTAGCGAAATTTCCTATTGATCTCAATACGCAATGCCGATTTGAGGTTTTGGATCGGTTATACGCCGTCCGCAAATAGCTAGCAATTCGTCGGACCCCAACGTTGGCGAACCTAGCTTGCAGGAGATACAGGGCCGTTCGATTGCCCGTCTTAGTTGTTTCCCGCCACACCTGAGCTTCGCAATTCCTGTGAAGACTTGGGGCAACATTGAAAACACAACTTGAGTCAACTCAGCCTGCTTCCAGGCAAGCTCGCCCATCGAGCTGAGTTCACAATTCTGACTCACCACGTTCTGACTACCCAAGAATTTAATTGTGACACGGAGGCCCAGTCCAATGCGCTCTTTCTTTAAGAAAACAAAAACCAGTAAAACGAAAATCAAACGATCCCGTAAAACCGCAATCAGCTACGGCACGCTTGAGGATCGTCGAGTCCTTGCCGCCACGGCCGCGTTTGCGTCGGGGGTTTTGACGGTGTCTCTTTCGGAGGCCAATGACTCCGCGATCATTGGCGTGGCGAATAACAATGTGACGATCGACGGCAACCAAATCAGCGCTGGCAACAACGCGGGGACCGTCTCCGCCAACGCGGTCAGGCAAATCACGGTGTCTGGTGCAGGTGGTGCCGCGAACCAGTCGGTGGTGCTCGGTGGCAACTTTACCGATGCCGCCGGACGTAACTTGAACAACGTTGTTATTAGTAACGTGAATCAGGTTTCGGTGCTGGGCGGCTATGATGTTAACCAAGCCTTCAACGTGACGCTTGATGGAAGCGGTGGCAGTATTGGCGATGGCCCTGCCGGCGGCGGTGGGCGTCTGGTTGTCGATGGCACAACGACCATCAACGCGGGCAATAATACAATCCAATTGGATAACCAGTCCAATGACTTCTTCCGTTTCAACGCAACGACCACCGGTTCGTCTAATAACGATATCGTGATTGGCGACGCGAATGCGATTGTCTTCACAGGTATTCAGTCGGCCGGCGATCTGGTTGTCGACGCCAACGGAGCCATCAGCGACGTGGCTGGTGCTGATATCATCGTCGCGCGGGACGGTCGTTTCTCGGGCACCAATGTTGCCTTGGGGTCTGATAATCAGACGACTAACTTTTTCCGAACCTCCTTCGATGCAACGGGGACGGTTGATCTGCAGGAAGATTCCAACATCATTCTGCTGACGACCAATGCTCAGTCGCTGCGGTTGACGACGCCCGGTGCGATCTTTGACGGAAGGACGACAACGATTACAGTCAACGGCTTGGCTGAGTTGCAAGCCAACAATCGAATTCGTTTGGGAGACAGTGGCACCGATACATTTAACGCGGGCAGCGTCACGTTTGCCTCCAACGGTCATGTTTCGATCAGTGAGCGGTCGGATACCAACGTCGTTGGTGAAAACCGTGCCAGTTCTTGGACATCGCGTTCAATCGGAGACATTACCAACGGGATTAACACGTCGATTGACGTGACACGCCAGACCGGTTTGGCCGCTGATAATGTTTTCTTGGGCGACCAAGCCGGCGACAATTTCGAAACCGGGCAGCTGTTCTTCTTTGCGACCGATCGTTTCGAATTAGAAGCCGATTCTGATCTCATCATCATCGAACGCAAGAACGAAGCCGGCATCCTAGATCTGCGGTCTACGGGAACGATTACCGATGACGATCGCGCCTTCACCAACATTCGCGGTTTGGCCCAGTTCACCGCGTCGGCGGTGAATCTTGGTAATTCACGAAATGACCAGTTCAATGCGGGGTCTATTCAGTTTGACACCGATAGGATCTTCCGCTTGAACGAGGACAGTGGCACGAACATCGTCAATAACAGCGAAGCCGGGACGGGAAGTTCGATCATCAACTCGACCGGCAACATTACCAATTCAGCATCGGCGACGGTCAATGTCGAAGGTTCGATGGCATTCCTCGGTGACAACATTTCCCTTGGTAATCAAGCCAACGATGATTTCCGGTTTGGTGTGTTGACCTTTAACACGGCGACCGAAGCTGACGGCGTGGTGAACATCACCGAAGATGATTCAACATTGATCGGCGGCCAGAACACGGCGACCGTGGCTCGCATTCAATCTGGAGGTGCCATCCAAGATGGCCAGACTTCAACGATCAACGTCTTTGGTAACACGAGCTTTACGGCGCTCAATAATGACGACATCACCATTGGTGATCGCGGTGATGTTTTTGCCGGCGGTGTTGACACGGGGCGGGACTTCGATGCTCGATTCAATTCGGGATCACTCACGGTCAACACCGGCGGGGATGTCTTCATCGAAGAGGACACCACGGTTTTGCTAACGGGTAACAGTCGCGCCAACGATCTGACGATTAACGCTGGATTGGGTGCCTTCAACGTTCTGGACAGCCAGAACGCTCGCACCACTGTCGGTGGGACATTGAACGTTACCGGCGCGTTGATCAATCTTGGCACGGGGACCGAAGACGTGACCGGTTTCGAGACCGACCGGTTGGTCATGTCGGGATTGACTTACAACTCAAGAGGCAACACCAACATCTCGGCTGATTCGGGATTTGAACTGCGAGGCGATAGTCGCGCCGATGGCATTTTGATCTTGGATTCCGATGGCCAAATTACGGCAGGCCTTGATGCAACATTCGCGGCGACCGATGGCTTTACCCTTTTTGACGCCGATGATGAGTTTGATTTTGTGATCTCTGGCTAGGTCGACTTGGGTGGAGTTGGAACTATGTTTTGATCCTTCAAGATGTGATCTTCGAAGTTGTAAAAAGTGATAAAGTAGCACGCTCAGCGATGAGCGTGTTTTTTTGTGCGCACTGCGAATCCCGCTGGCGGAGTATCTGGATCTATTGGATTGGACCGGGCGTCAGTTACGATCGGACAA
>CAYOZV010000041.1:0-5503 GCA_964408465.1 uncultured Pirellulaceae bacterium
AGCTCGGAGAGCTGAGCGACATTGTCGCTCGATTCTCCGAATCGTAAGCGTGGCGGTGGTTTAACGTTGAACTTGGAAAGTGAGTTCGTAATAGTTCCAACGATCAGCCAACGGGGAGGCGTAGCCGCTTTTGCCGCGCGAGAACCGGACGCTAACGCGTGGCGGCTGATTAAACCAACAGTCCCCGCCCCTCAAGTTCACTCGCGGGTGGTGTTCAAGCGTATCAAGGGAACAAAAAAATGCCTGCCCCAAGAAAAGTGGGACAGGCATTTTTTGTTTTTAAGCATCGTGCGAAATGTCTTTTCACACAACATCACTCGTGCGCCTAATAATTAGGCAGACTTACGACGACGTGAAGCAATCATTCCCGTAGCCATTAGTCCCAGAAGGGCTAGTGAGCTTGGCTCTGGAACTGCGGTAATTGAATGAACAGCAAATGCATTAATTTGTGAATCATTACGCGGACTACCATTATTGAATAATACATTGGTAAAGGTTTGCGAGCCTGTTGCGTCACCTGTGAAAGTACCAGTGGCCAACAAAGCATTTCCCCAACTCCTAGGAACGCCCAGAGAATGGTCTGTTGCTAGTCCATCAATTTCGATAGAGCGATTCACTTGATTTCCGCCGCCATCCATAATAATGAGCTGGACTCGATAGTCCTGCCCATCAACAATGTTCACACCAAATCCACCTGCGGCAGAACCAATCTCAGTTAGTCCAAAAATTGGATCGTTGTTAATCGTACCGAAAGTTGCTGTATCTGTAAGAGGAGCATCTGCGTGAAAGGCGGCAGCGGAAGCTCCGTAAGAGAAGCTTCCAGCAGCGAATGCAATTCCGTCGAAAGTTAAAGCAATACCTCCAGAGTTTTCAGCGACCTCCAGAGTACCCGAGTTGTCAAGAAATCCAGTACCGGTTTCGGCTTGTGCTCCGCCGATGTTAACGATTTCAGAAAAAGTCCAAGAAATGGCATCGGCTTAAGCGGATGTGCTGATCGCGAACGCACTGAGTGCAACCGCTAGGGCAGATCCAAGTTTAAAAATTCTTCTCATCATGAAGTCTCTCAAGAAAATTGGATGGAAATAGAGATGTGAAGTAATGATCTTTTCATTACCTTTAATTATCCAACACCGTGCCTATTGACAACATAATCGGCGGGTTTGTGTCGGGATTGTTAACCATTTAGTATAGTAAGGTGGTGCTGACAGGTGGGAGGGGGCTGCCGTTTTTTACGGATTTTTTCGTAAGTCCTAAAATGTGGGGCACCGCTGCGATGGAAACTGCCCAGATACCGCCGGGCAACTCCGCCCCCAGAGACGCAAAATGCTGCCTGATTAAGCCCGATCCTGCGAAAAACGGCTCGTTTGGCCTGTCTGCGTAGTGGATCTTGTTAAAGATCCGGCCGGGGTAAGGGAGCTGCAGGATCTTTAACAAGATCCACTACGGGCGAGCGTTTCGCGCGGGCGGAGGAAGGTCGCTTTGGGTTGGGAGAACGGAGCTACATTCGGCTGACGCCGGACGACGAGATTTGCTAATGTCTGCGCGGCGAGCTCGGCCAAACTTCGCTTGGTGACGCGTTTTTTAATCCCTGAGACAGAACTTCCCCAAATTTGCAATTCTCTCCCTCCAATTTGACTCCGCCGCCGACAACGCCGGCTTGTTTGGCCGCGGTGTTATTGTTGCTGACCTTGGTGACATTAATGGGCTGTCATTACCCAGCGGTGGGGCGCGGGTTTTCCGCCCACGAGATTCTCGCGGCCAACGAACTGCGGATTCACGCGGATTTCGAACTGCCCGCCGACCACCCGTTGATCGCCGAACTGAGTCAACAGAAACGCAGATTGGCTGACGTGACAGGGCTGACGTTTTCCGCCGCCAAACTTCCCATCGACGTTTATCTCTTTCGCGACCGCGGCTCCTTTGACGATTTCACGTCCAAGTCGAACGTCGCCTTCGCCAGCGGACGCGCGTTCTTTTTGAAAAGCGATTCGATGCTGAACGTCTATGCCGTCTGGGGTAATCGCGCCGCCGAGGATCTTCGGCACGAGGTGACGCACGGTTACCTGCACAGCGTCGCCCCGTCGTTGCCGCTGTGGATCGACGAGGGACTGGCGGAGTACTTCGAAGTCGGGCCCGGCACCGGCGGTTTGAATTGGGCGCACGTTCAGCATCTGGCCGACGCGTTCCAACAGCAGACGTGGACGCCGTCGCTGGGGCGGATGGAGACTTTGCACGACCCGACAAAGCTAACCCAAACGGATTACGCAGAAGCTTGGCTGTGGACTCATTTTCTACTGTCCGAGGATTCCACGGCGGCGCTCGTTCGTTCTCAGATGCAGCGCTACCAAAACAAGACCGGCGTCGCGTGGACAGCCAAGGTCCATCACCTGGTCCATGACCCCAACCAGCGGCTGCTGGAGCATCTGCAGGCGTTGAAGCAGTAAGCACGGCCGGCCGCTGAACACGGTTTTCTTGAAACTCTTTTACGCGGCGTCTTCGCTACCTGAGCTATCTGAGCCACCCGCATTGTCCGCGCGGTTGATGGCCTCTTGAGAGATGTGACCATCGGCGCTGACGTCCTCGAACCGGACGCTGACCCGTTTGGACACGCCCGATTCCTGCATCGTGATGCCGTACAGCGTCGTTGCGGCGGTCATCGTTTTTTTGGAGTGAGTGACGATCACGAATTTTGTCCAACCTAAAAAGCTCTTGAGCACGTCAATGAATCGACCAATGTTCGCTTCATCAAACGGCGCGTCAACTTCGTCCAACACGCAAAACGGGCTGGGGCGAAACTGAAAGATCGCCATCAGCAACGACACCGCCGTCAACGCTTTTTCGCCACCGCTGAGCAAACTGTTGTTGAACTCGGGTTTGCCCGGCGGCGTTGCGATGATCTCGACGCCGGCCTCCAACGGATCCACGCCCTCTTCCAAAATGATGTCCGCATGACCGCCGCCGAAGGTCTGACGAAACAGTTTTTGAAAGTTCTGGCGAATCGCCTCCAATGTCTCCACGAACAACTTCCGGCTGTCGGCGTTGATGCGGACGATGATCTTCTCCAACGTTTCCTTGGCCTGGACCAGATCCTGATACTGCCCGTCCATCTTCGTGTACCGCGCCTCAAGATCTTCCAGTTCCACCAACGAATCAATGTTCACCGAACCAATCTGGCCCAGTTTTTTCCGCAGCGCTGAAATCTCCGCGTCGATCTCTTCGCGTTTTTCTAAATCCTCGTCCGTCAGCGACGACAGCGTTTCTTCCAAATCCGACGAAGCGATCTCGATGCCGTAATCCTCCTGAAGTCGTTCGGCCAATTGCTGTCGCTGCATCGTCAGTTGGTCAATCTGAAGCTTCGCTTGATGGGCCTTCTCCTGAATCAGACGCAGTCCCTCGCGCTGTTCGGTCAGCTCCAACGCGACCTTCCGCCGCTGGGCATCGGCGTCGATCCGTTTCTTATTCAGCGTCTCCAGTTCATCGGCCAGCGTCTCCTTTTGAGCCTTCAAATCCTGGAGGGTTTTTGTCGCCGATTCGATGTTTTCGACCGCCGTTTTTCGCGCGTTTTGATCGGCGTCGATTTGCTGTTGGACTTGCTCCAGTTGTTGCCCTTGGTCCTCGGACTGTGTCAATGCTTGAGCCCGTCGCTGCTCAAGATCGTGCAGCTGCTGCTCCCATTTTGCCAGCTGCACCTTGGAGGCGGTGCTCTTTCGTTCCAATTCCTTGCGCTGCTGTTCGGTCTGGCTGAGCGTGCTTTGATCGCCGCTGATCAGGCTGTTGAGCGCCGCGACCTGAAGCTCCTGTGCGCCAAGGCTCTCCCGATCGGTGGCGATCTTTAGATTGGCGGCATCCAGCTGCGTGTTGGCATCGGCAAATTCAGCCTCGGTCTTCTTCAATTCACTCCGGTACTGCTTCAGCTGTTTTTCGCTGGAGGCCGTTTGGGCTTTGAGTTCGGACAACGACGCGGCCAGTTCCGAATTTTCGCCGATCAGTTTCTGGATGGCTTTGTCGGCCGATTTTTGTGAACTGGTTTCGGTTTTCACCTGCTCGCGCACCTGAGCAATCTCTTCGTCCAGTTTCTCCAGCGAGACCTTCAGCGCCCGCAGTTCGCTTCGTCGAGAAACGATGCCGGCCGAAACCGCTTTGGGGCCAACCACGACCGTACCATCGGCTTCGACGATTTCGCCGTCGAGCGTAACGAAACGCGCGCCTTTGCCCTGCCCCTTTTGCAGCCTCAAGGCATCGCCGAGCGTTTTTACGATCCAAGTCCCGCCGAGCATCCGTTTTACGAAATCCACGTACGGCGTTTTCACCTGGACCAAACGATCGGCGCGGCCGATGATGCCCGGTGCGCCGTTGACGTTGACTTCCGGATCGGCACCCATCGTCGTCGGATCGGTCAGTTGAATCAGCCCCACGCGCCCGTCGACCTGAAGTTTCTCCGCCGCCAACAGGTCCACCATCTGTTGCCCGTCGACCACGATGAATTGGGACGTTTCCCCCAACGCCACGTCGACGATGCCGGCGTGTTGGACGTTGACCGAAACCAGATCGGCAACGAGGCCCACGATCTCGCTGAGGTACCCTTCCTTGGACGTTTTGACTTTGTTTAGCAACTGAACCGCTCCGGCGTTGACACCCGCCAGCGATTTTTCAAGTTCCTCGATCACCTCGTAACGCTGCGACATGCCGGCGTGCTTGGTGGTTAATTCCGCCAACCGATTCTTACGTCCTTCGAGATTTTGCTTGGTCGTTTCAAACGCCTCGCGCGCCTGTTTCAGATCGCTGTTTTTGGATTCCGCTTCGCGCTGCAGCGTCTCCATGCGAGTTTTAGAATCGTTGGCCGCGGTTTCATGTTCGGCGACCAGCGCGGTCAACCGCTGGAGTTCACTTTGTGATTTTTCGGTGACGGCGTTGAGGCTGGAAATTTGCGATTCACTGCCGCTGACCAAGCGTCCGATTTCGCCGATCATCGTCATCAAGGAACTGTACTGCGTGCGGCGTGATTCGTTATCGTTGCGTAGCTGCAGCAGTTTTTGATCGGCCTGTTGATGCTGCGATTCAATCTCCTTTAGCGCCGTCGAAGCGTCGCGGTATTTGAGTTCCGCGTCCTCCAGTTCCTTGGCCGAGGATTCGATCAAATTGGTCAGTTCGGTCGACGATTTTTCGATCCGAATGCGCTGCGCGGCCAGTTGCTGCTGGCGTTGGTCCAGATCACTGACGCGGGTCTGGTTGAGCTCCAGTTGGGCCTCGGACTGGGTCAGTTGCTGGCGAATTTTTGCCGACGATTCTTGTTTGGTCTGCAGATCGGTGACGATCTTTTCCAGGCCAGCCTCGGAGTCCTTGACCCGCGCTGTTTGAGCCTCCAGTTTCGCCGTTAACGATTGCGTTTCTTTTTCGAAGCCGGCCGTTTGATCGTTGGCGGCGGCCATCTTTTGCGAATACTCGCGCCAGTCCTTCATGCCGACGAAGGTGCGGAGATCTTTGAGGCGGTCGGAGTACTCTT
>CAYOZV010000041.1:5513-9806 GCA_964408465.1 uncultured Pirellulaceae bacterium
TGTATCGCGCGGCCTTGGAGGCTTGGGCCTTGACGCTGCGGTAGCGGCTGCCGACTTCGTCGACGATGTCCGCCAGACGGATCAAGTTCGCTTCGACCCGCGCCAGCCGACGTTGGGCCTCGACCTTTTTGGCTTTGAAGCGACTGATGCCGGCGGCCTCCTCGAAGATCGCTCGCCGGTCTTTGGCGTTGGTTTGCAGTAAACGTTCGACCTTGCCCTGTTCGATCAGGCTGTACGCATCGGTGCCGACGCCGGTGCCGCGGAACACGTTGCGGATGTCTTTGAGCCGACTGGTTTGGCCGTTGATCAGGTATTCTGTTTCGCCGCTGCGATAGACGCGGCGGCTGACGTGGACTTCATCGGCGTCGAAATCGAATTGACGATTCTCGTTTTCCAGTACGATGGTGGCTTGGGCCGCGTTGGCCGGACGCCGTCCGTTGGGCCCGCCGGAGCCCTTGAAAATGACGTCGGACATGTCTTTGCCGCGCAGGCTTTTCGCGCTCTGTTCGCCCAACACCCATTTGATGGCGTCGACGATGTTCGATTTCCCCGAACCGTTGGGCCCCACGACGACAGTGATGCCCGCTGGAAATTCGAATCGAGTTTTTTCAGCGAAGCTCTTGAAGCCACTGAGCTCAAGTGCCTTAAGCATTCGACGTTTCCATGTGTGAAGAGGTTAGGTTGAGGAGGCAACGGGGCAAGATAGACGGGCGCTGCCCAACGGATTTTTTGGGCGAAAATGGCCGGAAACAGCCACTTTACCTTGCGAATCTTTCTTTCACCGACGACCACCATGATGCGGGTTGGATTTGACTGTCTTGGATGATGACGGGATCATTTTTTACGACATCGGGTTTGTATTGTCGACCGACCTTGGGCATTGCGTCGACCGCCAAACGTGAGTTCAGCGTCCCTTCCTCATGCGATTGGCGAGCCAACCGGAGCAGCGTTGCGTAGCCATGTCCTGATTGGGCGATCGTTTGAAAGACGTCCGACACGCGGTCTGAGCAAACGATTTTGGACGTGTCATCGGCCCGATAAATGGCCACCGAAACGGTGCCGTCGCCGTTGGATTTTACCGTCAGTCCTTTTTCGACGTATAAAAATTTATCAGTGAAAGTCTGGGCATTATTGAAGATCAAAATCTCCGCCCGTTCACGTTGGGCGAAATGCAGCAGCGGTTCTGATGGGTTGTCGATGATGCATAAATGATGATCGTCGGCCAACCATTGACTTTGCACGACGGGGTGGCTGGGGTTTTGTAAACGCAACGCCCGAAACGCTCCGTAACGTGTCTCGTCATTGTTTTCGCTAAGCAATTCGATCAGCGTCTGTTCGGATTGACCGTTATCGAGTGTCGCCAACGCCGTGAGCGCCTGCCAGCGGAAGGCCGGTTCGGCGATGGCGGCTTCTCGCAGCACCGAAACGCCGTCGTCCTTGCCGATGTACGCCAGCGCCTGAGCGGCGTAGAAGCGGATGGGCAGTTGGTGGTTTTGCAGTGATCGAATCAACGCCGGAGCCGCTTGTTTTCCGATGCCTTCGAGTCGGACGGCCGCCAGTCCTGCGGAGACCGGATCTTTCATTTTCTGTTCTAGGAAATCCAGCCGGTTGACGAGTGCTTGAGCGTCTTCGGCGAAGGCCAGATTGGAAACGACCTGAGCGTACCGTCCGACGCTGTGGCGGTATTGATCGGGGATTTTGAGGACGACCACTTGGTCCGTTTTGGCTTCGGCGACGTTTTTGAGTCCGCCGCTGGTGGAGATCGTGAATCGTTTATTGAGGGCGCCGCTGATCTGCGTCGCGGTACGTACTGAACCGCTGCCTTTTCGCATGAGCAATGTCAGATTGCGATCGACGTTGGCGCGGCCACCGCCAAGGATCACGCCGTTGAGTTTTCCGGTTTCGTCCCGATTGGCTTCAAAGGCCGCGTCGGTAATGACGCGGCCGATGCCGACGGCTTTGAGGTGTCCTTCTTTGACGGTGTTGCCCAGTTTGGCCGTGTCATGCAGGCGCGTGTGGATCGCAAAACCGTTTTCCAGCGTGGTCGCCTCGGTGTCACGGAGGGCTTGGATCTGTAGGTCGATGCGATCGCCTTTGCGGACGCCCGGCGGCAGGAAGCTGCGGCACAAGACGATTTCGGTGTCTTTGCTTTTGATCAAGTCGTTGGTGTCGGTGTCCAAGTCCAACCGCTCCAGCTCTCTTTCTAATCGTCGTCGTATTTCGCCTGGTTTTGCCGAACTACCGGTGGAGTTGAGCTGCGTGAGGAGCGCGATGCCTTCGATTTTTTCGCCTTGTAGGCCCGCCATTTTGCAAACCGAAGCGATGTATTTTGTTTTGGCGGTGACCGTTTGTGCGGAGGCGGCAACGACGTCGTTGTCAGGGCTTTGGCCGCGTTTTACTAGGTTCTGGCAACCGCTGGTGGCGACGACCAACCCGCACAAGAACAGCCGCCGGCTGATCGCGCGATATTCGAAGATTGGTGTTGCAGATCCAGTTGATCGAGGCAATCGCGTGGCGGAGGTTTTTGGCTCAAGTAAACCCATCGGGCGGCCTTCCGTGGCGTTGAGGGGGTGATGGCAGGGCAAACGCGACAGCGCAATGAATTGCCCAAGCGGCGAGAGTAAAAGTGTTGCCGTTTGTTGTCAATCGGTGTTTCGCTAGCAACGTTACTGGGGAGGGGGAGCCGTTTGTTGCGTTGATGGAGTTTGACAGCCGGCAGTGGGAACTTAGTTCTTGAAGGTTTCTTTTTTTGAAGGCTTCTTTAGTTAGTAGACCTTCTTCAAAGATCCTGAAGCTCCACTTGCCCGCAGGATTTTTAATAAAATCCACTACGCGGTTTTGGCCGATCGTTGAAACTGAAAGGGCATCATTGATGCATAGAAACGCAGTAGCGCAAAAAAACGGCCAAATCGAATGGATCGACTTGGCCGTGTAATTTTACAGACTGTTTTACAGGTGGTATTTATTCGTTTATCTAAACGAAGTTTGTTCTACGCAGATTCTGTTTGCTGTTTAACAAAGTACATTTCCTGAATTGCGAACACGAGCGCTGCGAGGGCTCCACCGATCAGTGGGCCGACGACGTGCAAGACGGCATTTTGAATCGCTCCTTCGTTGCCGCCGAGGAATTGGCTGATTGCGTTTGGACCGATACCAACGGCCGGATTGAACGCTCCGCCAGAGATTCCGCCGCCAGCAAATGCCGCGACAACCACGGTGAAGCCAATCGCCAAGCCGTAGAAAGAGTTACCTTTGGTCCCCGCTGAGGTGGCCGTTTGCAGCACGACCAAAGCCAGCGCGAACGTGAAGAGGATTTCGACAATCCAAGGACCAGGGCTGGACAACGAATAAGCCGCACCAGGAGCCGGTCCGAAGTAATTGGAGATCGCGGCCGCGTCTGCGGTGGCTTCCGCGGGAACGATGACAGCGCTGACGACGAAGGCCGCCGCAAGGGCGCCGGCAATCTGGACGATCCAATAGGGAATCAAATCGGCTTTGGGCATCGCGCCGCGCAATGCGGCCGCCAGAGAAACGGCAGGGTTATAATGGCCGCCGGAAACGTGACCGCCCATGTAAACCATGATCATCAGCGCACAGCCGATTGCCAAAGGTGCCATGGCAACGCCTTGGGTCACCGTCAAACCGATGGTTAAAACCAAAAAGAACGTTCCGATAAACTCTGTGAGGTACTTTGCAGACACGTTGTCTCCTTTGAAGGGGGTAATGAAAAGGTTACGTTTAAAACTGTCAGTTGCGTCGAGCATCGTGAGGATGCCCACAACGTGATCAGCTGATATGTGGGGAAATCTGTGGAAAAGCAGGGGGGAGTGCCGGCTGTGGTGCCGACGCTGCATATTACGTTCGGCGATGTGTCTGATTAGTGGTAAATTCTTAACAATTAGCGGCGGCGGTTTTGGGGAAAGCCGAAAATGCTTGGTTTTTGCGAGTTAATTCACCAAAACGATAACGCTCGCACGACGACCGTTCGAGGGTTTTTTGTGTTTGGACACTTAGAAGATTCGCTCTGGTGCGACGTTTTGGCGGTTGGCACTAAAGGGTAAGTAGACGTCACGGCATGGTTTACGAACGTGACCGATCCTCGGCGGCCGGTTTTACGTTGGCTACTGGTCTCGTATTAAGTCAGGTATTCTCGGCGGTGGGCGATATGGGCAACCGCGGGATAACCGCAAAGTCGATTTTTTCGTGCGATGTACGATTCGGGAGGTGGGGGGGGCGGCGGGGCCGGCGTTTTTTTTTTTTTTTTGTGGGGGGGCGGCCGCCCCCCCCCGGGGC
>CAYOZV010000041.1:9816-22722 GCA_964408465.1 uncultured Pirellulaceae bacterium
CCCCAGACCTATTTGATTTCGTAGGTCTCGGGCGGAGCCTCGACCTCCCGGTTCACGCGAAAATCGACTTTACAGTTCTCTTGAGAACAACCGTGATAAACTTGACATTGCGTGTGCTGATTGCTTAACTTCGGGCTCTTGGTGCTTTCTTACTTGCTCATTCTTCTTAAAAGGCTGATCCCATTTCTTCCTACCCTGCCGACCGATTCAATGAGGAACTCGAAGCGGAGAACATCCTCGAACTGGAGCTTGACTACGCAACGGTGCGCGCGGCGTACGACGAGGTCGAGGAGATTGTCGGGGCGGATTACTTTGAGGGGACCCGAGTCATCCAAGAAAGCGGGATCGGCTTACGCTCTTTTTGCCCCGGTTGGAACGGCGACCTGCGGTGGATCTCGGCGGGCAACGAAACGGCGTTTGCGTTCTTCGACAACTACTTCGACAAACTGGGGGTGGTTGAGAAAACCAAGGCGCTGATCGGAGATCACGGACCGTTGATCATGTACTCAGGATTTTTTGTGGTCAGGAGTCACACCAAGAAACCGTTTTACCATTTTGATTTCCCCGCCGAAGTGGGGCTCAACGCATTCACGTTGATGACGCCCGTCACCGAAACTGGCGAAGCGGGAAATTTGCTGTACCACGACGCCTACGATGACGAGCAGGTCTATAAGTATTCGCGCGGAACAGCGGCCTGTTTTGGCGGCGGGTTTTACCATTCGACCGAGCCGTTTCAATCCCCCGACCCGTATGCGTTTTTATGTTTTACGTTTGGGGTGGATGACGTCGAGCACTGGGAGGCGATCGCCGACGCCGCCGCCGAACAAAGCCCCATCTATCGGCACCCGACGCTTGGGATTATTAAATCTGGAATTGAGTAAGCCTCGTTGGACCACCGGCAATGGCTGCCGGTGCGACTTTCAGATTGGCGAAAAGGTTTCGCCCGGGCTTTGGAATCGGCGCTGGGTGTTTGGGAGCGGGCTTCTTCAATAACGCTTTGGAATATTTCTCATCCTGACGCCCACACCGCAACAGATCAGGCAAAACGGACAATGATTTCGGCCATCGGCTTACCTCCGGTCCAAATCAGCTGAGATTTGGTTATCATTTGTCCAATAAGTGTGTTGTACGAAAACAATAGGATGAAGATGAACAAAACCTTATCGACGTTTTTGGTGGGTCTTTTGATCGGAGTGCTCTTGGCGACGGTCGGATTTGCTTTGTTCCTCCGGTCGCAGACTGGCAGTTCATCCACCGCTGTGACCGTGCTGAAACTTGGCCACAGCCAAGACACGGCTCATCCGGTTCACCTTTCGATTGAAAAGATGAAGCAGCGGCTGGAAGAACTCTCTGGCGGCACCGTCACGATCGACATCTCCCCCGGCGGGGTTTTGGGTTCCTCCGACGCGTGTATCGAACAGTTGCAGGATGGCTCCCTGGCGATGACGTGCCAATCGGGAGCCAACATGGAGAACTTCATCCCGGAGATGGCGACGTTCAGTTTGCCATACGTCTTTCGCGACGAGGCCCACTATTGGCAGGTGCTCAACGGCGACGTGGGTCGCCAGTTATTAGCCCGTGGCGAAGAAAAATACCTGTTGGGGCTCTGCTACTACGATGCCGGCAGCCGTAACTTTTACACCAAAGACAAACCGATCCGAACGCCCGAAGACCTCAAAGGATTGAAGATCCGAGTGATGAACAGCGCGACGGCAATTGACATGGTGAAGACACTTGGCGCTGCACCGACGCCAATCTCCTATGGGGAACTTTATTCGGCGTTGGCTCAAGGTACCGTTGACGGAGCCGAAAACAATCCGCCCAGTTTTTTCTCCAGCAAACACTTCGAAGAATGCAAACACTTTTCGCTGGATGGGCACACGCGGATTCCGGATATGCTGTTGATCAGCACCAAGGCCTGGGAGTCGCTTTCGCCTCAGGTTCAGCAATGGTTGCAACAGGCCGCGCAGGAGTCGTCAGATTTTCAACGCACGATCTGGACCGAAGACACTCAGGCAGCGCTGAAAAAAGTGGCGGCCGAGGGCGTCGAGATATACGAGGTCGATACGGCTGCGTTTGCGGAGAAGGTGCGGCCGATGTTGGACGCGGTCGAAAATCCTGACGTGCGTTCCTTATTAGATCAAATCTCGGAGGTTCAGTGATGCAAAAGAGCTTCCTGCTGTTTACGAAATGGATGACGGCGCTGCTGAATGCGGTGTTGATTGTCGCGGTGGCGGTCTTAGTACTGGACGTCGTTTGGGGTGTGTTCACGCGTTATGCCTTAGGGCAACAGGCCAGCTGGACCGAGGAACTGGCTCGGATCCTGTTGATTTGGGTGACGTTGCTGGGCGGTGCGGCCGCGTTTGGAATCAAGGGTCATCTGGGCGTTGATTACTTTGTCGAAAAATTACACCCTCAGACGCGCTGGGGGATGGCCATCTTTGCCAATTGCGTTGTGCTGTTTTTTGCCATCGCGATTTTTGTGGTCGGTGGTGTGCAAGTGGTCTCGCTGCGATTTGCGCTGGAACAGTTGACGACTTTGGGACTGGAAAAGGGATACGTGTATCTTGTTCTGCCGGTCTCTGGATTCTTCATGGTGCTGTTCACCATTGAGAACATTTTGGAACTGCTCAATCAGCCGGCGACGGCCATCGGCGAGGCGGAAACCGAATCAGACGTTTTGGAAACCGAAGGAGGGACTTTGTAATGGGCACCACCGCATTGATCTTAGTCCTTGTCTTTACGCTGCTGTTGGTTATCGACGTTCCCATTGCCGTGGCGATTGCCATGGCAACCTTTGTGGCCGTCATTGCCGAAGGCGTCGACCCGACGATTGTGGTCGCGGGGAAGATGGCCAACGGCGTCGATAGTTTTGCACTGCTGGCGATTCCGTTTTTTATTCTTTCGGGCCATTTGATGGGACGCGGAGGGATGGCCAGCCGGTTGATCGATTTAGCCGGGACGCTGGTCGGGTTTTTGCCCGGCGGTTTGGCTTACGTCAACACGCTGACGTGCATGTTGTTTGGATCCATCTCCGGATCAGCGGCCGCGGCGGTGTCTTCGGTCGGTGGATTTATGATCCCCGAGATGAATCGCAAGGGTTACAATCGCGAATTCAACGTCGCCGTCACCACGACCGCGGCGACAACGGGGCTGTTGATTCCGCCCAGCAACATCATGATCGTTTACTCCGTCGCGGCCGGTTCGGCGTCGGTGGCGGCGCTGTTTATGGCAGGGATTCTGCCCGGGGTGATCGCGGGTCTATTCATCATGTTTGTCTGTGGTTGCTTTGCGATCAAAAACAATTATCCACGCGAACCTCGTTCTTCGATGAAAGAGATTTTTGTCAGTTTCAAGCGGTCCTTTCTCAGCCTGTTTTTGATCGTGATCGTGATCGGTGGAATTCTCTTTGGCGTTTTCACCGCGACCGAGGCGGCGGCGATTGCTGTGGTTTATGCGTTTGTTCTGGCGGTCATCGTTTATCGCGAGGTCGGCATCAGCGAGGTCCCAGATCTGTTGTACCAAACGGGAATCACGACGGCGGTGGTGATGATTTTGATTGGTGCCAGTTCGGGGATGAGCTGGATTATGACGATCGCCAATATTCCACAATCGGTCAGCGCCGCGCTGTTGGGCCTTTCTGAAAATCCAATCATGATTTTGCTGACGATCAATTTGTTGCTGCTTTGCGTGGGCACGTTCATGGATATGACGCCGGCGGTTTTGATCTTCACGCCGATCTTCCTGCCGGTTGTCTCTGAACTGGGGATGCACGAGGTTCACTTTGGGATCATGATGATCGCGAACCTTTGTATCGGACTCTGTACGCCGCCGGTGGGAACCTGTTTGTTCATTGGCTGTGGCGTGGGAAAGACGTCGATCGCAAAAGTCACCAAGACGATGCTGCCGTTTTTCCTTTCGATGGTGGCCGCGCTGATGGTCATCACTTACGTGCCGGCGGTTTCGCTGTGGCTGCCGGTGCAGACCCGAACGTTGAAACAGGTCGACGTGGACAAAGCGTTTTTTATGAATCAACCTGCCGATCAAGAGGCAGCGGAGGAACAGCCCTAAGCCGCCTTTCGTTTTACACTTCGTTCCTTGCGATCGTCGCCCAGGTTTTTTTGGGCGCGAGCGATACGCTTTGGCACAATACCGTTGAATGAAGGTCATTCTCGTTTAACGACAAGCCGGCAGGCGACCGCGTTTGGCACCGCCTAAACACCGACGCCTGCCGGCTAATCGTTAAACTGACGCCATGGCTGTGAGCCAAACAAATCAGTCCATTGAACGGTATTGCGCTTTGGCAGTAGGCCCAGCGGCGCGATCGGTGAGTTGTTGGCAGCAAAGTAAGCGGGAAACCGAGGGGCGTTCTTGGGGATTGCCATGGTGCCTGAGAAAGTGCAGTTATGCGAGCGAGAGGTCATCGACAGTTGGGGGCCATCGAGCGTCGGGATCATGGATCCTCAGCGCGGGAGGATCACAGTTCTTCGGCCAACGCCACTTGCTGTGATTTTTTTATTTTCTCCTTCAATCTTTCCAGCATCTCCGGCGGCACGACGGACAGTCGAGCATGAAAGAAGCCGGTGGGACTGCGGCTGGATCTTAAGCTGCCCAACGGGGCGTTGGTTTGCGGGTCGATGTCAGGGCAGTAAAACCCAATCGCCACTTCATTTCCATCGTTGAATTGATCTACCGGAATGAATTGAACCTCCGTCAGCGGCTGAAATAATTCTGCCTCTTTAAAAAACGACCTGTCATCCGGCGGTAAGATTAATGCGATGTTTTGTTGCGAGTCCAAAATATGCGTGAAGCGGTGGTGCTTCATGGGAGCTAGTTTCTGCCAGACAAAACTCAATTCGATGCCGCCCTCGACAGCTTTTGCGTCAAACCCCATCAGTTTTATCCGATCTCCAAACCGAGTCCCTCGTACTGACCGACTGCTGGCGAAGATGGTTTGGTACATCTGCGGTGTGAACTGTAAAGGCGTGTATTGGCTTCGAATACCGACCCAACTGGTGAGGCAAAGTAGCAGACAGGCGAAACCAATTTTTGAAAAACCAAATCGCCACACTTGGGCTATGCTGTTGCGAATCGACTTTGGGAATCCTTTTTGTGAAACCGACATCAGCGCGTCTCGAAAGGGTTTCTCGATCACGAAATGAAGCCAAATCGACGAACCGAGCACCATCAAAATAACGCTGGCGGCGACGATCCAACGATTGGGGCTGGACGCAGACCAGTCAAGATTCACGTGATAGACCAAGATGATGCTGTGAATGAGAAAGAACGCGTAACTGATCTCCCCAAGGAAATTCATTGCCTTGCTGCCCATCGCCCTTGCGCAGACTCCTTGGGAGCGCGCAAACACAAAGATGATCACCGCGAACACGGGGGCCGACCCGGCAAAGTGATACCAGATCGACAGCAGGTGACTGCCGTTGCTGGTGATAGACTGGCGTGCCCAATCGTACGTGAAGACGAACACGACCATGGTGGACATGGCAAGGACTTCTTTCAACGTATCGTGCCACAACCGGTGGCTGCTCTCGGTCAGCGCGGCCGATGCTTTGCGAGCGATTGAGTTGATGAAGATCCAGGCGGTCGCCATGCCGAGTGCGAATTCCACCAGCCGCACCACCGGATTGGTGTGGATAATCGAAACCAGCATCGCTTTATTTGTAAATTCGCGGTCCAAGTAGAAATAGTGGGCTCCGCCGACGATGGCGAACGACGTCAAGGTGACGATGGCGAACTTCCACCAGAACTGGCGCTGCCCCCCCAGCAAAAGGAAGGGGAACATAAAAAAGAAGAACATCTCCGTGGAGATGCTCCAAGCGACGCCGTTATAGGAAAGCGACCAACGCCGGTCTGGGATCCAACTCTGCAGCAGCAGCAGGTTGACCCCAAATTTCAGCGGATAGATTTTCTGCCCAATCAACCAAACGATAATGAGGGTACAGACCAGATGCAGAGGCCACAGCCTAACGATCCGCTTGAAGTAAAAACTGAGGATTCCCGTTCGCTTTAATCGTGAGTGATAAACGTAGGTCAGGATAAAACCCGACAGCACGAAGAAGAATGAGACGCCGCGTCCGGTGAAGGCAGTGTGGAAATCTCCGAAGCCAAACTTACCGCGAAAATGACTGATTAGAACCGCGAATGCTGCGACGAAGCGGAATCCTCCAATGGCATCGATGTGAGGCGGCTTTGCAGAGGAGGAGTCGACGCCGGACGATTGATTGGTCGCGTCTGCAGCGGCGAACTGTCCAGCGTCATTGAAGGCGTCCCTTTGAGAAACAGCCTGAGAACAAGTTTTGCTCTTATTGAATTTCAAAGGATATCTGAACCGAAGCGAAAACAGTGTGAGCAATTATAGAATCAGCGACCATCGTTTAACTGATGATAGTAAGTGCCACCGCGTATCAAAACAAAATAGCGGAGAAACTCTTTTGTTTTGGAACGTGTTGGCGCGTTTGAAAGCGTTTGGCGTCCAAAGTCTATCGCGCACGTTCCACGAATTTAGCTCCAGAGCGTCAGCCCCATGGCACTCACTTAAGAAACTGAGCCGCAAGGGATTAGCCGCCGGTGCCGACGCGGGGAAGAAATTATTGAAAACACGTTGAGGACACAAACTGGCGGCTTGTTCCCTACCGCCCAAGCTGCCGGCCTACCGCCGGTAAAGTAACTGCCACAGGGCCAGTCTTACGGGGCAGTCTTACTCAACAACGTACCGCGCGGTTAGGACAGGTCGGCAATCAACCCATTTCTGGCGTGTTATAGCTCACCGAAGGGAAATCAAGGGCGTCATAACCGGAATAATTCGGCCATGCTGGAACGGGAAATAGTGCTTTATTTGAGTCAAAGCGTAGAATAGCCACCGGAGCAATTAAACTGGAGGATCGTCAATCGCGCCTGTGCCATGCTGGGGCGGTGACCAGCGTCCAAACCTATAACAATAGCAATCTGCCATGATACGTCCCACCAACAATTCGTTTATGATCCGCGACTACGTGGAATCTCTATTCCGCCACAAAAAGAAAATCATTCTTTATAACTTGTTGGTGTTGTTGGCGATTTCGGCCATCATCATGCTGTGGCCTCGCACCTACAGCTCAGAAGCTAAAATTTGGATCAAGATCGGTCGTGAAAACTCGCGGCTGGATCCGACCGCGGCCACCGGAGAGAGGATCTCGATTCAAGAGACCGATCGAGAAGACGAAATTAAATCCGTGCTGGACGTCGTTGCCAGCCGCGGCGTCATCACCAGCGTGGTCGAGGAACTCACTCCCGCGGTCGTCTTGGGCGAAGAACCCCTGCCGGGCGCCGAAGAAGAAGAGCCCAACGCCACATTTGATTCGCTCAAGCAAACCATTGGGGCGGCGATAGACATCGTCAAACAGATCGACCCCATCAGCGACAAAGAGGAAGCGATCCAAGAGATCATTGAAAACGTAGCTGTCGGATCTGAACGTAAATCCAACGTCGTTTCGATCCAATACGACAGTGACTCGCCGGAACTCGCTCAGGCGGTCGTCAAATCATTGATCGAAAACTACACGCAGCGGCACGCTCAAATCTTCGTCACCCAAGGTTCAAAGGAATTCTTCGAAGAACAAAAGTCTTCGCTCAAAGACGACGTCGCACAAAAGTCAAACGAACTTAAAACCTTCAAGGACGAAATGGGTGTGGCCTCGATCTCGGGCCATCGCACAATGCTCCAAGACCAAATGAATGAGACTCAGCGGCAGAAGATGAACACCATTCGCGAGCTCGAAGGATCCAGAGCGCGCGTGGCGATGATCAAAGAAATGCTGGCCAAAGAACCGCGTAGCATCCGCGCCGAAGAAAAAAGCGTTCCCAACACCGGTCGCGACTTGCTGCGGGATCAGCTGTATGAACTGCAGGTCGAACGCATGGATATTGAGGCACGACTGAAGAACCATCCTAGGGTCCAAGCCATAAAAAAGCAGGAAGCCGAAGCGAAACGTGAACTGGCCAAACGAAACAACAACAGTCGTTTAGAAGTAACTCAAGCGC
Organism: uncultured Pirellulaceae bacterium; assembly: GCA_964408465.1. GTDB lineage: Bacteria > Planctomycetota > Planctomycetia > Pirellulales > Pirellulaceae > Mariniblastus. Next base: position 17,854 of record CAYOZV010000041.1, read on the forward strand.
TCAACCAAGTTCACCAACAGTTGATGTTGAATCTTGGCCAGTCAAAATCTAACGTCGCTGGCTACCAAGCCGTTTTAGATGAATTGACTCAGCAAGAGGCAACCATCGCCTCAAAAATCAAGGAACTTAACGCCGCCGGCATCACCATCGAACAACTGCAACGCGACGTCGATTTGGCCGTCAACAATTATTCGAAATACTCCGAAAATCTTGAAGACGCGCGAATCAGCGAAGCACTCGACCAACAATCCTTCTCCAACATCAGCCTCGCTCAATCGCCGACGTTGGAGGAGAAACCGATCAGCCCGTCCAAGGGGATTTTGATCGCGCTGGGATTAGCGGCGATGTTCCTGGGAACAGTCGCGATCACGGTCGGACTGCAAGCCATCGACAATTCGGCTCGCCGCGCCCAGCAGGTTTCCGAGGCGATCGGAGCACCCGTGTTAGTTTCCATTCCAGATTCACGCCGTTTCCGCAGCGTTCTACAATAACCCTAGAAGCATCGATAAAGCTATGACAGACAACGATACAATTAGCGTCGCTGACCAAAGTGGCACGCAGCGCCGAACGAAAACGATTCCCAAACGCCGTGGCAGCGAATACATCGACGTGTTGCTGCGGAACTTGGACCAGCAGTTGCTCCAGAACACCGGTTCGGCCGTCATCGGCATGGCCGCGTGTGAGTCAAAACAGGGGCTCACAACGACCGCGGTGAACCTGGCCATTCGCAGCGCCGACCACGGTTTGGGGCCGGTGTTGTTGATTGACGCCAACGCGAAGGACGGGAAAATTTCCCGGATGTATCGAACGGGGCGCATTGGCTACGGCGATTGTCTTGCCGGCGTTGCCACGCTGACGGAGGCCGTCACGCCTACCAAAATTGAATCTTTAGATGTTTTGGGCGTCGGTGACAAACAGGCTGCGTCGCAGATCGTCCCTGATATGAATTTGACGGCGGAACTTTTCAATCAGGTGCGTGACCAGTACCGCGTCACGATCGTTGACATGCCACAGTTTAAAAATCCATCGCCCGCTCATTCGTTAAGCAATCACCTGGACGGTGTTGTGGTGGTCGCACGGTCGGGCGTACAGCAGCAGCGGTTGATCCAAATGCAACAAAGTATCGGCACCGGAAACCAAAATATTCTGGGCGTCGTGATGACCGGCGGTGAAGGAAGCGTCCTACCACGCTGGTTACAACGCTGGTTCGATTAAATCACGGCCGCAAATCCCAAGAGACGAAGTAGCGGAGGACGCCACGAGCCCAACCTCTCCTTTGGACGCTCAACTCCGTCGTCCAAGCGCCGCGATTGACGTATCCGCCCCAACAGGTTTTTCCGTCTAATGCCCGGCTGCGTTTCGTTGCCTCGTCCAATACCCTAACCAAACGTCCGCTGTGAACGCTGAAATTAAACAATCCGAATCCCCTTGGCGACCGCCGGCAGAAATTGCGCCAACGCAGTCGCCGGCGAGCAAACCGATGACGAAAGTCATTCTTGCGTTGGCCGACCAAGGGTTCGTCAGCCTCAACAGCTTCGCCACGATGATGGTGGTCGCTAAATTTTGCTCGGCCAGCGAACTCAACGCCTACGTACTGGCTTGGGCCGTGCTCTGCTTCTTTCGCGTCATCCAAGAGCGGATGTTGGCCGCCCCTTACGTCGTGTTCGCTCATCAACCAGACCGCCCCAATCCGCCGTTCCTCGGCAGCAGCCTCATTCAACAGGCCGGTTTCTCCGTCGCCAGCATTGTGATCTTAATTGGCTGTGCCGTGCTGACGAATTTCTTGTCCGCACCAGAAGGGCTTGGCGTTTGCTTTGCCGTGATCGCGGCGGCGATACCGCCGATCCTGTTACGTGATCATCTCCGCGCGGTCAGTTGCACGCATTTTCGCTACGGCGCGGCGGCGCTCTTAAGCGGTGCAGCGCTGGTTTTGCAGTTTGGAATCATGTTCGCCTGTTACCGCTACGATCTGCTGACGGCCGCCGCGGTCTTTGCCGCCATGGGCATCGCCAGCCTACTTCCGGCGCTGGTTTGGTTGATCGTCAAGGTTGAACCTTTTCAATTTGTACCCGAACAATTCCGAAGCGACTGGCAGGTCAGCATCGGTTATTCCAGCTGGTTAGTCGCGGCGCGATTCTTCCCCAGCGCCGTCAACGGACTATTGCCGTATCTTGTGCTGTGGCTGGTTAGCGCCGATGCGGCCGGCATCTGGGGCAGTTGCATGACGTTGGCCAACGTGTCGATGATGTTTGTGATTGGTTGCAACAACCTGTTCCAGCCCAAAGCCGTTGTTGCGCTTCAAACCCACGGCAAACCAGCGATGCAACAAGTGCTTGGGCTGTCAGCGGTCGTATTCAGCATCGCCCTGACGGCGGTTTGCTTCATTTACTTCTTCGCCGGCGAGCAAATCCTCGGGCTGGCGTTCAATTCGACGCTGGCCCAATACGGCGACGTTGTCACCATCCTCAGCCTCCATGTCCTGATTTGCAGTCTCTCGATCGTTGCCGGCAACGGGTTGGCCGCCCTTGAGAAGTCGCGTGGAATCTTCGTCGGTGAACTCTTTTGGAGCATCGTCACAGTGATTGCGGTGATGATGTTGACGCCCGAATTTGGTTTGGTCGGCGCAGCGCTTGCGATCTGTTTGGGCAGTTTGGCCGCGACGTTGATCGAGGGTGGCTGGTTGGTCTATTGGCTGAAATCCGATCCGCTGGTCGTTCAGGAGGGCATCGCATGAGCACCTACGAGCTTACTCAAAATAGCCTGGAACCAACCGACGACCATGACGACGATGTGTACCTTGACCCACAGCCCTACCATGATACGCCAACGTTGAAGACGTCAACGTTGCTGTTTTTTGTGCTGCTGCTTGGCGCGGGTTTTTTTCTGGTCGACCATAGTTTCAACGCCAGCACCTACTACCGAAAAGTCCATGCGTTAGAGGTCGAGGCAAACCGGACGGCCGACCGAATTGAAACGGTGAACCTTGTTTCGACGCCGATGCGTTTAATGTTAGGAATTGCCGGGCTCTGGTGTCTTTTTAAAGCGCCGCCGAATAATCTGCGTTGGGGCGGGATGATTCTGTTCGCTTTCGCGCTGTACTATTTCTACATCGGGGCCAGCATTGGGTGGTCGGTCAATGCGCGCTTTACTGCGCAGAAGTTCGTTGTGTTTTCGATCATGTCGGTGGCCGCCTTCGGGCTCGCGCGGCGACTGTCTCTTCAAGACCTCGCCAAGATTTTCGCGCTGGTTTGCACGTGCTATATTTTTGGTGGGGTGGCGATCGAAATTTTCCTTGGAAACTTCACGCCTCACTTGCCAGACTATCGCTTCGTCGGAACAGCGCACCCCAATTCGCTGGCCGCCTACGGCACCGTTTGCTGTCTGGCGGCGCCCGTGTTTACCAAACGTGGAGAATCGATCAGCTACCTTACGATCGGCCTGGTCGTGGTCGGCATCGGCGTGCTGCTGGCCACGAAGTCCAGAACCACGTTGGCGGGTATGGTGTTCGCGGTGACGGCGACACGCTTTATCACATTCAAACCCAACAATCGCATCTTTGGCGTTTCTATGGTGATGCTGATGGTGGTCGGGTTTGGAATCTTTCTGGCGATGTCGAAAAACAGCACCCTTAATGCGATGGGCGAAACCGCCGCGATGGGACGCACCGAAGACGTCGGGACACTGACCGGTCGTTGGCCGTTGTGGGAGGAACTGGCGTCTTCGATCCAAAAACGTCCACTGATCGGCCACGGCTATCTGGCCTATTGGGAAAAAGAGCGTATCGAGTATCTGTACGACCTTTTTGGATGGGAGATTCCACACGGTCACAACATGTACTTAGACCTCTTGGTCGACGGCGGGATGATTGGGCTGGGGCTATTTATGTTCTACCTGTTTGTGTCGCTGTACGTTTCCTTCAGCCGCTATCTGAGGCACCGCGATATTGGCGTCGCGTTTGTTTTCGGCATGATTCTATTCGCGTTTGTTCACGGTACAGGCGAATCATTGTTCAAGCTGCCGACATTTTTGCTGTTCATCATTATCACGTCGACGTTGAGGCTCGGCGCGCTGCCGAACGAGCCAATTTATAAGGCCAGCGCTGAACGGGAGTAGCTCGTTTCAACGAAATTAACGCCTTTTGAACGAGTGAAACGATCTTTGATCCCTTGGCAGCCATTGAGCGACATTGTCTCCGGACGCTCCTCATGGTTTGCGTTTTCACCGGCTTTACCGACGCTGCCAACGTTGCCGACGCTGGTTCCCCTCGGTTGATCGGGCAACCACCTTAGCCTTCACCGGACCAAAACGGCTGTCCGATTTGATCAAACCCGCAACACAGGTGCCAAAATCTCTTGGGCAATTCCGTACTCTGATTGTTCTGCTTCGAATAGAGTTTTGGATCCGCAGCCATAAGCAAAACCGTTCAGCCGTGCGGCCGCGGTCGAATTGACGAATTCATCAAAATCGGCATAGAAAGTTTTGAACTGTTTCATGACCGCATCATGCCGCTGCAAAACGTACTTCTGGTGATAGTCTTCGGCATTGAAGAAAGTTTCCAGCGGTAAGATTTCCGTGGTCAGTGCGCAGTCGTATTTTTCTTCCAGCGGTTGGATTGATTGCTCGATCGCCGTCTTCTGATGATCATCGCCAAACCAGATGGCCGATTTGTATTGGCTGCTACGTTTTGCACCGATCGGATTGTGCGATGTCCAGATCAAATTTAGGATCGTGGCAAAATCAATTTCGTCCGGATTAAAATCAATTTGAATCGCTTCGGTGTGATTACCCAGACTGTGATACGTCGGATTCATTTTTTTGCCGCCGGTGTAACCAACGCGCGTCCGGTAGACGCCTTTGACGACCCCAAAC
>CAYOZV010000041.1:22732-28430 GCA_964408465.1 uncultured Pirellulaceae bacterium
GGTCCCCAGAATCAGCCAAGAGCAAACGTGGCGGTCTGCAGGATTGGGGGGACCGATGAATCAATCGCTGGAATCGAAACGCGGTCGGCATCAGGTTTAGCAGTCATAAGATTAGTCCTAAGGTAAATTTTCGGCGGCTGCTTCCAACCACCATGTTGAAATGCGCAATGGAGAACGCGGGATGTAAATTTTTGGCGTGTTGAAAATGAGTGTTGCAACAGAAATCGACCTACAGCGCTTTAAAAGCCGCCAACGCTCTTTCGCGACTTTCTTTATAATCAACCAGATACCGCGGGTAATCGGCCTCGGTTTCATTCAAAGCCTTCTCCAGCTTTTTCAGGTCGTGGATCGCTTTGTAGGGAACGTCATTTAATTCGGGACACATTTGTTTGATAAATTCCGCCTCGGGGTCAAATCGTTTACTCTGGCTGAAGGGACTGAAGATCCTGAAGTAGGGAACCGAATCGGTGCCCGTGGACGCCGACCACTGCCAGCCGCCGTTGTTGGCCGCCAGATCACCGTCGATCAGTTTTTCCATAAAATACTTTTCGCCCTCTCGCCAATCGATCAACAGGTTCTTCGTCAAAAACATCGCCGTCACCATCCTCAAACGATTATGCATCCAACCCGTTTGGTTCAACTGCCGCATGCCGGCGTCAACGATGGGGTAGCCGGTTTGCCCGGTCTTCCAAGCCTCGAGATCTTTCTTCGATGATCGCCATTTTAGCTTCTTTGTTTTTTCCTTGAACGGCAGGTCTTTTGACACCCGTGGAAACCCAACCATCACGTGAGTATAAAAGTCTCGCCACGCCAATTCCGAGACCCACGTCGTCGCGCCGCCCTCGCCACCGATCGCACCATCGTCCGCAGCGATCGCACGGGCCAGACATTGTCGAGGCGAAATAACACCGGCCGCTAAATAGGGAGACAGCTGACTCGTCCCCTCCAGCGCGGGCACGTCTCGCGCCTCGGCGTAGTCGTCGATCTTCCCCGCAAACTTTTTTAACCGGCGTTCGGCTTCGGCTTCGCCGGAGGGCCACAGGTCGGTCGGCAGATCGGAAAACTCAAATCCGTCGACATGATCGGGGACGCGGGTTGGCTGAATGTCGCCCGGTTTTTGTTTGCTTGGTTGCGCTTGCACCTTCCCAAAATCAACCGCGATCTTATCCCAGCGTTTGCGATAGGGTGTGAAGACCGAGTAGAATCGGTCGTCCTTCGTTTTTATTTCGCTCGGCGGCACAATCACGCGGTCATGAAAGCGATGCACGCCGATGTTTACTGCGCCTGCCGATCGCACGACCGCTTCATCGCGTTTACGTTCATTGACTTCGTATTCACGGTTTAAAAACATATCCCCACAATCGTGTTTCTTCGCCAATTTGCAAATCGCGGAGGGCACATCAGAAAAATGGTTGCATCGTTGAATCAACAACGGGATATTGATTTCTGCCAAGGATTCCGAAAGCGAAGCAAGATTCTTCAACCAGAAATCGACCTTCAAAGCCGCATCGTGATGTTCGACCCATTGATCGGGTGTAATGAAGAACACGGCCACGACACCGTCGGCGGCGTCGGTGCAGGCGTGTGCGAGCGCGGTGTTGTCTTTGAGTCGCAGATCGCGACGGAACCAAACCAAGTTTTTCATATTAATTTTTTGACCAAAATTTGTACGATTGCCAGCGGCAGGTGGGAACCGGCCCTACGAATGAACTCTTAACCGCACGAGAAGACAACGTTGAACCTGCTAATTTTTCCACACCAACTGTTCGCTGACCACCCCGGGCTCAAACTCCGCCCCACGAAGGCAATTCTCATCGAGGACAGCCTTTTTTTTGGTGACAGCCAGTATCCTGCGACCTTCCACAAACAAAAATTGTGGCTGCATCGGGCCACGATGAAGCGTTACCAGCAGCACCTGCAGGAAAAAGGAATTGAGACGGTTTACCTTGAATACGACCCCAAAAAAGACTCGCTGCTTGGCCACCTGAGGAAAATCAAACGCGGTCTAAAATCTTCGCCTAAAAAGCTGATCACAACTCACCCAACCGATTTTATGTTGGAGAAACGATTGGTTCGTTTTTGCGAACAACTAAAACTGCCGATCGAATTTCTAGAAAACCCGCAGTTCATCAACACGCCAGAAGACAACAACACTTATCGCAGCGGCAAAAAACGCTGGTTCATGGCGGATTTCTATAAGTCACAACGCCGCCGTTTGGATCTTTTGATGGAGGACGACCAGCCGGCCGGAGGCAAGTGGAGCTTTGACGAAGACAATCGAAAAAAGGTGCCCAAAAAGTTGTTGGATGAAATCCCCACGGTCCCCAAAATTAAGCATGACGACACAGACCACCAAGCCCGCGAATATGTGAACAAACGCTTCGGCAAAAACTACGGCAGCTTGGACAACCTGTACTACCCAACCGATCACAAGGCGGCCAAGAAGTGGCTGAAGGATTTTCTTAAACAGCGTTTTGTAAATTTCGGTGTTTACGAAGACGCGATCGTCCAAGGGCAGTCCTGGCTTTGGCACAGTGTCTTGACGCCGATGCTCAACACGGGACTACTTACCCCCAATCAAGTCGTCAAGGAAACGATGTCGTTCGTGAAAAAGAATGACGTTCCTTTGAATTCTGTTGAGGGTTTTATTCGGCAGATCATTGGTTGGCGTGAATTCATCCGCGCCACCTATGAAGATCATGGCGTCCAAATGCGGACGACCAATCACTGGGACCACCGCCGAAAAATCCCCAGCACGTTCTACGACGCCACAACGGGGATACTTCCGATCGACGATACGATCGGCCGAGTCCTAGATTCCGGTTATTGCCACCACATTGAACGGCTGATGGTTTTGGGGGGATTCATGTTTTTGTGTGAGTTCGATCCTGATGAGATTTACCGCTGGTTCATGGAGATGTTCATCGACAGTTATGACTGGGTGATGGTTCCCAACGCTTATTCGATGAGCCAGCATGCCGACGGCGGGTTGATCACGACGAAGCCATATTTTTCCGGTTCGTCATACGTGCGGAAGATGAGCCACTACAAAAAGGAACCGTGGTGCGCGATTTGGGACGGGCTGTATTGGCGTTGGATTTGGCTGCACAGCGATTCACTGGCCAAGAATCCGCGTTGGGCTATGATGTGCAGTATGGCCAGAAAAATGGATAAAGCCAAACGCGACAATCATTTGAAAATCGCCGAAGAATACTTGGCAACACTGTAGACTCTGGCAGCGGCAACGAGCAATCGGTTCCAAATTCCGAACGTATGTCATTCGTGTGTACTTTCGAGCCAGATACTACGATGCGGGTACGGGTGAGTTTATCTCGCGTGATCCGCTGGAGTATGTTGACGGCATGTCACTGTATAGAGGGTACTTCGTCCCGGGGGCGGTGGATCCGAATGGAACTTTAGTGCAGTTAGCGCCAGCGTTAGCTCCTGCGGCACCAGCAGTGACGACCGGCCTTGCTTCTAATCCAATTGGTTGGGGAATAGGTGTGTTTGTTGGTGGCGTTTATGTTGGATCACAGATTGGTGAAGGGGTAGGAGAAACAATAGGTGAATGGTGGTATCCCGATCCGTATCATCCACCTGTCCCCCGCCCAAACCCCAAACCAACCCCAGAGAATCCGCCATACTTTCCGCCATATGATCCACCATGCGACGACGACGATGATGATTTAGATCCTTGCGACAATTACGAATACGGCTCTTATGGTGAAGCCAAAAAGGCTATCGATCGTAACCTAGGGGGCACATCTAAAAAAGTTAAAGAGGATGATGCAACTTCTTGTACTGGGAAACACTACAGCATGAGATACAAAGGGGATTTCTTTACAATTATTTGTTGTGATTGTGATGCCAACGGCACCACTGAGCCCCACTGCAACACAAATTAGCTGTATAAGAATTTAAATGCGGCTGAAGGATAAAACGATAAGAGAGTACATGGGCAGATTCCATTTTGACGTAGGTGAGTTCTGGATTATCTACCAGCTTATGCAACGCCCGTTGAAATTAACGACGCTGGTTCTGGAAAGTGTTGAGGCAGCTGAAGCAACAGACAATTTTGGAATACAGATGCAAGAAGCCGAATCGGCTATACCATCACTTGCAAGTCGTGGATTAATCACTGCTTCCAGCTCTGCAAACTTCTACGACAAAAAAGCGCATGTGTTCTCAAGTAACGCATACGGTCCGATAGAACCAGTTTGCGTAGATGGTGAGTTTGATTTTACTGTGAATGGTTCGCAAGCTGCTATTGCATTGGAAAGTTTATTTTTTGATCAAAAACGATGCTTAGTTGTTTCTCGAGAATTGTCAGCGACAGTTGATGAGGTTGTAGGTTTAAACTACGAAGATACTGTTTTGTTTATGAAGAACAGCTCCCCAACACAGTACCGTATTACTGATCAAATTGGCCGATGGTGCTCTGCATGGTGGAGGTTACACGAAAACGGATGGCGTGGATTGATAGAGGGTAGCGTAACATCGTTTCTGTAAATTCAACTTGGTTGAATTGGCTGGCATTTTTATTTGATGAGCTTGCGAATCAAATAAAAATGCCAGCCAATTCTGGGCCCCTCCTTGAAGAGGTGGGCCCGATCGGTTTCTTTTTGAAGTAACTACTCAATAAAAGGAAACCTCCCATGACCCACCAGAATCAATCTAGCGAAGTTGCCGCCGTTGTCCAGTTGTTGGCTAACGAAGGCTTTGAAGGAATGGCCAACGCCATGCAAATTTTACTCAATGAGGCGATGAAGCTCGAACGCTCGGAGTATCTTAACGCCAAACCCTATCAGCGAACTGACGATCGCCGAAGCTATGCCAACGGCTTCAAGGATAAAACCGTCAACAGCCGCTTAGGCAAACTCGAACTACATGTGCCCCAGACACGAGACAGTGAATTCTATCCGTCGGCTTTGGAACGCGGTGAACGCAGCGAACGGGCTTTCAAACTAGCCATTGCGGAGATGTATGTCCAAGGCGTCTCGACCCGAAAGGTCGCCAAGATCACCGAGGAACTCTGTGGCACAGAAGTCACCAGCATGCAAGTCAGCCGAGCTGCGGCGATGCTTGACGAAGAACTCGAAGCCTGGCGAAACCGTCCGTTGGCACAAGTCGAATACCTCATGCTCGACGCTCGCTACGAGAAAGTAAGAGTCGCTGGCAGCGTCAGAGACTGTGCAGTGCTTGTCGCCATCGGCGTACTTCCGACTGGTCAGCGAAGCGTACTAGGCGTTAGTGTCTCACTCTCGGAGGCTGAGGTGCACTGGCGAGACTTTCTCAGTTCGCTCAAAACGCGAGGCATGCAGGGCATGAAGTTGGTCATCAGCGACGCTCACGAAGGTCTCAAGGCAGCACGCAAGGCTGTCATGCCAAATGTACCTTGGCAGCGATGTCAGTTTCACTTGATGCAGAACGCGATGCAATACATCCCAAAGTTGGAAATCAGAAAACAAGTCGCTCAAGACTTGCGAAATGTCTTCAACGCAAAAGATATAGACGATGCCAACGAGGAATTAAAACAGTTCGTCGAGCTCTACAAAGATACCGCACCCAACGTTGCCACTTGGGCAGAGAATAACGTTCCAGAAGGACTAACGGTCTTCCAAATTCCAAAGGAACATCGCAAGCGAATGCGGACCACCAACATGCTCGAAAGGCAAAACAAAGAACTCAAACGTCGCAC
>CAYOZV010000042.1:0-14995 GCA_964408465.1 uncultured Pirellulaceae bacterium
GCCGTATTTTGCCAGACATTGGCTTTGCCTTTCCAAGAGCCTTCATTTCGTCCGTGTGAAGTCCCATTGGTGATGACCGAATTGTTTCCTGCATAGAGACGAAAATATTGTTCATGCACCGGATCACTACGCTCTTTGGTGGACTTCGGCAGGCCCCCATTGGGCGCCATCACGTAGCCGGCTCCGTACAACTCCATCGCGATGCCCGTGCAATGAGAGTGAACGTAGTGGGCTCCGCCGATGTAGCCGTTCAACCCATACAGCTCATTTTTCTTTTCGACGAAATTTCGTTGTAACGCGAGGCCCGCATGTTCCACGACAACCGTCGTGCGGTAGTCAATAGCGCCTTCAACGGATCTCGGTATATCCAGCCCCCAAAATAGCTGGAGCGCTCCAAAACTGCCGTACACAGAATTAGACAGATTTGGTTTGTAGCCGCCATTGTTGGCGTACATTTTTTTCAGTGCGATCGAGGCCTGATCTTTCCATTGGTCGTAGCCACGTCGGTCGGACAAGTGCATCATGTACCGCAAGCTATCGGCGCCGGCGTTCTTGCGACGTTTCGAATCGCCGTACCGGATCGACCTGCCGTCTGGGTTGTTCAAATTTGCCAACACGAATGTTCCTTCGAAAATTCTTGCGGCCTTGGACGTTACGTTCATCTTCGGTTTAAGCCGATCAACGATATTTAGGATCATGATCATGTTGGGCATGAAACTGTAGCTGAACGATTCGGGCCAGATGCCTTGCTTGGAATACATTCGCATCAGCGTATTTTTAAAAGACGCCTGATGATGGGTGCCCTTGTCCCAGAAAACGTTGAACAGCCGCTCGCGCTCACGATCGTCTTCGATGCATAAAATGGGAAACAATGCCCCTGGCGCCGTTAGCACCGGGTGGTTGGAGACAACCCGACCGTGTTTGTCAGGCTTCCCATACTCTTGCAGGATGTTGCCGGCCACATTCCAAAGCGCTTTTTGAGTGGCCGCATGATCGAATCGAACGCGTTTATTTTTCCGCGCATCGTAGACGCGCGTTTTTGGATTTTTGATGAAGTCGTACGCAAAATCGTAAGCGAGTGCGAACTGATCGTAGGTCGTTCGGCCATCAAAAAACGGGTCGCCCATGATGGCGGTGGTTTGGGGACTCTTGGGGGCCAATCGCGCCGAATAGGCGGCGATGATGTCGGCCGCTAACTGACCGTAGGACTCCTCCTGGGTGAGGAAATAGAGCATGCCCGATTCGGACGCCAACGTCAGAATCGCGTTATGTTTGCCCTGGTTGCCGCCGAATCTTGGGATCGTTTTGAGAATCGCACCGGGCTGATTGACGTGTTTGACTCGTGCCGGCTCGACATGCCTGCGCAACTGGTCGAAAGCGCTCTTCGCCCAAGAGTACGTTTTGATCTTTTTCAGAATCAACGGACGTTCGGCGTCGGTAACCCAGATCGCCGGATGATCCAGCGACTGAGCCGTCGCCGCCGAACCAGCGCACAGCAGAAAACAGAAAAGCGTGCGTAGCACCAAGGTAATTCTCGTTCGCGTTTTATGCCCAACCATGATCAGTTGTCTTCGACCGCCTGCCCGTACACCGGAGCCTTCCAGTTCTTAGGCAGTTTTCCTTGGGGCCGAACGCCGTAAGCATCGGTGGGAATCGGATGTTCGTCGGCAGATTGGAGCGGCATGTCGTCGGGGAGATGCTTGATCTTAAAATCCTTGTACTGAATCTTCATCGCCGGTCCGGTGTGAACCTGCACCGCAAGAACGCCCTCAAGTGCTCGGCCTTCTTCGTCGAGGTCAACAAGATCGGCCGTTGGGTGACCGTCAATCCAGTGACGGTGATAATTGCCCTCTACCAGCACTCGATAATCGTGCCATTGATCAGGCGCGAAGCTCTTGACCGGAAATTTGTCGACGACCCAAGACTGGCCGGCGGGATCGACGATCACTTTTTCGCCGGTGTGAGAAAGAATACGGCGGCCTTTTTCTTCGTACAGCATTCCGTTGTACTTTGGCACACTGGCAACCACATCACATTGATAGCCCGAAACAACATGCGGTCCACGTTCAGGACGCAATTTACCGCGATACTGAAGACCACTGTTTCCGCCGGCGGTAACTTTGACCTTCACACGCAGCTCAAAATTCTTGACGGTCGATCCTTGCCAAACAATGAAGCTATTGGCCTTTAACGATCCATCGGTGACGCCGGTCAACGCTCCGTCCTCAACCGACCAATATCCTTCTTTCCCGGCCCAGCCCTGGAGTGTTTTGCCATCGAAAACGTGAACGAAATTTTCGTCACTGGACTCCGCGGTCTGAGCGGCAACTTGGCCCGCAGCGTAAACCTGCAAAACGAAAATTACAATCAATCCGAAACAGATTCTCATCGCCATTACCTATTGTTGGTTGTTGATAAATTGGACAGCACACCGACTATGAACCGCTTAGGATTGCGATGAAGGGTGAGATGTCAAGGAAATTTACGGCTCCGCTTTCATCACAATCCGCTTCGGCTTGATAACCGCCACCGGAGAGTACCACAATAAACGGTGCAATGTCTAAAAAGTTGATCACGCCGTCCAAATTGACATCGCCCAGCAACACACCAGCGCCCACTACAGTGCCACTGAAGGCGACGTTATCAAGAAACAAATGGTGACCGCCGCCGCTGCCTGTTCCATCAGAAAAGGCGATCTGAATGACGGCCGATTCTCCGGAGCCGAGCGTGTGATCAACCAGGCCCGACATGTCGATGTCAATATCGTCATGCTGATCGTGCGTTAACGGATCTGCATCATCGGTTAGCAGGTTTCCACCAAGATGGGTTATGGCATCCTCAGCGGAAGTGAAAACATTGCCGATAGTCATATCGCCACTGACCACATTCAGCGCGTACGTTCTGGCGGCGTTGGGACGGAAGGCGAGGGCGTCCATGTGAAACGAATTCAATTCCACGTCGGCGTTGCCACCATTGGTGATCGTGAACGTGAGGTCACCGCTTGCGGCACCGTTGATTAGCGTAAGATTCGCCCCCACCGCCGTCGTCCCGGCATCGGGTGCGGCAGGACTCTCAAACGTCCCCCAAGTCGCATCTTTACTTGACCCACGACCGGATCCGTCATTGTTAGACCAACCCGATCCCGTGATCACAGTGGTTGCCGTGACCCCTGCCGCCGACGAGGTTACGGTAGGCGCGGCAGCATCGTCAAAATTATCCCAGCCGACGATCAAAGTGCGCGGCAACTCGGCAGTTACGGCAACGTTGTCCAGGCTCTGATGGTGTCCGCCAGCCCCGACGGTTCCCCCCGTGAATTCCAGCCGAAACGTAACGATTCCATCCGCATCGAGGGTATGGTCATCCAGGCCCGTGAGCGGAATATCGAAGTCGGACCAATCCTGTTGACCACCTGTGACAGACGGTACAACACCCGACGCCACGGTTCCCACCGTTAGGTCGCCCGACAGCACCGACAGTTCATAATTTCGCGCGGAACTGGGTCTGTAAGTCGCTGCATCGAAATGGAAGGTGAGCAAGTTCCGGTCAGCTCCTCCCGTGTTCATCAGTGTAAAGTCGTAGTGTCCGGACGAGCCGTTGGTTAATCTGACTGAGTCACTGTTGTCATCTGCGGTTGCATCGACCGCTGGTGTGTCCAAGGTGCCCCATGTCCCGTCCGTGCTGGCTCGCTGGTCGGTGTCCCGAACAAAACCGGACTTGGAAGTGGTGCCGCTCGTCATTCCGTCGGTAACGTCGGGTGCGTGCACACCGTTGACGCTCCAGTTGTCCCAGCCCGCAATCAAAACGCCCGGCGACACCGGTTGCGGAGGAACTCGCACGAAACTGTCGGCGTCGGCATTGGTGGGTGTTCCGTTATACCCTTCAAATAACGGCCGCTGCTCAATCAGCGAGAGTGCAAGACTGGTGATCGTATCTTCGTACAGAGACCCGTCGGAAGATGTTTCGGGCAGATAGGGCACGTTGTCGTTGTAAGTAACGGGCAAGAATACCAGACGATCGGAACGGATGCCGTCCGCGCCAAAACCCAGTTCCTGCCCCACCTTCACCGCCACGCGACGTGTCGCGGCATACTGGGTCATTCCGTTGTTCGAACGCGGAATCTGCAGAATTACTTTCTTGTTGATCGTGGCAGGGTTTGTCCACAACCAGTTCAAAAGCGTAAACTGGTTGTTCGTGTTGTTGAGAAATGCGTCGGCACTGGCTTCAATCATCACATGGTCGAAAAGCATGTTGGTAGCCCAGTCCTGGTTCGCCTGACTGAAATTGCGTGCGTTCCAGACCAGAGCGACATCCTGATGGCCGTTGCTGTCGAGCCAGTCACGCATGTGCTGAACTTCGCTTTCTGTCCAATTGTAATTGTATTGAGTCCCCTGATAGGTAGTCGCGTTGTCATAAACCAACAGGTGATCGATGTCGTAGTTGAAATTGCCAGCGACGTTGAATTTCTGTTGCAACGCATCTTCCATCGCGTTGAATGCAAACTCATCGACTAACGCGGGGTTCCTCGAAACTCCGGATCGTGGCATCTCCGTGATTGTGTTACTGACGTTATCAAACTGCGCCAGAATTGTTTGCCAATCTTGATTGCTCGCGGGGTTGGTGTCGTGGGGTGCTCGATTGACATTCACTCCATCAAGCATACTGGCGGTCAACGCCCAATCCTCCAGATTGGTCGCGACAGACGACTCCATCAGATGCGTGCCCATCCAGACTTCAAACGCCATCGCAGAACCAGCGCCGGCCCAAAGCACGGCAGCGGTTAACAAGATCATACGGGTCTTCAATTGTCGAAGATTCACCTTGCAAAGGTTCTTCATCGTAACATCTCTCGTTTAACACTTGATTCAGCAGGAAGGTAATTGTCGCTAGGCAATGATCTCTTTGACGACGCGACTGGGTTGGACGCCCGTCAATTTTTGATCAAGTCCCTGAAATGGAAACGTCAATCGGTTGTGGTCAAGTCCAAGCAAGTGCAGCATCGTGGCGTGCAGATCGCGCACGTGAACGCCGTCTTGGATCACATTGTAGCTGAAGTCATCGGTCTTACCGAATTGGAATCCACCTTTGACGCCGCCGCCGGCCAACCATGCGGTGAAGCAGCGCGGATGGTGATCGCGTCCGTAATTTTTGGCCGTCAAATTTCCTTGGCAATAAACCGTTCGACCGAACTCGCCGGCAAACACGACCAGCGTATCCTTCAATAAGTCTCGTTGTTTTAAATCCTGCAGCAGCGCTGCGGTTGGTTGATCCACGTCGCGACACTGACCGGCCAAATTCTCCGGCAGCCGAGAATGGTGATCCCAGCCGCGATGGAACAGTTGAATAAAACGCACGTCGCGCTCGGCCATCCGGCGAGCGAGCAAGCAGTTCCGAGCATACGATCCGGGCTTGTTGATGTCCGGTCCGTACATTTCAAGTGTGTCAGCCGTTTCACCAGAAATGTCGGTCAGGTCAGGAACAGACGTCTGCATCCGAAACGCCATCTCCTGTTGAGCGATGGTGGTTTCAATCTCTGGGTCGCCAATTTCGGAGAAGTGTTTTTGGTTCAATGTCCCAAGTGAATTCAGCATGCGGCGACGGACCTGCGGATCAACGCCGGCTGGATTGGAGAGGAACAACACGGGATCGCCCACCGCTTGGAAGCTGGTTCCCTGATGCTTGGACGGCAGAAAACCGCTGCCCCACAATCGTGAATAAAGGCCCTGGACGTTGACTTTACCGCTCCATTTGGCCGACGGAAGTACCACGTAGTCCGGCAGGTCCTTATTCATGGTTCCCAGTCCGTAGCTCAACCACGCTCCCATGCTGGGTTTGCCGGCGATCTCCGATCCGGTGCAAAACGATGTCTTTCCTGGGTCGTGGTTGATCGCGTCGGTGTTCATCGAATTGATGAAACAAAGGTCGTCGGTATGCCGTGACAAATGCGGCAACAATTCGCTCATCCAGATTCCGCTGTCGCCTTGCCGGGAGAATTTAAATTTGGACGGCGCGACTAACCTGCCTTTGCCCTTGGTCATCGCAGTGACGCGCTGCCCCTTGCTGATCGATTCTGGCAAGTCAGTTTTGAACAGCTTTGCCAAATCCGGTTTGTAGTCGAACAGATCCAGTTGACTGGGCGCACCTGCCATGAACAAAAAGATGACTCGTTTGGCTTTGGCGGGAAAATGCGTTCCCGTCCCTTGGTGGGAACCGTTGGCCGTCACGTCATTGGGGGCCGCAGCCAGACCGCGGCCAGCGAGAGCATTGGCCAGCGCAGAGACGCCCAGTCCCATGCCGGCATGGGTCAAGAAACGGCGGCGATTAAGCAGCATGTCCATCGTTGTGAATGAAGCCACGATCTAATCCTTGGTTTTGGTGATGTCGAGGTTGTACAAAACACTGGTAAGAACGGTCCACGCCGCCAGTTCGGCCCTGGCGTCGGGCGACAGTTCATTTTCGGCGTCGGTCGACAATTCATCCTCGGCGTCGGGCGACGGCTGGTCCTTGGCGGGCGGTTGTTCTCCCGCAAGCGTCAGGCTTTCGCAAATCTGATTGGCGAGGGAAGGATCGGCCAAGTACTTCTCGTTTAGGTCAGCAAGCAAATTCTGCGATTCGTTTTTTTCTTTTTCGTCTGGCAGACGCGCGGTGACGGTCTCCCAAACATAATCTAATCGTTGGTCGGCTGGCTGCTGCAGAACGATCGCGGCCAACTGACCGGCGGCTTTAAAATATTCCGCTTCGTTTAACAGCAACAAAGCCTGCGTCGGCGTATTGGTGCGTTCACGCCGCGCGACACAGGCGTCTCGCAGCGGCGCGTTGAGAATCGTCATCTGCGGCGGCGGCATGGAACGTTTCCAAAACGTATAGACACTGCGTCGTCGAATCGCTTCGCCGGCGTCGGCCTCGTAATGTTCGCCAATCATGGAAACGGCTTTCCAGAGCCCTTCGGGTTGAGGCGGTTTCACACTGGGGCCGTACATTTTTTTCGACAACATACCGCTGGTGGCCAGGATCTGATCGCGGATCATTTCCGCGTCCAGTCGGTATCGGGAACCGCGCGCCAGCAAACGGTTTTCGGCGTCGGCTTTGAATTGCTCCGGCGTGGCCACCGATGACTGGCGATAGGTTTTGGACATAACGATCTGTTTAATGAGGGCTTTCATGTCCCAACCCGAATCCACAAACGAGACCGCCAAATGTTCCAACAGTTGCGGGTGAGAAGGAACGTCGCCTTGATTACCAAAATCTTCTGATGTTTTGACCAAGCCCACGCCAAAGAACTGCTGCCAAATTCGGTTGACCGCCACGCGGGCGGTCAGTGGATTTTCTGGGTCGACAAACCACTCGGCCAAATCCATTCTCGTTGGAACTTCGCCGGCCGTTTTCATCGGTGGCAGAAACCCCGGCGTGTTGCGCGGGACTTCTTCGCCGGGCGCGTCGTACTGACCACGCTCCAGCACAAACGTGGGGCGCACTTCTGCGCGCTCTTTCATCACCATCGCTTTGGGGATCAAGCGGTCCAACCGATCGCGTTTCTTTTGCAGTGCTTTTAATTGGTCCGTCAGTTGGGTCACCAGCGATTGGGCCGGCAATACGACGGTTGACGGTTGATCGGCCGGATCCTTGCCCGTTAGCGATTCGTTTTCCGATTCCAACTCTTTCGCTTTGGCAGCGGCAGCCTTCAGTTTTCGACGAAGTTTTGCAATATTTTGGTCGAACGAAACCATGCGGTTTTCTTGCTGAGCAGTCCCCAGCGAGATGTACGGCCGCTGAAAACCCATTACTGGCCCCCTCTTGGAAACCGTTTCTGGTTTAGCGTCGATGTTGTTGAAGAACGCCGCCAGTGAATAGAAGTCCTTTTGCGTAATGGGATCATATTTGTGATCGTGACATTGGGCACACTGGACAGTCAGGCCCAAGAAAGCCGTGCTGACCGCCGTCACACGATCAATCACATTCTTTGAAAAACTTTCCTCGGGCAAGGCAGTTCCTCGGTCAATGATCAAGTGCAGGCGATTGAACCCCGATGCAATCAATTGATCCTTTGTCGGCTGCGGATGTAAGTCACCCGCCAGTTGATCACGCAGAAAATCGTCGTACGGCAGGTTGTCGTTGAACGATCGGATCACCCAATCGCGATAGGCGGTATGGTTGCGGTGAAAATCTTTGTGCATGCCGTTGGAGTCGGCAAACCGGACCAGATCCAACCAATACCGCCCGATGTGTTCGCCGTACTGAGGCTTGGCCAGCAACGAGTCAACCAATTGCTCCCAAGCTTGACTGGGGGAACGAGAATGCGATTTTAAAAACTGGGCGATCTCTGTGCGGGTTGGTGGCAGGCCCGTCAAATCAAAAGTCACGCGTCTGATCAGCGTACGCGGATCAGCCTCCACCGAAGGCGACCGCTGGGCCAACTCAAGCTTCTTCAAAACGTGAAGGTCAATGGAGCGCTTACTCCACGAGGTACTTTTCACGTCCGGCAACGATGGTGGTATCGGCGGCTGAAACGCCCAAAAGCCTTCATACTCAGCGCCCGCCTCAATCCACCGCCGAATTCGGTCAAGCTCTTCTTCATTGAAGGGTTTGAGATGCGACTCCGGCGGGGGCATCATGTCCGATTCATCATCGGACGTGATCCGGTTCCACATTTCGCTGTCGTCTACCGAACCAGGTTCGATCGCATAGCCGACCGCTCCTTCATCGCCGTCGGGTTGATCCAACCGCAACCCAGCCTTTCGCCCTTCGGCGTCAGGCCCGTGGCACGCAAAACAACGACTCGACAGCAACGGTCGAATGTCATGGTTGAAGGAAATACCTTGTGCCCACAGGT
Organism: uncultured Pirellulaceae bacterium; assembly: GCA_964408465.1. Lineage (GTDB taxonomy): Bacteria > Planctomycetota > Planctomycetia > Pirellulales > Pirellulaceae > Mariniblastus. The sequence continues at coordinate 8,828 of CAYOZV010000042.1, forward strand.
GACATGGGCTTGCCAGTAGAACCAGCATTGCGATCAAAGTTGTATTGGTTTTGGAACTTTGTTTCATCTGAGCACCACAGGAGACAGAACAATTAGCGTCGGTAAATATTCAACGTTAGTGAACTCAATTTAAACCGGCTTAAACAGTTGGTTTTCAATACTTTCCACAAAAAAACCGCAGCCACGAATTCACGCAACCACGGTTGTTAGATCAGCAGCCGTTGTTGGGGCCAAGTGAACTGTTCTGATTTAAATCACCGATTCTGAATCAGCAGAAGTAAATTACTCTGCCACATCCATCTGAGATTCGTCGATCGCGGTATCTTTGGCAGAAACATTGCCAGAAAGCATGCGATCGTATTTTTTGGAACTGGTAACTTCCAAGATCCGGTTATCCGCCAAAGCAACCCGCCGCATGCCATCCACGCCGGTCTTGTCGAACACAATCGGTGACTTGTCTTCATCAACGCGTATTTTCAAGCCGTAACGAATTTCAAAAGGCTCGCCGTCGGCATCACTGATCAGCAGATCTTCCAAGGTATCCAAATCTCCGCTGGACATTCCCAAACGCGGCGCTACCCGCTCGTCAGTTCGAATAAAGTTAAACAATTCGTCGGAGTCTTTGGGCCCAACGTTGCCGTTTACGCTGGCGAACATCACATAAGAATTGACAAGCTTCTGCATGCTAAGCTTGTTCATGTTTTTAAAGTCACTTGCAATTTGATTATCGCCGCAACCTAGGGCCAGGCAGACAAAGCAAAGCAACAGAAACCGTGAATACAGAACACCAAAACTCAATTTCATCTTAACACCCCTTTATTTTAAATACTGCTCAAATAGTGCCACAGCACGCAACCTTCGGCGGACGGTGCAACCGTATAACCGCATGTTAATGCTAACGATACACTGCTTCGACGGGTACCCTCGAGAACCCCATCTGCCAATGAAAAACTCCCAACTGTCTCGAGAACAGCTGGGAGTATTCTATCGCTTAACTGATGCTGTTGGAATTACAGCTCTGTAATGTTGATGACGCCGCCGTCATTGCGAACACCCAGTTGGGCAAACTGAAGCCGAATGACGTCCAGTGAAACCGAGTGCGTTGAACCGTCACCCAAAACGGCATTGAACGTGCCTGGGTGAGCCGAGCCAAAACCGCCAAGCTGTGCGAGCGTTCTATCAGAATCTGAATAGGCCGCAGGTTGATCAACACCGGCAAATGCACCACGGGCATTGGCATGGAAAGGTCCGAGGATCCCTCTGTTTTCGAGGTTGCTGAAAAAGTTATTTTCAGCGTAATTGCTGTTCTGCACTGGGTTGTAATGCGAGGACCAAGCACCCTTTTCGGCAAACATCAGCGTGTTCGAGGATCCGTCAGAAATACCGCCGTAGCCAACACTTGAGTGTCGTGTAAAACCGTCGCCGCCGCTTCCGGTGAATTCGCCACTGGGAACGATGACGCCACGCCATCGACTTGCCTGCCAATCGTTACCCGGTTGTGCTGCCACTAAGTTCGAGGTCGTTGGAGTCTGCGTGGTGCCGGTTAGTACTTGGGCGTCGTTGTTGGTCGTCCAGTAGCTACCGTAGTCGGCGATGAAGTGCCGACCTGGCTCAAGTGCCGTCGTCGTGAAAAAACGCTCGCCACGTGAAGGGCAACTTAAACTCGGGATCGACTCGCCCACAAGTGAGTCTCCGTTAGCGTCGACGCCTAAACCGCCTGTCGTAGGTCGGCGGCTGGCAAGGTTGCCTTGTTCCATGAACGGCAAAACCTGATAGATCCAGCTGAAGTTTTCGACACCTTGCGTCGGACGATCCAAGCCACCTCGAAAGAAGGGGCCATTAACAATACCCTGGGTCGGGAAGTTCATTCTCGACGACTCAAAGTTGATTGCTGAGAGTCCTACCTGACGCAGGTTGTTCAAACATTGTGTACGGCGGGCCGCCTCACGCACTTGCTGAACCGCTGGAAGCAACATACCGATCAAAATCCCGATGATCGCGATAACAACAAGCAGTTCGACCAGCGTAAAAGCCTGTCGTTTTGATTTAGAGCCTAAAAATGATCTCATTGGAAACTCCTAAAAATGATGCAAAAAGAGGGAAGGAAGAGATGACTCTTTGATTGAACCACGACTACGAAACAAAGGATATTAAAGAACTAGAACGAATTCAGGTGAGAATTACCGCTTCCTTGTCCGAATTATACCGCTCAACCTCCACGAATCAATGAAAAATAGGTTGTCAGTTTACGACACAAAACAGAGTCGTGATGTGACGATTGGCGACATTCAGTTAACAATTTCGGGCCACATTTCTCCCTTTAAGGAAAGGGGGTGTTGTTTTTTATAATCATTGACATCAACAAGGGCTATCTTGCAAACACTGCCAAGAAAAATCGCTGCCTGATAGCGCCTCTGGCCTGTTGCCTCTAAGCGACGCCCCGAACGCCCACGGACGCCACTAAACTACACTTAAGGCACAGAAATGTGGCCTTAACCGACCCCAAAGCCTCTCTAATTCGGTAAGCGGCAAGACATTTTACGGGGTCTACGCCGCAATATCGTTCTTCGTTACCAAGTATAAAGGCAGGCGGCCGGAAACTCAGTTTCGCGCTTCCAAGAGCTTGTAATCCACAACATTCAGCGGTGCGGGCAGTCCATCAACCGCCCGAGTTCCTTCGGTGCGAATGATCCTGACAGGCTCTTCTTGGCCATAAATGGATAAAACGCGCTCTTGTTTCCATCGTCGTAGATCCAATACCGCTTCGCCGCTGATCCCATAGCGGCGGGGAAGCTTTAAGCGTTCCCATTGCCAAAGTGTCAAACCAGAATTGGGTTGCCCTTTGGCGATCGCCAATTCTTCCCGCCCGTCATCGTCCTCAGCGGTGTAAACGAGGACCAATGAGCGATCGCCGGTTCCGACAAGTTTTGGGCGGCCGCCCGAAAACGGCAACATCTCCTGACGCCACCGGCCTTTGACGTCTCGCCAATAGTGAAAGTAACGTTCGCCGCCGCGCTTCTTGGTGGCCTGTCTGACAAACACGTGGATGCTGCCGTCCGCGTAGGCGAAGTGGGTGGTCTGATTGGTCAGGCCAGAATTGATCGGAATCTCAGCCACTACGACTCCCGGCGAATCAAGATGGATAAATTCTTTCCCCGTTCGGCCAATCGTCACTCCTGCTGAGTTCATCCACGTCCGCCCATCATCGTCGCTGTAGGCGTAGCATAGGTCGTGTTGGTTTCGAGGATTAGTTTTCTCGAAACGATCACGCCACACCCAAGACGCGTGCAGCCGATTTCCGGCATAGGAAACTCCATTCATATAGGCGCAACGGAACTCGCTGGTTTTACCGTTGGCAGTAAACGTCCCGATGTCTCGCGCGATCACTTTGCCTAATCCCGGCGTCCAGTCATGTTTTTTACCGTCATACTCCTCCAGCATCCCATCGCCATTCCCTGAAGTCACGCTGCGATAGAACAGCATCAAATTTCCGCTTGGTGTTGGCACAAACCGCGGATAGGTGACGCGTTGGGCTGCTTTGATTTGCCCAAGGGTGTGAGTTACCGGGCCAAAAAGATCGGCATTCCACTGGACTGATTCCGGGTCGTGAGCCGCACCCAATTTTGAAACGCGGTAGTTCAATTCAGAGGCATGATGATCAAAGGCCATGTGAATCGTGCCGTCTTGATCACAAATCCCAAGCACGGCCGTGTTGTGCGAGTCATTGGTTTTGAAACGGTGATCCTCGAAATGGATGACTTCCCACGCTCCAGCAGGAAGCTTTCGGCGTCCGATGCAAACGCGACGCTCCGCATCAAAATAAGTCACGTATTGATAACCGGCGTACGTCGTCAAAGGCGTCTGTTGGTGTGTGCGACCATTGACGGCAATAGAAAACCGAGCTGCCGGACCGACGGCAAACGTAAGTGCTTTCTCATCGACGGTAGACTTGCGGAGTAATTCGACGGTATCCGCCGCCAGCAAATTATGAGTGGGCATGAAAAACGCAATCCAAACCAAGGCTGCTGGGACTAGATTGAATGGGGTTGGTCGCATGGAAAAATCGCCGCCGTTTGGGGGTAACGTGAGATCGAAAAAATACATCTTCTTCTGAAGGCTGTGGGGTGACGAGAGCAAAGTGACATCCCCCATCACACGCAAATTTTACTTGGGAACTGTTTTCACGACAGCAAATTGCAGTTTCACTGGCCCAATTAATCCCGACTCTAACAAAGGAGAATCTTTCGTGTGGAACTTCCAAGTCAGAAACGTTTTTTCAAGTGTCTCAGGACGTGGCGTTCCCTTTTGTAACCAGTCTGGAATCGCTTCAATCAAATCCTCGCCAGGTTTCTTGCCCGGGCTGTATTTGTCAGTGGGCGGATACCGCGCATCACCGATTAAACGATTTACCCAACGGTTGGTAACGCGCATTTCAAGCTGATTATCTTTTTGCTTCAGAAGCCCCGTCACATCTACCTTAAACGGCGGCTTCCATAGGATTCCAAGATTCTTTCCGTTGAGCGTGACCTCAGCAAAGTCCTTTACATTTCCCAGATCCAAACGAACGCTGTGATTTTCGTTCAATCGGTCTGCGGGCACGTCGAACTGCTTTGTGTACACAGCCGTGCCAGAAAAGTAATTCAATTCTGGATCAGGATGTTCAGTCCACGAGATCAACTGATCAACTTCGATCTTGCCTGGGCCCCAATCTTTGTCGAACTGCAAACTCCAGTCACTCGAAAGATCAATCGGGCCAGGGACCGAGGGTACATTAAGCGATTTGCGGTTCCCGTTGGAGTAAACCAATTCGTACTCGCCCGGCTCCCAAGCCGTAAGCGCCGCCTGGTCGGTTGAGACCGATAGCATCGCCGGTTCTGGAGCAGCCGACACGACCTCGGTGGCGCGATTGAGTTTGAGCGTTTCGTTTTGTTTCAACAACATTTTGAAACGCTGATCGCCGATCGAATACTCTACTCGCAGCTGTTTCCGCACGCCTTTAGCGGGATCGCAACGCAGTAATTTCCAATTCACAACCGCGTCAATCGCATTAAGCGCCACCTGAGATTGCAACCGATCCGTCACATCGGCTTGCCGGCTGCTGTCACCGTCGAGGTCACCATAGGTCGCTTGAATAATCTTGAGCTTTGGAATGTCGGATGCCATATTTTCATAGGGCGCGCTTCCATCGCGCAACACATCCACCACGCTGACCGCATCAGCCATTTCCTTGTCCTGATTTTGAAAGACAACAAACACCGATTCGGCAGCTTCCATAAAAAGCTTCACCGCCGTCCGCCCATCCTCAGTGAAAGCGTAAACCGGCACTTGCTTGATCTCTCCGGTTTGTGGATTCCACAATTGAGGAATTGAGCCGCTGCTTCGGAGAACAACTTCGACCTGCCGAGCGGTCTCTTGTTGATTTGAAATGAAGTAAACATCGGCAGCATCAATTTTTCGATGAATCCATTGATAACCAACGCCGCCGTACAAAGTAGGCGCCGCGGCTTGGACCGAACGAAATTCAACGTCCGGCTGCACATCTAACGCTGTAAGGATTTCCGCCAAACAGTCTGGCGACCCATTGGGCCAGTAGACTTTCCCTTGCCCGACAGAGTTTTCCTTGACGCTGATTCCATCGGATGCTCCCCAGATCGCAGCGGCAGTTTTCACGATTGATTCGTCCGCCTGCGGATAGTGCTGCAAACTTGGGGAACCGCTGGGCTTGGCCCACACAACATGGGCTCCTGCTTTCATCAGACCATGCACCTTCTCCAGCAACTCAGGTCGAACCGGCCCCGCGGGCATCACCAACAAACGGTATTCCATCAGCCCGGGCAACACGAGCCGTCCGCCTTCCATGGTCAGCTTCATCAAGTTCTTGCGCGAGATGGTGTCGTAGTCAAAGCCATCGGGAAGTGCGGGCTTCATCTGGTCGCGCAGAGGAGCAACCTGAGGTGCATTTTCGCCGGCGAAATAACACAGGTCAGCTTGAAACTTTCCTTCTTGTAAAAGGTGCTGACAGCGCGCCAGATATTCATTCCAAGCTTTGCCTTGCTCGTACCAAGTGTTGTTTCGGTTATTCTGAAATCCCCACGGGCCCATCGTCATTCCAGGAAGGACGCTTTTATCCCACGGTTGATGCACAAAAGTGTGAAAGATAAATCGGTT
>CAYOZV010000042.1:15095-27969 GCA_964408465.1 uncultured Pirellulaceae bacterium
CTCTGCCAGTTGTCTAAGCGAAAACCGGGCTTTCCCTCCCGTTCCGATTCCGGCGTGGGGAAGGCCAGCACCGCAATGTCTTGGAAGCATTCATCGCGCCGCTCCGGTGGCAGCAACGGAACGTCGACCGCCTTTGGTCCGACGACGTGCTGCTGAGACCAAACCACTTTCTGCATGGATGCCTCGGGAGTAATCCATGGGCCGCCGCTGCTGGACCAGCCGGCGCAGTTGTGAAAACACATTTCCAAACCCAGCCGATTGGCTTCGGTGATGGTGTGCTGCATCAGTCGCCGCCACTGTTTACTCATGTACTTGACGGGGCCCGGCGACATTTTGTATTCGATTTGAAATGCCTGAAATCCTCCAATGCCGGTGCGCTTCATCGCCTCTAGGTCCGCCGTGATGCCCTCGGCCGAAACGTATCCATTCATCCAGTGCCACCAAGTATGCGGCTTGGCAGAATTCGGCGGAGATTGAAAACGTTCCTCAAGTGAATCTTGAGCGCGTACATTTGCCGCGACGATGAAAATCAGCAGGATTGCCGCGAGTGATCTTAAAGTGTTCATGCTACCGACTTAGAAAAAATAAAACATTCAGTTGAAAGGGGGCATCCATTCCAATTCATTGGACCTTCATTTAGTAATGAGTCTTTGGTCATCTTTTTTCGATTGACAACCAGCCCGTTGAGCCGATGGAGCCTCTCACGCACTTTCAACCAATCCGAAGTTCAAACCAGGGGAACTGCAAAGTCAATATTTTCGTGTGATGTGCAATTCGGGAGGTCGAGGCTCCGACCGAGACCTATTGGATTTTGTAGGTTTCAGGCGGAGCCTCAACCTCCCAGGCCGCGCGGAAATCGACTTTGCAGTTCTCCTGACGTTCAAACGAACCGAAACCCTTCACGCGTTGGAGATCCCCGGGGATAGGCGGCCGCAGAAGCAAACGCGGGTCCCAGAGGAGACTCGGACGCAATCGGCTACCGGTCAAATTGTTGAGCATCCAGCAACCCAGCCAGACTCCCCAAGATCCAGTTGCTGGGCTAAAGTTGCGGCTTGAATTTGGCGGGCGGTCCTTTACCCTTGGTGATCTTTGAACAGCGTTTGGAATTCATCGTGAATCTCGGGGTGTTGCTCCGAAAGCTCTTCGCTCTCCCCCGGATCTTCTTCGATGTTGTAAAGCTCAACATCGGCGTCCATTCCGTAACGCACCGCTTTCCATTTCCCACGCCGTGCGCCTTGGAAAATTTCGCCGATGATGCCGGAGTTCGGATCGCCGGCTTGTTTTCCAAACTCCCAATATAAGATGCGTTCGGGCATCTCTTTGGGTTTGTCATTCAAGCGCCCGGCAATCGAGACGCCGTTTGTTTTGACACGCGGAACCGACGTCAGCGGCACGCCAGCAATATCGGCAAACGTAGGCAGCACGTCCGCGAATGCCCAAGGCGTATCGTCGACCCGCGCGGTTTTAATCGCGGCCGGCCAATGAACGATCATCGGAACATGGATTCCACCATCAAACAGATCGCGTTTCATGCCCTTGTACGGAGCCGATGCCTTGAGATCCTTCGGATCGGCGCCGCCCTCATCGTGGGGGCCGTTGTCGGATGTAAAGATGATCAGCGTGTTATCGGCGATGCCTTTTTCCTCAAGCGCGGCAACGATCTTCCCCACGTAGGCATCCAGGGCCGTCACCATGCCGGCCAGTGTCGCGTTGGGTTTTTCAACCGCTTCTGGATAGTACCACGCGTATTTGTCATCAGGAGTTCCGGTCGACATGCCCGTGTAAGGCGTTTCCTTAAATTGACTCTCATAGGGCTGAACGAATTCGTCGGGCGCGGCCAGTTCCGCATGAGGCGAAGAAAAGCACAGCGTCACGCAGAACGGGTTCTGGTGATCCTCTTTGATATATTCGATCGCCTCGCCCGCAAACAGCTCTTGTGCATAAGCGCCTTTCTTACCGCCCTCGTTGGCCTCGACTCGCAACTTCTTTCCGTCTCGCCACAGGATGTGCGGATACTGGCGGTGACCTTCCAGGATCGAGTACATCCCATACCAAGTATCAAATCCCATCGCCAACGGATCGGTGACGCCCATTTGCGATCCGATCGAATACTTCCCAAAGAGCGCCGTGTCGTAACCGGCATGCTTAAGCACATGGGCGAACGTCACATCAATGTCGCGCAATTGAACGGTGTTGGAATTATTTTCCATCAGCCGACCATCGCGCCCGGTGAACAGCGACACGCGCGATGGCGAGCAGACAGTGTTTCCGGAATAGGCTTGTGTGAATCGAATGCCATTTTTGGCCAGCCGATCAAGGTTGGGCGTTTTGATCGGTGTGTCGCCGTAGCAGCCGATCTGATTGAAACCAAGATCATCGGCCAGCACGAAAATGATGTTGGGTTTTTCGGCTCTGGCATGCACCGCAAACCAGTTTTCATTGGTAAACAAAAAAACAAAAACAACGATCACAGCCGCTTTTGTGGTGAGACTTCTCATCAACATTTTACTTTCCTGGAGAGAATTCAATGGGCGCGGCCTTCACAAAAAGGCAACCGCCCCCAGCGACGCATTCCCAGCTCAACAAACGAGAGCTTGCCGGTCTTCACGCAGCCACTGAGTCAGCCAAAAGTATAGCATGTTGGTGACCGACGGAGCGTTGAAGGCTCGCTCAAGATAGCGACAAATGACGCTAGATCCCAAAAGTCCACGATTTCTTTTCCATCACCATTCACTTCGGCCGCGCCCTCTGGTCATGATCGCAGCCAATGGTGAGATGTCTAAAAAAGGTCCACGTTGGCAAATCTCCATTAACACCAAACCTACACAGATTGTTTGAAGGTAAAAATTAGCTCTGTCACCTGATTTGTTGGGCGATTTGCGATCTCCCCAAACGCCTTAAAAGCAACGGGTTGTCGATCGCCAAAACGGCGACTTGGCTCCCGCACACATGAATCCGTTATTCAACTTTTAGACGAAGTGTCATGATGCGATAACGCAAAACTCTAACTATCGACGCCGACGCAACAACATGCCAACGCCACCGATTGCGATCAGCGCTAATGAACTTGGCTCTGGAACTGACGCTACTAATTCAGTGCCAAACGTAATTCGATCAATGGTGAATGCTGTACCGATGTTGGCCGGGTCTGTTACATTCCACGGATCCCAGCGGATGAAATCAATCTCGGTGGGAGGTGGGGAGGTGGCAGAGTCGGGCAAGATTAATTGGTCGATGTCAATTACGAAACGGTGAGAACCGGCCGTGGTTGGAATCAAGGCTTGATTCGCGAGAGAGATGCTTTGGGATGCCGTTCCATTAAAGGAAAAACGATGGCCGGTGCCAGAATCACTTAGCGTGACGTCAGAATCCAGCGAGTAAAAAATCTCGATGAACTTGAAGGCTAATGGACCGGCGATAGAAGCGTTGAGTGAACGTCCAGCAGTTCCGTTTTCAAAAGTGTCTCCAATATTCACATGCCAATCATTGTTATTGGTGGGAGCACCAGAGAGCGTTCCGCCAAAAGTGCCTTCAAAAACTCCATTGGTGATGCCAAGAGGCTCGGCGGCGTCCCATCTTTGAGGTACCGAAGTCGCATTACCTCCAGCTCGGAGATTGGTACCTGAGATATCCACGTCCTGGGTAAAACCTCCAGCCGAGAACAAACCGTCGACGCCTACGACAACGACATCAGCTTTGGCTGAACCAACGCAGGCTACCGCGATGGCGGCAACCATTAAAACACGCGAACTAAATTTCATTTCAGGCTCTCCTGTTGATGGAACTGGGCAAACTCAGTGATTGCAAAAAAGAGCAACACTGAAGGCAGGTTCCCTTCAGTGAGATCTCCTGAAACGAGTCTAAGCATTGCAAACACAGCCACAAGCTTTATCCCCTGAAGTTTTGCGTTACACCGTCTTCGCCGTTTCGCATTTCGACAACCCCATCTTTAGCGGCTTATCCAGCGAAAGATAATTCAGCGTGAGACAATCCGATGGAAACCGCGAGAGACGACCAATCATTCAATGACGCAAACCGACAGTCCAGCACAGGTCTATTTCGACCTCCAAAGATCGCACCCTACACGCACGGGCAGAACCCTACTCGCACGGACAACAACAACAACAACATGCAGTCAAAAAATCAGCCAGCTAGAATAGCGATGAAGGGCGCGATGTCTAAGAAATTGACGCTTCCACTTTCATCACAATCCGCCTCAAGTTGAAACCCGCCATTGGTGAGCAGTGTGATGAAAGGTGCGATGTCAAGAAAATTCACCGCTGCGTCCAAGTTGACATCGCCCAGCAGAAATTCCGTTGCCGCTGCGGTGCCACGCAATGCGACATTGTCAATAAACAAATGATGACCGCCACCTGATCCCGTTCCACCGGTGAAGGCGATTTGGATGACGGCCGATTCACCAGCGGCCAACGTATGATCAGCCAAGCCCGTCATGTCGATTTCAATATCATCGTGCTGATCATGGGTTAAGGGATCAGCATTATCAGTCAGGAGGTCGCCACCAACATGGGTAATTGCATTGGTGCTGTTATCATTGGCCGGTGCAGCGGACGTGAATACATTGCCAATGGTCAAATCACCACTGATCACATTCAGCGCGTACGTTCGGGCGGCGTTAGGACGGAAGGCCAAAGCGTCCATGAGAAACGAATCCAAATCCAAATCAACCGCGCCACTGTTAGTAATCGTGAATGTCAGGTCTCCGGTCGCAGCACCGTTGGTAAGCGTTAAGTTCGCACCAACGGGCGTGGTTTCGGCGTCGGCGGCGGTTGGACCGGGGAACGTTCCCCAAGTCGTGTCTTTACTGGAGCCACGACCTGAGCCGTCGTTATTAGACCAACCGGCACCATTGACGGCTGCCGTTGCCGTGATGCCGGACGCGGTCGTGGTTACCGTTGGCGTGGCAGCATTATTAAAATTATCCCAACCGGCAACAACGCTTGCCAAACCGGGTTCTGGTTCCGGTTGCGAAGCTACCAAGGCGGAATTACTCAACGCATCAAAACCGGCTTGTTGACTGAGGCTCGTGCGACCATCCTCTTCGTTGGCCAGGTTGTACACTTCTTGGTCCCAAAGAATAAGACGATCCAACAGAAACCCATTCGACCGAGCGCTTATCTGAAGTGAGTAACGCGTGTTGTCTTCCAACTGCCACGAGATCGACCGCGCGACGTTGTCCACGTTGGAGGCGGAGTGATTCCAGCGACCAAGGGCGTTTTGAAAGGACTTCAACCATTGACCGGTTCTAACATCATTGCCGTTGTCCCGAGGGGCAATGGGGGTTCCGGCAGCATCCAGCAAACGAACCCAAGTGTCGTTGGAGCTTCCCTGTTCGTTACCTTCTCCTATCTGCGAACGCATTGCGAACTGAAACGCACCGCCGGAATCGACTTCGAAATCGTAGTTCAAAATCCCAAGCCCCGGCGTGCGGAAAGCATCCTGTGTCGTCCTCAGATATTGCCCACCCGAAGCACCGCTGAAGGAACTCTCAAGCACCCAGCGACTAGGGTCCGGCGACTGATTTGCCTCGGCCTCCAACGCCAGATAACCATCGGTCCCTTGGTAGACGCTCCCCTGAAAAGCATGGGCTGGCGTTCCAGCGGCGACGCATAAAACGCACCCGAAAAACCCGATGAAGTAACAGTAAAAAAAGGACGAAGTCTGTTTGATGTAAAGCAAAATTCAATTCTCGAATCAGTCAACAAGAGTCGCAACGTGCTGTGGAACTGCCCGCAACACCAATTACGATCCGCTTAGAATTCCAATGAACGATGCGATGTCTAAGAAGTTAACGGTCCCGTTTTGATCACAATCCGCTTCGGCCTGAAAATCGCCGTTGGTTAGCACTTGGATGAACGGTGCGATGTCAAGAAAATTCACGACCCCGTCCAAGTTGACATCGCCCAACAGAAATTCTGATGGCGCTACGTCGCCGCTGAAGGCGATGTTTTCAATAAACAAATGATGACCGCCACCGCTGCCTGTTCCATTAGAGAACGCGATTTGAATGACGGCCGATTCACCAGCGGCCAGCGTATGATCCGCCAGCCCTGTCATGTCGATGTCAATGTCGTCGTGTTGATCGTGGGTTAATGGGTCCGCATTATCAGTCAGGAGATCGCCACCAACATGGGTAATCGCATTGGTGCTGTTATCGCTTGAGGGTACATCTGAGGTAAACACATTGCCAATGGTCAGATCGCCACTGATCACGTTCAAGGCGTACGTTCTGGCAGCGTTGGGACGAAAAGCCAGCGCGTCGATGTGGAAAGAACTTAAATCCACATCGCCTGTACGACCATTCGTGATCGTGAAAGTGAGCTCTCCGTCGGTCTTACCATTGGTCAACGTAAAACTGTCTGAACCTTGGTTGGTTGCAAAGTTCGCTGGGTTCCCGTTGCCATCAAAACTGCCCCAAGTCATGTCTTTACTCGAGCCACGACCGGGGTCGGTGCCGCTGTCTGTGTTACTCCAGCTACCACCCGAAGCAGACGCCGTAGCAGTCGCTGTGACACCCGGAGCCGTCGAAGTCGAAGCCGGTGCCGTTGTGCTGCTAAAAGAATCCCAGCCCGCAATCAAAGTCGGCGGTATTACTGGTATCTCGGCCGTAACGGCAACGTTGTCCAGACTCTGATGGTGCCCTCCAGCCCCAACAGTGCCGCCGGTGAATTCCAAACGGAAAGTGACCGTGCCATTTGCGTCCAGTGTGCGATCGGCCAAACCCGTCAGCGGAATGTCAAAGTCAGTCCAATCCTGCACTCCTCCGGCAATCGAAGGCACAATCCCTGAAGTCACCGATCCAACGCTAAGGTCACCCGAGAGAACAGACAATTGATAGCTCCGCGCCGAATTGGGCCTGAAGGTGCCTGCATCGAAATGGAATGTTGCCAGGTCTCTATCAGTTCCGCCTGTGTCGGTCACTGTAAAATCATAATAGCCAGATGATCCGTTGATCAGGCGGACCGCATCACCACTGTCATTTGCCGTAATATCAGCCGCCGGAGTATCGAGCGTTCCCCACGTTCCATCGGTGCTGGCTCGCTGGTCGGAGTCATTGATGAAACCAGACTTGGAGGTCGTTCCAGTGGTACTTCCATCGGTCACATCAGGCGCGTGTACGCCGGAGCCTTCCCATGTATCCCAGCCCGCAATCAAAACCTCGGGTGCATCGGGCGCGGGCACAGGCGCCTCGATACTAAAATCCAAGACGTGCAGAGGGGCACCGGCGGGAGTCGTTGCGGTCGCACCGACGGCATCTTCTTGAATATAAATCGACAGAATTCCATCATTCAAAAGACGCCGTGTGTCTAACTGAGGCGTGCCGTCATAGTCATGCGATTGCTCCCGGTACAGAATCACCCAATCGTATCCATCACCGTCGTTGAGCGCTCCGGCGATGAATAGGTCTTCCCCTTGAACGTAAACGCCAAAGATGTTCCCGTTACTGTCGGCTGCCATCCGGCCTCGGCTACCCACGGCGGTGCCCTCAGGGAGGACGGTGACTTCCCAGTTCCTCGTCGCTGGATCACGATAATAGTGATGGTATTGCGAATCTCCCCGATCACTGAATGGCGAGTCGGTAAAACCGTGCCCGACGGGTCGGTGAAACATCAGTACGTGCACGCCGCCATCGACGTCGACGATTTGCCCCTGTTGATTTAACAACGCGTGAGTGCGATCCAAATCGACAACCTCGACGTCCGAATTCAAGGTGATCGGAGAAGAATTGGTTCCCACCAGTTGGCCCGTGTTGTTCCTCCAAGTGAAGCCCAAGTCATCACTGTACGCATAGTTGATGTCGTGATTTCCATCTTGCGTTCCTTCACGCCAGGTCCAGGTTGTGTGCAACCGGCCGGTGCTGTCGGCGTGAAATCCGTTGTGGTAAGAGTTACGTCTATTGGAAGGGCTGTTGATGACGTCGTCATAGATTTGCCCCGTCAATCGCCCTTGGGTGAACAACCGAGTGCTACTCCACGTGCCCGTATTGGGATCATAATCGGCAATGCGTTTATCTCCGCCGCCACTGCCAAAATCGCGATAGGTCATCACCATGTCGTCGCCAATGTTGGTGAAGCGGGGATAAGTGATTCTAGGTATCGCTGATCCACCCACGTTCAAGCTGTTGCGTTCTGCCTTCAACCCTGAAGCGTTCCAGTTGCTGCTGGAGGTGGTTGCGAATCCGGGGTCGGTCGTCACGTATCGGAGCGGGTCGACATGATGGTCGAAGGCCAAGTGGATCCGCCCGTCACTTGAGATACCCATCGAAATGATATTATGGGAGTTCCAGTCCTGGTTCCCGACTTCCATGTCAAATCCGGTGTCGAAAGTTTCCCAGACATTCCCCGTTAGATCACGACGTGAAAGAAAAATATCTTGGTCAGTCGCAGTGTGGTACCAAACCGCATATTGGTAGCCGCCGTGACTGAGCAATACGTCCTGCTGGAAAGCACTTCCATTGATGATGTTGGAGAAATTACCACCCGTTGCCAGTTCCAATCCATCGTTGTCCAGCACCATGTCACTCTCCAAGCTAACGCTGAACTGCGCCGATGCTTGTGAGGCCGGCAGACAGATGAGCAAGAGCACGGCGCAAGCGCTGAAAGCTTGCTTCGATAATGTTGCAAGGCTTGCCAATTTCATAAGTCGTACTGTCGGACGTGGGGTGGTGGGGTTCAATCTTGTCTCGCGGTTGAACTGACTATCCATCATTTAGCTCTTGTTGATTGAATAAACTGATATGGAAAAGATCCGAGACCCTACGTTTGGTCAAAGTCTCGAAGTGATATTGCGCTAATCCGCTCGCAAAGGGCTTGCGAACCTCATTAGCCGGAAGGCGTTAGCCGCGGTGACAACCGTCGGACGCTCGGCAATGACAACCGAGCCTAATGCTCAAACGGCTTACATTGCAGTGCTGACTTTGTATGAAATCACGACCATTAAGATTATAGGCTTCGTTTGAAAACAGGCCGGCCCTACCCATAGTCGTTTTGCGACAATGAGTGCTTACGCTGTTTACAGCCGCTCGGATAATTTGTCGTTTATCCGACTTGGCAACGTTATACCGACATAAAAACAGATTCAGCTGATATAAGACGCACTCTACTTGCCGCCCTTACTCTGTGAGCCAATGCACTGTTTAAAAACGCATTTCCGCTTGCCAAACAGGACACCTATGTTGAGATCGCACTACAGGCGAGTTCGAAGTTTCGTTACTCAAGGCAAATCAACTAATCCAGCGGCGTGGAGACCGGCGAAAGTTCACCTGCGGCGAATCGTTTTCGTGGCGGAATGAAAGGCCAAGGGCAGAGATGTGTTTGGCTTCGCGTGGAACAGTTTGAAAAATACTCCAAAGTAGTACGGGAGATGCGTACTCCAAAACCCAAGAGGATTTTTGGATCGCGGTGCCCCTACGACGCTTTGGAATTTTATTTTAAGGTCGCCTCAGACGCCGACTAAAGCTACTCCCCAAACAAGCGTTGGATAAATATTGAGATATCCAAAAAACCGACGACTCCATTCTGATCCATATCGGCTTCGGCTTGAAACTCCCCAGTGGTCAGAAGCACAATGAACGGGCCGATATCTTCGACGCCGACTCCGCCGTTTTGGCTGACATCTCCAAGCAAAAATGGGGCGGTCAAGGTCACCGTCACCGTCGAGTCGGGATCGAAATAGTCATTGGAGAACGAACTGGCTGAGTTGAGATCGAAGCTGAACGGTTCTCCATCGGCCAAGACGCCCGAGAGCGTAACATCCCTATCGGTGATAGTGACGACTTGGCCAAACTGCAAGTCATCTAATTTCACGCCATCAATCGCAAATTCACTCCCAAAGATGTTCGCCACGCTGACGGCTCTGCCGGAGTGAAAAGGACCGTCAAAGATCCCGCCGCTGATGTTCGCCACAGATGCGTTGACAATTAGAGTGTCAAACGCCCCACCGCTAATGTTCAAGATACCATCGTCATTGAAAAAACGCCCAAGATCAACAAAAACTCCACCGCTGATGTCTCCCACGGTTCCAGGGCGGAGAGTAAAGCTCGACCGTATGCTCCCGCCGCTGATGTTCACACCACTGCCGGATTCGCCCACAACAAAGTCAAGCGTTCCACCGCTCATCTTCACTTCACTACCGGCTTTGACAAAAACTGATCTAAGCGTTCCGCCGCTAATGTTCACCACACTGCCGGACCAAGCTCCAATGTCTCCGTCCAAACTCCCGCCGCTGATGTTCACTTCGCTGCCGGAGAAGGCGCTAAAGTTACGGCCCACGATTCCGCCACTGATGTCCACCACGCTGTTTGAAACTTCGAGTTCGTCACCCACGATGCCGGCCTCTACACTGAGCGTCGCGTCGACTACTGCGAAGCCATCACGCAGAGATCCGCCAGAGAGTACCGTCAACGTTTGGCCTGCCCGTAACCCAGAAAGGCCACTGGCGGCAGGCGCGTTGATGACGATGGGATCGAGATCTACCGACGGTAAAGAGGCTGCGGTCAAGGTCACGTCAACCAAGCCATCGTTTAATATGAAAGGGGAACCATCAGAAAGCGCCCCAGTGAAAACATCTTCATCACCAAGAGAGATTGTGCCGCCAGTGAAATCAGCTCCGTTAAGACGAAACTCGCCACCGACCAACTCAACATCACTGCCAGGCTGAGCAACAAAGCGAGTGCCAATCGCCCCGCCACTGATCTTCACCACACTGCCGGATCTGGCGTCGCCAGCGCGAAAGTTGCCGCCGCTGATACGCACCACGCTGCCGGAGAAGGCATCAAAACTGCCGACTTCAGTCCCGCCACTGATGTTCACTGTGCTATCGGACAAGGCGTTGAACCTGCCCACGTTCCCGTCGCTAACGTTCACCACACTGCCAGAGTTGACAGTAAAAGCGTTAACGGTTCCGCCACTAATAGTCACCGTGCTATCGGACGCGGCATGAAAACCGCCCATCGTACCTCCGCTAATGTTCACCGCGCTGTTGGAGGTTTCAACCCCTCCACCCACCATCCCATCCTCTACGTTGAGAGTGGCAACGACAACTGCGAAATTATCACGAAGGCCTCCGCCGGCTAGGAGTCTCAACGTTTGACCTGCTCGCAATCCAGAAGAAGCACTGACCGAATCGTTAACGACAACTGGATTAGTATCTACCGACGGCAAGGGGGCCGGCGTTAAAGTCACATCTCTCAAAAATTCGGTTCGGCACCGTTAAAGATGAAAGATGAACCATCGGCTAACGCTCCAATGAATACATCGCCGTCGGCAACAGTAACCGCGGTGCCAGTGAAATCAGCTCCGTTAAGACGAAACTCTCCGCCAACCAGCGATACATCGCTTCCGGTGGCGCGAAAAGAATTGCCAAACGACCCGCCACTTATAATCACCTCGCTGCCGGATCGGGCAACAAAGCCATCGCCGAAATCTCCACCGCTGATGCTCACAACACTGCCGGATTCAGGACTAAAGCCATTGCCAAAAATCCCACCCCCGATATCGACAGTGCTGCCGGAGAAGGCTCTAAAGCTGTCGCCGATGATTCCGCCGCTGATGTTTACCTCGACGCCAGAGAAGGCTTCAAAGCGTGCACCAACTACTCCGCCGCTACTGACGTTAACCTCGCTACCGGACAAGGCCTTTAGAAAAAAGCCAACGCTTCCGCCGTCCGTGACATTGAGCTGAGTAGTTTGCCCCGAAATCCCACCGATGGGATTGGTAACTCTGTCATCATCGCCGGGCAAGTTAAGAACGGTGTCAAAGGAGCTAGATGGTGAAGGCCCCGGCCCGTTGACTTGAGCCAACGCAGGGGAACTCAACAAAGCCCAAACGCATCCGAATACGCATACGCAAATTACTTGACTGACCAAAGAAACCGATGATAGTCGGAGTGTTTGATTCATTGCTTCGGCCTTTGGAGCAGTAAAAAGTGATTGCTTGAACATCGCATACGATGATAACTAATCTGTCATAAATCACCAAGCTTTTTAAGCGGTGTCGCGGCCGACGGGATCGGCTTTTTGGGGAAGGCCTCCACCGCCGGTTATGAGCCTTTCAATGGATGGGCGCACACGAAGCCAGCCGCGTTAAATGGATATGACAACAGGGCAAGATGGCCGAGCAAGATGGAATTGTCAATTTCAGACAGGCAAGTTCGACATCTCTGATGCCGGCATGATTTTCTACTGGACAACCGTCGGCAACACAGCAACCAGCGTCTACCTCCAACCGGCCATTGATAACGTCCGAAAACTGCTCGAGGACTCTGTTGCAAAGGAAGATGCAATGCTCCGTTAGGCTGAGAATTGGCAAAGTTGAGGCCTATTTTTATTGACCTACTCAGGACGATGATTCCACGGCATCGCGGCCTAAATCAAGTCTGAGTAATTCCTCAACTCATCAACTGTTTTGGCGAGCCCCTGCTTCTCCAACGTTGACAGAAATTGATCAACTTCAATTGGCGGATTCTTGAGGCTCGCTCGATGCCGCTTCACAGCAATTACGACGGCAGCATTGTCGAGGTCGAATAAGTTGTGAATAAAATCGTCAGGATGTTGTGGTTCAATGTCGTACTTATTCAATTCCTCTTTCGGAAAGTCCTTAAGATTGAACGTAACGATCACATCCGCCTTACATCGAATCGCGGCTGCCAGAACATGCCGATCATCTTGGTCGGGCAAATTCAGTGACGGGATGAGTTCTTCATAGCTCTCGACAATGCAATCGAGAACATGTTTGTTCATCAGATCGCGTGTGCGTTCAAGCTGGCCGCGTTTCAAGTCCGTCCTGTCTTCTAAGACGTTTCGCATCCACTCCTCGTGAATTTCATTTGTCCACTTGGCACGAAATAGACCCGT
>CAYOZV010000043.1:0-11699 GCA_964408465.1 uncultured Pirellulaceae bacterium
GGTTAGGCGAAATATCGTATTTTCTGTGCCGAAATTACACGCCTCTTAAAAACAGAGGGTTTCTTTTAAAGGTATTGCTGCCACAATAGAATTCAATATTCCAAACGTATCCGGTCTTTGATTCTCGGTAATAGAACCGACGATGTTACAGCGGTACGGCGTTTTTCCGGGGAAAGCATTTCCCATTCACAGGAGATAAGAATGACTCTCGTCATCCGAATCACATTATCGATTCTTGCCATCGTCACCGTGGTCACTTTCTCAGCCGATGCTGATGCTCAGATTTTCCGTCGCCTGCGCGACAACATTCGAGCTAACACTCCTCCCCAGGCGCAGCCCGCTCCGCAACTTCAGCGTCCCACGCAAGTCGCGCCCGCCCCGCAAGGGCAGTACGGACAGGCACTAACCCCCTACGCACGTTTGACACCCCCACAGCGCGCGGTCGCAGGTCAACCACCTCGCCAAAATGGCCCCACGAATCCAACGGCACAACCCAACCAAGTCAATGTGCGTGTCGTCACTTACTACGATCCTCGCACCGGTCGCACTTTTCAGCGCCGGTACGTACTGCCGCCACAAAGAGGTGCCACTGCTCAAGCCGGAACTCAAACCCCCGCCGCCAATTCTAATGTCGCGGGACGGGCAGATTCCAACAAGCCTTTTTATGACAAAATCCCCAAGCCGGCCGTCGCCAATCCTCCTCAGCAACTGGCGAAACAGCCCAGCGTCAGTGTGGATCAAAAACCAAAATTCCGAATTCCGGCCATCCGAGCGGACCAGGCTCAACCTTCCGTTGTGCAAACACCTACCGCGGGGCAGCAACTTCCAATGCCTGTCCTAGCCGGCCCGCCAGCGACAATCACCGGTCCCACGACAACATCCTCCGCTGCTGTGACGCCCTCATTGCAAGCGCCGAATCCGCAGGTGGCAACGACGCCAAGCGTTGCCGTCACCAACCAACCGATGCTCAGTCAGCCTATGCTTAATGCCCCCGATGCGGACGGAGCAATCGACATGGGCAGTGGCATCGTCATCGACACGGCGGTCGAACAAGCCGCCGCGGTGGACGCCGCCGCAGCGGACGCCATTAGCATTGGATCAACCATCACCGACGATGGAGGTCAGGTCGCCTATTCTGTGCTGGAGATGTCAGAGGATGATGCCAGCCCAACGCCCGCGACGATAGATACCGGTTCAACGCCCGATACAAATTTTGAAATCGAAATCAACTCGGCCGACGAAGTGGAAGCGTTCTTCGGGCAATAGAAAACGCGCATTGCACCCGCGCCGCCATTTGCACAAGCATCGCTACTTGCACTAGCGTCGCTAATTCTCCAACCGCTCGATAGCGCTGGCGATGCTGCGTCGCGCTTTTGAGATGCGATGTTTTTCGTCGATGCGGACCTTGAGAATCTCATTGGAGACAATGGCCGCCGGTTTTTTGGCCATGTTCTTGAGCACTTTTTTCTGTACCGCGATGGGACACGTCTTCAGCGCCGGAGCCAGATCAGAGGTGTCGATTGTCTTCAGCAATTTTTTGACTTGCGCGTCAGGCATCTTCAACAGCCCCGCAATCCGTTTGCCGTTCTCAAGCAGGCTCGTTTTCTGCTGCTGGCCCGATACCTGAATCTCTTTGACCGGCTGAGCCGGCGCCTCGGACAGGCTGGCATCATACTCAAAACGCTCGGGATTTTGGTTTAGCTGCGGTTCCTTTTTGAGCAGATTTTGGATCTGCAACCGGACCGCAAACTTGAGATCGCTAATTTCTGCTGGGTGCAGATCATCCAAATCTGAGATACCACGCATCACCTGTACTTTCCGCGTTGCCTCCATCGCGTTGAGTCGCTCCAGAGCGAACTCAAACGACATCGTCGAAAGAATCACCGCAGCACTCCGCACTTTCAAATTCAAAAACACACGGTTTAACAGATTCGATTGGTAACCGTTCAAATATTCAAACGGCTTCTTCTCAAAGCTCACAGTCCCGCTACCGGAGAAATCAAGATTCGGCTGCGCGACTAGGCCGACGTTCTGGCCGAAGCTTCCGCCTGCTCTGGCTTCATCAATTCGATAGATCCGCTCCTGGCTGGAGAAGCTTTCGCCGCTGGAACTGTCGCCGAGCCCATCGGCCTCCAATCGCGCGATTGCTTCACGCAGGTTTGCCGCCGTGACCTGTGTGCCCCGCATCTCCATTACGATTCTCTGACTTTGCAGCGGATCAAGACCGGCCAAAAATTTGTTGGCGGTTTTCTTAGGAAGGCTTTTTAACACCACGGCCGCGTGGCGGTAATTGGTAGTATGGTTCATCAATTTTCATCCTGAGGCGAATAGCTTTAAAATGATCCCGGCTGCCCGAAAACCGGACGATTGGTGCGGGCCTTTGGTTTGTTTCCTCCAGCGCTAACAGAAGATGCTTCTGTCGCACCATCAATGGAACTGGCCTGATTTGTCTTGGCGTCCTTCCCATTGAACGTTGGCGTTTGGCGGTTTGGTTTAGTGTCTACCGCCGGAGTTGCTCGCGCCATCCGATCGGCAAGGTTGCGAGGCAATCGAAACGTCGTCGCCCTACGTCGCCCCGCGGGCCGGATATCATCACGATCTCTCGTTGACGAAGGCTCGGAGATCTCCGAATGAGCTACGGCTTGTCTCACCATCGGTTTCTCGGACACAACACCGGATGCCGAGATGACTTGGGTGCCCGGACCGTAGAGACTGTCTTGAGCGCTGGTGATGACTTCGCGCTTCTTACCCGGCAGACGTAACGTCGCCGGTTTTGATTCAGGGATTTCGCCGTTGGCGGACTTGAAAACTGGAATCAAGGTGATCGTTTTCTCAACTCCGCCGACCTCTTCCCAGGGAATCCAGAACGAATAGGAGGCCCCCATCCCCGAATCACTGTGGTGTTGCTGTAGGGTGCTCGATTCAAAAACGAATTTTCGATCCGCCTTACCCGAGGTATCACCATCAGCGTCATCGTATCCGTAGATCGTCAACAGACCGTCGACCTTCACCGGTTCGTTGCGTGCGTCGTGAAAGTAGAACCGACCGCCGAATCCACGAATCGAAGCGGCACCGGGTTTATCAAATGTCGATGGTTTCCAGATCGCCACCATCGAACTGGGCGTCATGAATTCGGGTTCGTTGCCCGAAAGGATCCCGTGGAAGGCATCTGGGCCACGCAACTTGGAATCACCCAATCCAGCGCACCCAACCGTGCAGACGGTCGCCGCCAAAATCAATGTCGACAGATAGCTAATTTTCATAAGGTTGCTCATCAATCTGATTTCTTCGTAATCTCTAACGCCGTGTTGAACAGGAGCCGTAAGCCTCCGCCGTTTCTTATCGAACTGCTTCGTAGTTGGTCTGTCGGTTTGGATAGACCGTCTTTTTAGAAAAGGGATTCCACGACCGTTTCAATGCTTTGCCTTTCCCGGCAGCTCGGTCACCCGTAAAAGCATCGATACCCCTGGCAATCCTGACGGGTGCGTCTGGCCTGGCTTTATCCGCCTGACCTAGAGGCGTGCCGTAATCGAACTGACTTTGGTCCACCGACGGATAAGTCTGATTAGCGTTTGTCGAATTGGGATCAGAGTAGGTTTGATCGGACATCGTCTCCACCGGTTGGAACCCCTGATCGGGGTAGATCGTTTCGACAGCCCCTTCATCGGGACGGTAACCGTTGTAGTCAGTCTTTCCATAGATTTCGGCAACATCGCAGAGGCACCAGTGCATCCGGTCCATCTCGTCTTGGTTTTGAATCTCGAGTTCTTCTTCATCGCCGTCGACCAAATAGGGCGTCATGATGATCATCAGTTCGGTACGCTGCGCTGTGTCATTTTCAAATTTGAACAACGGACCGAGAACCGGAATGTCGGAAAGGATAGGTATCCCGGTTTCGGTGTGAGCCTTCGACTCTTGAATCAAGCCCGAGAAGACAACGGTTTGCCCCGAACGTGCCATGACCGTCGTCTGAGCCGAAGTTGAATTGATCGGCTGTTGAAACACGGGGTTACCGGCAGCATCAACTGCCACCGCGACACCTGGCGAACCCGTCGCCAACGCCGATTTCGTAGCGTTGACGAACATGACGATCATGCCATCAGGGCTTACACGCGGCGTCATCTCCAAGATCACGCCAACGTCGACGTCCTCAACTGAATTCTGAACACCACCGCCGATTGCAGATTGGCTGGTCCCGGTGATACGGGGAACTTGCTGGCCCACGGCGACGCGGCCCTGCAGATTCTCCAAGGTCACAAGATGTGGTTTACTTAGCACTCGTAAGCAATTGCGTGTTTGTAGAGCACGAATCAAAATGTTGATCGACTCGTTCCCAGCGGACAGCACAAGCCCACTCTGGTTGTTTGCATTGACGCGACCGGTTCCAAAGTTTGCCAGCGCTTGTCCGGCTAATGTTTCGCGGAACAGAGCGTTGTTGTTTATAACACCGCCTGGATTATTAAACGGCAGACCAATCCCATCGGCAATTACCGAGCCCGCCAAACTGGTTCCGCGATCGAAAACAAGCGAATCCTGAACTCCAACCTCGACGCCAAATTCTTCCATCGCGTTGAGATCTACTTCGGCGATCAGAACTTTCACCTTCACCATGGGCGGACGACGATCCAGTCGCTGAACAACGGCCATGATCTCTGGCAAGTATTCTGGGTTTGCACTGATGATCAGGCTGTTGCTGACGACTTCGGGGATCACATCAACGTCACGATCAGCAAAATTCACGCCAGACAATGTTCTGGGGTCGTCGCCATTGCGTTCTTGGCGAGCTTCGATCCACGTGTCCAACGCTTCTTGCACATCCAAAACGGGCGAATTACTCAGCCGATGAACGACCGTTTGTCGGCGATCCGCTTGGGCTTCATCCAGACGATAGATCAAGTCTTCTACGACTTGTAGATCACCCGATGGACCAGTGGCGATGATCGAGTTTGTGCGTTCGTCGATGCTAAAACGTAGATTAATCAACGAAGCCCCCGACGTCGCGCTGGCCGTTTGAAGCGGCGCGTTGGAAGTGCTGGTGTTACCGTTGGCGCCGCCACCCTGCTGCTGGTTTTGATCATCAGGGAACAGAGCCTGCAGCGTATCCAATAGCGCCTGAGCGTCACCATTTTCAACCGCGAACACCTTCAACAGCGTCTCCGCGTTGGGCAAACGATCCAACTGATTGATCAGTTCACCGATCAGCTCCATGCTGTTTTCGGGACCGCGAATGATTAACGAGTTACTATTTCGATCGGCCGTGACTCGCACGCCGAACATGATGCCGCCACTGACGACTTTGCCGTCGGCAGAAAGTGTTTTCAGCCGAGCCGCCGCCGATCGCAGCGAAGACGAAAATTCATCCGCCTGCGTTTGCTGCGCCGTCTGCTGTTGGGCGTTTTGATCTGGGTTGTAGCCTTGGCCGGCATTGGGCAGTTGCCCGTTGATGGCGTCCTGAAGCACAATTGCCATTTCTTCGGCAATGGTATTTGTCAGCGGAAATATCCGCACCACGTCGGCCGCACCACCATCATCAACGTCGATCGACCGGATGACCTTTTCGGCCTGGTCTAAGTATTGTTTGGCTCCCCGTACGATCAGCACGTTGCTGCGAAAATCTGCCACCGTGATGACCGGATCCGGCGGAATGCTGTCACCCGATTCACCGCCACCGCCGGTAGACTGCTGACCAAAATAACCATCCAGTCGGCGTTTGGCATCGGCGGCGCTGATGTGTTTCAGTTGGAAGGTGACAAAGGGCCCGTCCTCCACACTGACCGGCGGTGCATCGCCGTCTAATTTGGCAACGATCGCTTGGACAGATTTGATTGCTTGCGGTGTTCCAAAAACGTAAAGCGCGTTAGGAGACCGGATCGGTTTGATGATTGCAGATCCCTGCGTGTCTTCGTAGTTAGCGTCGTAAATCTCCTGAACCGCCTCGGCGATCTGTTCGCCCAAGAGATTGTTCAACAGAATTCGTTCGACGCCCGGTTTGGAGGACTCTCTTGAGAGCTTTTCAAATGATTCGCGCACGATCGCCGTGTCCTCAGGATCGCCAATCAATGTGACTTGCCCGGTATCCGGATCGACAACGATTCTCACTTCGCCTTGGAGACCTTCGCCACCTCCGGGTTGGCCGGGGCGGATGATGGTGTCGCCGGGATTCTGGTTCGCATTCTCCAACGGTGGTCGCGGTACCAACGGTTGGGGCTGGGCCTGCAGTGGATTCTGGTTTGGGTTTTCTCCAAACGGATCCTGTCCCAATCCCTGAGCAACGCGGATCGGTTGCGCGGTCGCCCGTGGGAAGGGCGCGGACTGAAAATCACCCGTGTTCTGAGCGTAAATAGACGCCGGGAAAGCGCTAACTAGCATCACGGCGACCAGACAGCGGCGGCTGTTGTGCACCAGGCGTTTGACTTGTTTTCGATTCAGGGTCAGCATTTTTCCGAGTCCTTGGTCCCGTTGGCAATGTTTGAATCAGCGTTTTGGACCAGCGTTGACGGAATGCCAAAAGCACTCAATCACGCCAACCAAGATCTAATTCCAACACGAATCCCGCGCAGTCGAGAGATTCCCGTTACTGGAAAGATCGGCATATCCGGCAAATTAAATCCAATCGCCAATATCGGAATATCCGGAAAACTTTATCACCGTCGTTAAGATAGGTAGACTTTGACGATTACCAGCGAATCCGGCGGTCCAACCTCGTTCCGACGCCAACCCTCGATCCGAGGCTCCCGCCTTCCGAAGCCCAAAAACCCTCGTTCCGGGGCTCCCGCCTCGGAACGCACTACCTTGAAGGCTCCCGCCTTCCGAAGCCCAAAACGACGGCAGCCCAAGAACGAGCGTAACAATATGAGCCGCAAAGCGCTGGCCGCGGGTCCTAACCCTTGTATCGCGATCACTGAGCGGCATGGCGCTAGCCGCTGGTTTGCTCGCCCAGCCTTTTCCCAGTGTTTTCTTCTTTCGTGCGGCACCCGCGGCTAGCGCCTTGCGGCTCAGTTTTTCTAAAGTGAGTGCCATTGGGCTCCCGCCCTGCCGCTCAAAACGGCTCTCGCCTTCGGAACCGCGGATGGCGGGAGCCATCCAAATAGTGCGTTCCTAGGCGGGAGCCTAGGAACGAGGGGAACCAGGGGGACGAGCCCGGAATGGCGGGAGCCCAGGCAACGAGGGCGGCCGAGCTTGAAAACGGGTGAAACGGGACGGGCTGTCTGGACTTCCGAGCCCCACTTTGACAATTTGCCGCTATTGAACGGAGATTAATTGGGATACTATATCCGGCTGATTTAAATAGCTCTCATTTTCGCCCCATCACAGGTGTGCTTTGTCCACGACATTCAAACAAATCCCCGAAAGCCGCGACATCAAGGGGACTTACTCCTTCATCAGTCTTGGCTGCCCTAAGAACACCGTCGACAGCGAACGAATGATGGGCCTGCTGAAGCTGGACGGCTACCGATTGATCTCGGATCCCGAGCAAAGCGATTTTGTCGTGGTGAACACGTGTGGCTTCATCGAACAGGCCCGCACCGAATCCTACGCTGCGATCGACGAGATGCTGGAACTCAAACGCGCCGGCAAGACCAAGGGCGTCATCGTCTCGGGTTGTTTGGCCGAACGCCAGAAGGAAGAGATGCTTCAAGAGCGGCCCGACATTGATTCATTGGTCGGTGTCTTCGGTCGAGAAGAGATCACCAAAATCGCAGATCGTTTGGTCGGCGACCAAGCCGAACAACGCAACGTCTTCCAACCGGCTCCCATCCGCGCTCTGCCAGATGAAGACCGCCTGCAAATTACGCCCAAGCATTTTGCTTACCTAAAGATCTCCGAGGGCTGCGATCGTCTGTGTACGTTTTGTGCCATTCCAAAAATGCGCGGCAAACACGCGACCAAGCCCATGGAGAACGTGCTGGCCGAAGCGACTCAATTGGCAAACTCGGGCGTCCGCGAGCTTGTCATCGTGGCCCAAGACACGACCTACTACGGGATGGACCTTTACGGTGAACCGCGGCTGGCCGAACTTCTGGAGAAGCTCAACGGCATCATGGGCATCGACTGGATCCGGCTGATGTATTTCTATCCGATGTACATTGATGAAAAACTGATCAACGTGATCGCCAAATCGAAAAAGATCCTCCCCTACATCGACATGCCGCTCCAGCACGCCGACGATACGATGCTGCGTCGGATGTCGCGCCGAGTCAACCAAGCGCAGATGAATGAACAGATTGATTTGATTCGCAAATTGATTCCCGACGTCACGCTGCGGACGACATTCATCACCGGTTTCCCTGGTGAAACCGATGAGCAGTTCGAAACGCTGGTCAAATTTGTGCAGCGTCACAAGTTTGAACGAATGGGCGTGTTTACTTATTCGTTCGAGCCCGACACGCCGGCGGCAAAGCTGCCAGACCACATTGATGAAGATGTCAAACTCGATCGCCAACGCCGGCTGATGGAAGTGCAACAACAGATCATGTTCGAGCACAACGAAAGCCGAATCGGAAAGACAATCGACGTGATCATCGACAACTCCGTTGCCGACCAACCCGGCGTTTGGATCGGACGCAGCGAAGCCGACGCACCGGACGTTGACGGAGCGGTCATCGTCACTGAAACCGAGCACCCGCTCAAGCCCGGCTGCATCGTCGCCTGCGAAGTCGTCACCTTCCAAGACTACGACCTCATCGCCGTCGCCACCGGCAAGCCACGTTAGCCAGCGTAGGGCCGGTTCCTACCGGCCGCATTGGGTAAAGGTGGGCAATGGCCGGTAGGAACCGGCCCTACAATCCGTTTGTCAGCGTAGGGCCGGTTCCTACCGGCCGCCCTGGGTAAAGGTGGGCGTGAATCGTAACCACCGGATGGCCCGGCATAATCTCAGTACCGCACATAGGAATGTCAGTGATCGCGGGACTGCTTTTAAAGAACGCCACCATTGCATCATCGACGACCAACGGCATCTCCGATTCCAAGTAGACGATTCGTTTTGAGAAGAAACAGTCGCCCACCTCTTCAATCGCTGCCGGTAACTGGCCGTTGACTGCCGCGTCCAGATGAGCCCCCAAGATCGTGAAGTCAGGCTGGCTTCTTCGATAGTAACGCTCGATCAATTCAGCCGAAGCGGGGATGCGCGGATTGATGTCGACTAAGAAAAGCCCATCTGCGGTAGAAATAAAATCTATCCCCCAAACTCCCTCGAGGCTAAATTCGCTGGCGATACAGCAGCCTACGCGTTTCATTTGAGCGCGGTCGCGCTCATCCAAATCGACAGGCCCCAATGATCCTTGATAACGAAAGTCATTCGGATCTTCGTTGGGCAGTTGCTGACAGGCACCCAGAAGATGCGTCACCCCACGACCTTCGTTTTGGACAGAAACGAAACATCCGCTCAGCGTCGTGCCTTCTATTTTTTGTTGAAGATAGTATCCGCCCTCGAAGTCGACTGAACCCGAACTTTCCCATCGCTGAACCTGCAAGCCGCCTCCAGAGCGCTCGCGCTTTTGAAGCCACACCAAAGAAGCATCAGCAGATTGGCTGAGCCTGTGAACAGATCGTGGCGTTTGGATCTGGTGCTGTTGGCAGAATTCTTTTATCGCGGGCCAGTGAAGCAGCCGTGCCACCGAAGACGCCGACGGCCCCGCAACCAAAGAAGCCCCCCAAAATCCATGACCGAAGAACTCAGGATAGTTCTCTGCTCCTCCGGCGAACACAATCGTGAATGGGACCGAACCCATCTCCAATTCCACCGCCCTCAGAACCGCGCCCATCCCGCTGTGGCCCGAGACTGACAAATCACTCAAGGCGTCGATTTTGTGGGCCCAAGAAACAGAGTTTTCCTCCTCAGAAAATCGGTTTGACGCCATGCAAATTTGTTTGGTATCAACGTCTCCAAAGAGGTCGATCACCGAAACCTGGTAGCCCGCAAACACCGCCGATTGAGCAACGAAACGGCCGCTGGCTCCAATCACCAACACATGGGGGCGATCTAACATCGAAAATCCTTCGCACCCGCTGACATTGTTAACTTTCTCTGATATTCTTACCCCTCAGAGCTGCGCGGCGACCCTTCGCCCGCGATTGAAAGACCCACAAACTCTACGAGCATTCAGCAAGAGCGCTGAGCTTCCGTGAAGCCAAATTTTAACACGCTTAGCGCGTAACATTTAGTAGGAGAAAAATATATGTCGATGTTTATCGGTGAAGCACTTGATGGTGATGGAAATGAAATTGCACATATCGATCTGATGATCGGCAGCAAGACCGGTCCTGTCGGCACAGCGTTCGCCAACGCGCTGTCGACTCAATCCGAAGGTCACTCAAACCTGCTGGCCGTGATCACTCCCAACGTCGCCGTCAAACCTTCCACCGTGATGGTCACCAAGGTAACCATCAAGGGCATGAAGCAAGCGGTGCAGATGTTCGGCCCTGCCCAAGCGGCAGTCGCCAAAGCGGTTGCCGACAGCGTGTCTGACGGAGTGATTCCTAAAGACCAAACCGAAGACTTGGTCTGCGTTTGCGGCGTCTTCATTCACCCGCAAGCCGAAGACGATAAGAAGATCTACGACTACAACTACAACGCCACAAAGATGGCAATCGCCAACGCGATGAAGGCTTCTCCGTCTGCTGATGAAATGATCGCCAAAAAGGATGAAGTTCATCCTTTCCGCGGATTCTAAGACAGTCACAACACTGCCACCAGCTGCAACTAAGAGCCCGCTTCATTTCGAGGCGGGTTTTTTTGATGCCCGCCAAGCAATCAAGGGGAATACTTTCGGCGGAGGCTTCCCACCACCGTGAGTGAAAATCCATTTAGGATGAACCGATGAGCAAATCCAAAATCCTGATCCAATTCGATCCCGACGTACAAACCAGCACCTTCGATTCGATCGTCGCCATTGATGCGGGTGTTGAGCACCTTTTTCGCCACAACGCCGTTACGCCGGCGCAAATCGAAGGGCTCGTCCATGGAGCCATCTTCACCCGCGGCGTCCCCGATCTGAAATCGACGGCACTATTTTTCGGAGGTAGCAACGTGGAAGCATCCGAAGCATTGGTCGCCAAAGCGAAAAGCAGTTTCTTCGGCCCGATGCGCGTTTCTCTGATGTCCGACCCCAACGGCAGCAACACCACCGCCGCCGCCGCCGTGATCTCCGCTCAGCGCCACATCGATCTAGACGACAAAACCGTCACCATCTTGGCCGGCACCGGACCGGTGGGAATGCGTATCGCCCACTTGATCGCGGGACCGGCCACCAAGGGTGATAACACGCAGGTCAAAATCTGCTCGCGTCGTCTGGAAAAAGCAGAAAACGCTTGCCAACGACTGAAAGAACAGTTCCCTGCAGGCAAATTCATCCCCTGCCAAACGGTAGATTCAGATCAGATCGATTCTGCCGTTTCTGCCGCTAACGTCATTTTTTCCGCCGGAGCCGCCGGCATTGAGATGCTCGACAAAAGGTGGCAATCGTTGTCACAACTTGAGGTCGCGATCGACCTCAATGGCGTTCCGCCCTTGGGAATCGCGGGAATTAGCGCACTGGACAAAGCCAAAGAGATCCAAGGGAGGACTTGCTACGGCGCGATCGGCGTCGGTGAATTAAAAATGAAGATACACAAGCGCGCCATCGAGATACTGTTCCAATCCAACGACCAGACGCTCGAAGTGGAAGAAATTTTTGCAATCGGTGAAAATATCTAACTCG
>CAYOZV010000043.1:11709-27826 GCA_964408465.1 uncultured Pirellulaceae bacterium
ACTTATACTAAAAGGATGTCAAAACGAAAGGTGGCATAGGCGTCTTGCTTGTTGGCAGATTCGGCTTGCCAAGCAGGGCAAAAACCGCTTGCGCTTTTCGAGACCAGTGAAGGCATTTTCAATGCAGGTATAAACGATCTTCCAACAGCCACGCCAGCCATACAACAAATGGTTATCCGCATGGCACCAATATCATGATTAAAAAAACATTCCTTTGTGCTGCCGGCCTTGCCGCAGGCGTTTCCACTGGCGCTTACGTCGACGGTTTCTTCGAACAAGAAAACGTCGTCACCAACACCTACCAACAAATCGTCAGCAATTTCGATTCTCCTGTCGCAGCCAATGCCGACAGCGCAGATCCTGCCAACGGGCCGCAGTCAATGCTTGCCCAAGACAGCTCCGCGGTGGACCCTAACGCGAAGCCCGCCGCGGCGATGATGTCCCAAGAGGCGGAAGAAGCTTTGGCCGCCGATGCCAAAGCGGGTTCGGCGCAAGATGCCGTTGCTGACTCTAAAAACGCCACAAAAAGCACCGACGTCGCCGCCAAGATGAAGGACGCTCCTTCTCGGGCCGCCGCAGAAAGCAAAAAAGAAAAAGCCAAGCCTAAAAATGACCAACAGCAGGATGAAAAATCAATCGCGCTGTTGGATCTACGATTCTCAAAGGAAACATTTAAAAGCCCCCAAGGCGGCGAACTGAAATATCGCAAACTGACACCGCGCACCGATGGCAATGCCGGTCCCCTGCCGCTGATCGTGTTCCTCCACGGTAAAGGAGAACGAGGCGATGACAACGTGACGCAACTAAAACACGGATTGGATTATCTTGCGTCGCGCGAAGGCATGCTAAAATTTCCGGCAACCATTATCGCCCCGCAGTGCCCGATCGACACGCGCTGGTCGACGATGTTGGCCGACGATGCAAGGGAGGCAGAACTCGAAGCCAAACCCACCGAGGCGATGAGATTAACGATGGAGTTGATTGATTCGATTCAAATCACAGACAACGTTTCCCCCGACCGAATCTACGTGACGGGCCTTTCGATGGGTGGATTTGGAACGTTTGACCTCGTGGCGCGACGGCCTGCCACCTTTGCGGCGGCCGTTCCACTGTGCGGTGGCTGCGACACCAATCCTGAGGTCGTCCAGCAGTTGAAGAAAGTTCCCATGTGGGTCATTCACGGCGACGGCGATAAAGTCGTCGACGTTGAGAAATCGCGTTCGATCGTGAAGGCACTGAAGGAGGCCGGTGGACAGCCGCGTTACTCCGAACTGGCTGGATTCGGGCATAACATTTGGGACGCCGCCTACGCTGACACCGAACTTTACAAGTGGATGTTTAGTCAATCCAGAGCCGGTGTGATCAAGTCGTCGATGGCTGCGAACACGTCCAAAACGAAATCCGCTGACGCAAATAAAAGCGATGACAACGCCGCGCAACCTTCGCAGGCATCTTCCACCTCTCTGGAAGAAGCGATCCAAAGCGACTGGCAAGTGCTCGCCGCGACTCGACGTGGACGACGCGCTGACGCGGCGACGTTGGAGAAGATGAAGGTCAAGTTCGAAGAGAGGTCTGTGACGATCTCGATTGGCGATCGAAGCGAAGCGGCAAAATACGAATTGCCAGAAGCGAAAGATTCTCCGTACCCTTGGATCGACATGATTTCTGAACGCCAAGGCGTGAAAGTTTCGACCGGCATCCTCGCGATGCAAGGTGATAAATTGGTAATCTGTTGGGCAATGCCCGGTGAAGAGCGGCCGACCACCTTCGACAGCAGGGAAGGCGTCAAGACGCTGGTGCTGCAGAAGAAGTAGGTCTTTGGTACAAGCAACAAGTATCCCCTCCGACGATTAGACCGACAGGTTGACCAGCGATGGATGTCGATATCGCGCTGAACTTCAATGGCCGCTGCGAAGCGGCCATTAATTTTTACCGCCACGCGATCGAGGCCGATTGCATTCACCTCACTCGTTTCGCAGATTCTCCAAGCGATTTCGAATTCGATTCGCGTCTTGGCGATAAAATCTTTCACGCAACGATCGCTGTTGGCTGCACACGGATCATGGCCAGTGACGTTGGCTGCGTCGGCGACGGCGATAATCAAAACCAACCACCGTTCACAGGTTTTGCGTTGGCCTTGCGTGCCGACGACGTCCAACAGGCTCAACAATTCTTGGACCGACTGGCCGAGGGCGGCAGCGTTCTAATGCCGATGACCGAAACCTTCTTTGCCCAGCGGTACGCAATCGTGACCGACCCATTCGGTGTAACCTGGAAGGTGATGTTGGAAAAGGAAATAAGTTAGCGGTCATCGCCGCTAATAAAATATCGTGAAACGACATATCAGCGCTTTCAACGTTGGTCTCGGCCAGCTTTCCTAACTCAGAAATCACAAAAATTAAGCGCCGTCCTTACCAACCAAGATATCTATTTCGACGGCCACCCTTAGAATGCTTATTTGGAAACTCGGCGACCATTTCTCAAGGGCCCTGAAACTTGAATCAAACAACCACCAAACCCGGCGTGGACTCGACATCGTCAAACACGATGTGGAATGTTCCTAATAAGATCTCCGCGGCGCGGCTTGTGTTGGCCGTTGGCGTTTTTGCGTTTTTGGAAACGGGTTTCTATCAAGTCGCCTTGATCCTGTTCCTGATCGCCGCCGGCACCGACTGGATGGACGGTTGGTACGCTCGAAAATATGACCAAGTGACAAAGCTGGGCCGGATCTTGGACCCGTTTTGCGACAAGATCCTGATCTGTGGAACTTACGTGCTGTTGGCGCTGGAGATGTCAAACCACTGCCAAGTTTTCCCTTGGTACGCGCGCGTGATGGGCTGGATGGCGATCGTCGTGGTCGGGCGCGAACTTCTGGTGACCGTAATACGTTCGATGGTCGAAGGCAGCGGCGGTGATTTCTCGGCGAATATGGCGGGGAAGTTAAAAATGTGGTTTCAGTGCATCGCCGTTGTCAGTTGTCTCCTGGCGCTAATCTACAATCAGTCAGCAGAACAGGCGGCCGTCGAAGCCGGGGCGACCATCGTGCCGAGTTGGATTTGGTACACGATGATCGTCTTCATCTGGCTCTCTTTGTGGTCAACCGTGCAGTCGGGGTGGAATTATGTGCAGATCGCTGCGAAACTTTTGAACTTGTCCTCCAAGTAGTCGCTTCAGGTTGAAGATTGATGGCTGATTTTATAAGCGCGCTGCTGATGGTAGCCCTCGTCGCATCGTCGGTTGCGCTCTGGTGGGGAATATTTAAGGCAAATAAGAACGGTCAGCCGCACTGCCTTTGCCCAAGAGAATCAAAAATTGCTCCTTTGGGGTTGGTGGATGTGCTGGCCGCTATTGTGATTGCGGTCGCTGCTCAAACCTGCGCCCTGGCGGTGGCGATGCCATTAACAGGCATCACTGATTTCGACTTCGATGACGTGGGGCACATGACCGTGGTCAACTATGCCGCGGGGACGGCTCAATTCGCCGGAGCCCTGCTGACGCTGCTGTATCTTTTTAATCGCTTCGGCAACATCCGCGCCGCCGGATTGAATCCGGGCGCGGTGGCCGAAGATTTAAAATTAGGAATCTACGGTTTCCTGTTGTTCGTTCCGCCGATGCTGTTGCTGCAAACGGTGCTGGTTAGCTTCTGGGAATACGAGCATCCCACGATGGAGATGGTGTCCCCCGACAGTTCCTTGCTGGCGATCGTATCGGCGTGGTGGACGGCCACCATCGTGGCGCCCGTCAGCGAAGAGATTTTGTTCCGCGTGGTTCTGCTGGGGTGGTTAATTCGATGTTTTGCCAATCCCAATGACTTTATCGGCGGCGTGATCGGCGGGACCAGCAAGCCGCAATCGGCACCGGCGGAGACATATCCTACCGGCGACCTTACCAAGGGACTCAACCCGTACGCCAGCTCAGCATCGACCAGAATCAGCAACACCGAATTCAAACATGAAAAGACTTGGGCGCCGGTGTTTATCGTTGCCCTGCTGTTTGCCGTGGTGCATATTGGTCAAGGCCCGGCACCGATCCCCATTTTCTTTTTGGGGCTAGGCTTATGTTACATGTATCGACAAACGGGCAGCGTTATCCCGTGCATCGTCACCCATTTTTTACTGAACACATTTTCGATGACTTTATTCACCATCGAACAGTTTTACTTTCCCGCTGAGGAAGGAATACTTGAGGAAGGAATAATAAAAGAAGGCATAATTGAGGAAGGCTTAATTGAAGAGGGCCTAACCGTGCCCGCGGCCATCGTAGACTTTTTCGTCGACCTAATTCCGAGTATCATTTGAGCCCGTCACTTCAGCCGGTCATTTCAACCCGTCAACGTAGTGGATTTTGTTAAAAATCCCTGCCTACCCTTCGCTCTTGCAACCCATCAAACAAGGATCTTTAACAAGGATCCATTACGACACACACGCATTAAAAGGACCAACCAATGTCACTCGGATTTGGAATCGTCGGCTGCGGCATGATCGCCGGTTTTCACGCGAAAGCCATCAACGAAATTGACGGCGCTCATTTAGTTGCTTGCCAAAGCCGCCGGATGGAAGCCGCGGAATCCTTCGCAGCCGAACATGGCGGCAAAGCCTACGCCGAACTAGCCGATCTGCTGGCCGACGACAGTATTGACGTCATCACCGTCTGCACGCCCAGTGGCGCCCATTTGGATCCGGCCGTCGCGGCTGCCAACGCGGGGAAACATGTGATCGTTGAAAAACCGTTAGAGGTAACGACGGAGCGCTGCGACAAAATCATCGACGCTTGTAGAAAAAACGGAGTTACCCTCTCCACGATTTTCCCGTCGCGATTTCATGACTCAAGTATCTTGCTGAAAAAAGCCGTCGACGATGGGCGGTTTGGCACGTTGACCTTGGGTGACGCTTACGTCAAATGGTTTCGGACGCAAGAATATTACGATTCGGGCCAGTGGCGCGGCACGTGGGAACTGGACGGCGGCGGCGCGTTGATGAACCAAGCCATTCACAGTGTGGATCTGTTGCTGTGGTTGATGGGCGACGTGGCCGAAGTTTCAGCTCAATCCGCGACGTTGGCACATGAGAGAATCGAAGTCGAAGATGTGGTCACGGCCAGCCTCAAATTCAAAAACGGGGCACTGGGTGTCATTGAAGCCACCACGGCCGCCTTTCCGGGCATGCTGAAGAAGATCGAAATTCACGGCAACCAAGGTTCAGCGGTCATTGAAGAAGAAGACATCAAAACATGGCAGTTCGCACAGGAGCAACCGGACGACCAAGCGATCATTGAAAAATACGCTTCGATGACAGAAACCGGCGGAGGTGCCGCCGACCCCGCAGCGATCGGCCACGCGGCTCATGCGAAACAGTTTGCTGATGTCGTGAATGCGATTAACAACGGATCAGCGCTAAAAATTGACGGCGCCGAAGGACGGCGAAGCGTGGAAGTGATTTTGGCCATCTACGAAGCGGCCCGCACCGGTAAACGCATTTCGATCGGATAAGGGGCCCCGGCGATGTCCGGTTATGACATTTTTAGCGACCAGTTTCGCCAGAACTGCCGGTTTGCAGCAGGCGGGGATGAGACGATTCGCGCTGGCCAATTACAATGATCGGGAGAAACTGAACCCCATGCCCCCAGCGCTGGGACGAATTTGATAAATGTAAATCATTTAGCAAATGGTTAGCCCAAGGACGCAAGCCCTTGGGTGTCGCTGCGTCACCGAGCGGCTTGCGCCGCCCCGCTAATATTTACCTCCCGATCTCGATGCGATCACGCCTGCATCTTCCACCCCCACGCGTCTACCTCCATGCTCAAATCAGCGCAGACAATCAATAAAAAGAAGAGATCTATGAAGAACGACATCCTCTTGTTCGCCATCATGTTTGGGGTCGCTTGGCTTGGTTACACCGTCGCCAAAGATCGTTTGAATCCGACGCCGATTATTTCTCAGGAGACTGTAGCCGAAAAGGGCACCCCCGATGCGCTGGTTTCGGGCACGGCGAACCCTTCGGCGATCGCGAGGCTCACACCGGCCGGAGGTTCGCAACCAGCGTCCAAGGAAGCTAATTCCCCCACCGATGCGGAGATGAAAGCGGATGCGGTGGAACCGAAAACGATGAAACCAAAATCGACGGAATCAACAACCACCGAGCAACAGATCGAGCAGGTTTTGGCGGCGCAGATTCTAGCTTGGAATCAAGGTGACTTGGATGGTTTTATGGACGCCTACTGGAACGACGAAGCGCTAACCATCAGTGGCGGCGGCGACACGACTCTTGGATGGGAAGCAGTCTACCAGAGCTACCGGCAACGGTATCCGAAAGAGAGCATGGGCAAGATCGACTTTACGGATCTCAAAACTGAGATGGTTGGCAAAGAAGCCGCGATTGTCACCGGACGCTTCGATCATCGAATGGCCGATGAGACGACAAACGGAAATTTTTCGCTGATCGTGAAACGAATTGACAGCCACTGGAAGATTGTTCACGACCACACTTCGGTCGCAAACCAATAACGACCGCCGTCTGATTCGCACGTCTGATCTGCACGCCTGATCCGCACGCCTGATCCGCACTTCTCATGTTGGGAACGCTGGGCACTAATCGCACAACCGGCAGGTGACCACGATCGGCGATCGCCGACACTCGGCGGCTGATCGCTCACCGCTCACCACCAAACTGAGCGCCACCATTTTTCGTCCGCCCGTGATTGCGAATCTCCGGCATTTGAATATGATGCCGACAGCAGATGAAAAGTCACGTCGGCGGCGACCACTTTGTCGCACTTAGCAGCTATCACGGATACGGATACGGATTAACAAACGGTGGTACGAACCTGCCGAGGCGGAGGCCGCCTTTAACGGACGCCAGTTCATCGCTAAAGGCAAACGGCTGGGTGTTTTCTCCCCTTGGGCGAAGCCTTCCCACGACCGTCAAATCAAGCCTTTTTTACAGGCGATTTAGCAAAAAAGACTCTGTGAAAATTTTCACGAAGTCGATAAGATTATTGAAACAGTTGTCCGTTTGGCCGCGCGATGTGAATCGTGTCCAATCGGTGACCGCCATGCCACTAACCCTAAAAAACGCATGATACACCCCATAAAAAAAGGGCTGACGCTGCCACTCGCGGGCAAGCCCGTTCAGGCGATCCAAGCGGGCCCTGAGATTAAATCTGTCGCTGTCTTGGGCGATGATTATCACGGCATGAAGCCAACGATGTTGGTTTCGGTCGGCGATCAGGTACAGTTGGGCCAGCCAATCTTCACCGATAAAAAGAACGAGGGCGTGACTTATGTTTCGCCCGCGACAGGCACGGTGAAAGAAGTCAATCGAGGGGCCAAACGTAAGTTCCTTTCGATGGTCATCGACGTTCAGGACGGCGATGAGTTTCAGTTCGATTCGCACAGCGATCTCAACGCACTCGACAAACAAACGATCGAAACGCAGTTGGTGAAAGCGGGTCTGTTCCAAGCCTTCCGTACGCGTCCCTTCAGCAAGGTGCCTGTTATCGGCAGCGAAGCGGATGCGATTTTCGTGACGGCGATGGACACCAATCCTCTGGCGGCGGATCCCGAACTGATCATTGACGCTCACAAAGAACTGTTCGTCAGCGGTCTGCAGGTGGTTGCTCGGTTGACCAAGGGTAAGACCTACGTTTGCACCCGCGAAGATTCGCGCGTCCCGGGCGACAATGTCCCCGACGTCACGTTCTCTCAATTCTCCGGCCCGCATCCGGCGGGTTTGGTGGGAACTCACATTCACTTCCTGCATCCGGTCGGCCCGTCATCGCGCCCCGTGTGGCACATCGGCTATCAGGACGTGATTGCCATCGGTCACTTATTCACCACCGGAAAAATCATGACCGAACGCGTCGTTTCGGTCGCGGGCCCGTTGGTCGACAAACCGAACCTGATCCGCACCCGTTTGGGCGCCAGCATCGCTGATGTGTTATCTGGTCGCACCGTCGGTGATAACGCTCGAATTATTTCCGGTTCGGTCCTCTCAGGGCATACGGTCGAAGGCGACGTCGCGTTTTTAGGTCGCTACGACAACCAGATCTCAGTGTTGGAAGAAGGCACGCATCGCGAGTTTCTGGGTTGGCAA
Source organism: uncultured Pirellulaceae bacterium (assembly GCA_964408465.1). Taxonomy (GTDB): domain Bacteria; phylum Planctomycetota; class Planctomycetia; order Pirellulales; family Pirellulaceae; genus Mariniblastus. The sequence continues at coordinate 19,800 of CAYOZV010000043.1, forward strand.
AAACCGGGCTTTGATAAGTTCTCGGTCACAAAAATTTATGGTGGTTCATGGCTTAAATCCAAGCTATTTCCGCTGACCACCAGTTCTGGCGGCAGCAAGCGTTCGATGGTTCCGGTAGGGACTTATGAGCGTGTCATGCCGATGGATCTGTTGCCCACTCAATTGCTGCGAGCTCTGGTTGTCGGTGCCGAAACCGGCGACACCGAACTGGCGCAAACGTTGGGTGCGTTGGAACTGGACGAAGAAGATCTCGCGTTGTGTACATTCGTTTGCCCCGGCAAGTACGAATACGGTTCGATTCTGAGAAAGAATCTAACGCTCATCGAAAAAGAGGGATAATAAATATGTTGAGAAGTATGTTGGACAAGGTGGAACCTCTTTTTCACAAGGGTGGACCACTCGAAAGTCTCTATCCTCTGTACGAAGCGAACGATACGTTTCTGTACACCCCTGGCGAAGTCGCCAAGGGCAAAACCCATGTGCGGGATGCGATCGACACCAAACGAATGATGTCGATGGTCATCGTGGCGTTGATCCCATGTATTCTCATGGCAATGTACAACACGGGATTTCAGGCGCAAAAGATTTTTGCCGCCGGTGCGGCCGAAGTCCCTTCAGGTTTCACACTGGCTGAAGGACTCTGGAGCGGCGATTGGCGCTACAGCGTCCTCCAAGCGGTCGGCGTGGACGTGACCTACAATCGCGGGTCGTTTCTCAGCTTAGGCAGTATTTTGCCGTGCATGTTTCATGGTGCGTTGTATTTCCTTCCGGTGTACCTCGTCTGCATGGTCGTTGGCGGGCACTGTGAATTGATTTTCTCGATTCTCCGTAAGCACGATATTAACGAGGGCTTCCTCGTGACAGGCATGCTGTTTCCGTTGACGCTGCCGGCGACGATTCCACTTTGGCAGGTCGCCGTTGGCATCATGTTCGGCGTGGTGGTCGGAAAAGAAATTTTTGGCGGAACCGGTAGGAACTTTTTGAACCCCGCCCTCACCGCGCGTGCGTTTTTGTACTTCGCCTATCCAACGAAAATTTCCGGCGACGGCGTTTGGACAGCCGTCGATGGTTACACCGCGCCTACGATGCTCGGTGCCGCGGCAAATGCTGTCTCGGGCACAACGGCAGAAATTTCACAGGCGATGAACACTCACGCAGGCGTGACCTGGTGGGATTACTTCATTGGCAACATTCATGGTTCGATGGGTGAGACCAGCGTCGCGTGCATCCTTTTTGGTGCGATCGTGCTGATTGCCAGCCGAATTGGTTCATGGCGAATTATGTCCGGCGTCGTGGTCGGTATGGTGGTCTTTTCATCACTTTTATACATCGTGCCAACCGAGCAACCGGTCACCAACCTTGGCCCACTGTGGCACTTGGTCATCGGCGGATTCGCCTTCGGTACGGTCTTCATGGCGACTGACCCTGTTTCGGCGGCGATGACCCCCACGGGTAAATGGGTTTACGGATTCGTGATCGGATTCCTCACGGTGTTGGTCCGAGCGATCAACCCGGCGTTCCCCGAGGGCATCATGCTGGCGATCCTCTTCGCCAACGTGTTCGCTCCACTGATCGATTACTTCGTCGTCCAAGCTAACATTAAACGGAGGACTGCACGTTATGCAGCAGGATAATAAAAACGCACCGTTGAACGTCATCATTTTGGCGGTTGTGCTGTGCGTTGTTTGCTCGTTAGTCGTTTCGACCGCAGCGGTTGGTTTAAAAAGTCTTCAAGATGCAAACATCGCGCTTGATAGAAAGGCAAACCTTTTAAGCGTCACCGGTTTCGAAGACCTTGGCTCAGCAGACGACATTAATAAACTTTTCGGAGATCGCTTCGAGGTGGAAATCATCGATTTGGAGACGGGACAACCTGCCGTCGAAGAAGCGATGGAGGCCCTCAACGAAGCGGGCAAGAAGATGGAGTCGCCTGAAGAGACGCTGGTGAAATACAGCCAAGTCTGGGCGTCGAAGTCTAAGAAAGATTCCGTCAGCGACCAACTTTCTAAAAACGAAGACATCGTTCAGATCAAATATCGTGAGAAGTTCTCTCACGTCTACATCATGAAGTCCGAATCCGGCGAAGTCGAAAAGTACGTCTTCCCAGTACGCGGTTACGGTCTCTGGTCGATGATGAAGGGCTACCTTGCGGTGGAACCGGATCTCGAAACGATCGCCGGACTGACATTTTACGAACACGCCGAAACACCCGGCCTCGGTGGCGAAATCAAGAGCGCCAAATTCAAGGCTCAATGGCCCGGCAAAAAGATCTACGGAGACGACGGGGACGTCAGCGTTCAAGTCGTAAAGGCGGCTCCGGACGATCAATACAGCATCGATGCTCTGACCGGCGCGACGATCACGTCCAATGGCGTTTCGAACATGATGAAGTTTTGGATGGGCGACGATGGTTTTGGCCCCTATATCAAACAGAAAAAAGGAACCTCCACAGAAACCACGATGGTAACCACCGGAGGAAATACCAATGGCTAAAAGCAATACCGACCTGATCATGGATCCGGTCTTCGATAACAATCCGATCGCGCTGCAGGTGCTGGGCATCTGTTCGGCGCTGGCGGTGACGACTCAACTGTCAACGTCGGTCGTGATGTCGATCGCCGTGATCGTGGTGACGGCGTGTTCGGGAGCGGCAATCGCTGCGATCCGCGACCGCATCCCCTCCAGTATTCGCATCATCGTGCAGATGACAATCATCGCGTCGTTGGTGATCGTCGTGGACCAAGTGCTCAAGGCGTTCGCGTTTAAGCTTTCGCAGGAACTGTCTGTGTTTGTTGGATTGATTATTACCAACTGCATCGTGATGGGTCGCGCCGAAGGTTTTGCGATGAAGAACAGCGTCAAGGACAGTTTCATGGACGGCATCGGCAACGGATTGGGCTACGGCCTGATTCTGTTGGTTGTCGGTTTCTTCCGTGAGCTTTTCGGCAGCGGTAAATTATTCGGCATCACCGTAATGCCCCTTCAAAGCGATGGCGGCTGGTATGAGCCCAACGGTTTGATGTTACTGTCACCGTCTGCATTTTTCATTATCGGTTTCTTCATCTGGGCGTTACGCATTTGGAAACCTGAACAGATCGAAGAGGCGTAAGGAATAAACCATGGGAACTTTTTCAGACCTCAGCGAACTATTTTTACGTTCAGCGTTCGTCGACAACCTCGCGCTGGCGTATTTTCTTGGGATGTGTACCTTTTTGGCCGTTTCCAAGAACGTAAAAACAGCATTGGGACTCGGTGTGGCCGTTATTGCGGTGCAGACAATTACGGTTCCAATCAACAACCTGATCAACACGTACATCCTCAAGGAAGGTGCTTATTTAGTGCCGGCTGATTTGGAGTTTCTCGGGCTGATTTGTTTCATCGGCGTCATCGCGGCGATGGTTCAAATTCTGGAGATGACGTTGGATAAGTTCTTTCCCTCGTTGTACAACGCCTTAGGGATTTTCCTTCCGCTGATCACCGTGAACTGCGCGATCCTTGGCGGCACACTGTTTATGCAGCAACGCGATTACACTTTCGTCGAAAGTATCGTGTTCGGCCTTGGGAGTGGTTTTGGTTGGGCGGCAGCGATCGCGGGATTGGCAGGGATTCGTGAGAAACTGCGTTATTCGGACATCCCCGCTCCATTGAGAGGGTTGGGCATCACGTTCATCATCGTGGGCCTAATGGCCCTAGGTTTCCAAGCGTTCCTAGGCATTTAAGAAGTTGCCGCCGAACATTCCTTACTTCCTTTAGTAAGGTTGCCCGGCCGGTTGACTTGAGTCAACGAAGTCGATTTATCAACACTTTATAGCGATTCGATATTGATATGGTCTCTTTAATTTTAACTGGCGTCGCTCTCTTCACTACCGTCGTCGTGGCCTTGGTCGGATTGATTCTGGTCGCACGCAAGTCTTTGGTTTCCGAAGGCGAAGTCAAAATCATGGTCAACGGACAGAAGGAAATTACTGTCCCCGCCGGCGGCAAATTGATGAACGCTTTGGCTGATGCTGAAATTTTCGTTTCATCAGCCTGCGGTGGTGGCGGTACTTGTGCCCAATGTTTGGTGAAGGTCGAATCGGGCGGCGGTGACATCCTCGAAACTGAAAAAGGCCACATCAATAAAAAGATGGCGCGCGAGGGATGCCGCCTGTCCTGCCAGGTCGCTGTGAAGCAGGACATGGAAATCGAAGTTCCCGAGGAAGCCTTCGAAACGAAGAAATGGGAATGCACCGTCCGTTCCAATGAGAACCGTGCGACCTTCATTAAGGAACTGGTTCTCGAACTCCCTGAGGGTGAAGATGTTGCGTTTCGCGCGGGTGGATACATTCAGATCGAAGCACCGCCTCACGTCGTCAATTACAAAGATTTCGACATCGAAGAAGAATACCACGGCGACTGGGACAAGTACGACGTTTGGCGATACGTTTCCAAAGTCGACGAACCGGTCATCCGCGCTTACTCGATGGCAAATTACCCTGGCGAAAAGGGCATCATCATGCTCAACGTGCGTGTTGCATCTCCGCCGCCGCGTGCCCCCGAAGGCACACCTCCGGGAAAAATGTCGTCATTTATCTTCAATCTAAAACCGGGCGATAAAGTCACCATCTCCGGACCATACGGCGAGTTCTTTATCAAAGATACCGAAGCTGAGATGGTTTACATTGGCGGTGGTGCCGGAATGGCTCCTCTGCGTAGTCACATTTTTGAACTGTTCAAGAATTTGAAGACCGGCCGGAAGGTGACCTACTGGTACGGCGGACGTAGTTTGCGCGAGTTGTTCTACATCGAGCATTTCCGAAAGATCGAAGAAGAATTTCCAAACTTCAAATTCAACATCGCGCTCTCGGAACCATTGCCTGAAGACAATTGGGATGGCTACGTGGGCTTCATTCATCAAGTCCTGCACGACGAATACCTGTCCAAGCACGAGGCGCCCGAGGACAACGAGTATTACATCTGCGGTCCTCCGATGATGAACCAAGCCGTTTTCAAAATGCTGGATGACCTGGGCGTCGAACCAGAGAACATCGCGTTCGATGACTTTGGCGGATAGATCCAAATCGCGAACCTTGACACACACGGTGGCTGGAAATTTTACCTAACGGTAGCTTCTCCAGCCACCGTTTTATTTTGCGCCGATGGAGACAGCCGCAAATGAGCCGACAAGGTCGGGTCTGACTGAGAACCGACAAGATCAGAGATAAGACGGTTCAGGGATCAAAATTGTGTGTATTTGTTAACATTTGGGCACTATTCGTGCTTCCAAAGTGTCTACAATTACGATAACATAATTAATGCGCGAGGTCCTTCCCCTTGATCTGTTTTATTGGACTTCATTGCACCATTCTGCCTGTTTTTATTTCACGAAATTTTATCGGAGCTAGTTATGAGCCAATTCACAGCAAGGCGTGAACAGGGTTTCACGCTTGTCGAACTACTAGTGGTGATCGCGATCATTGGGATTCTTATCGGTATGCTGTTGCCAGCGGTGCAACAGGTCCGCGAGGCCGCCAGACGAATTCAATGCGGCAACCAACTTAGACAAATTTCGCTCGCGATGTTGAACTACGAAAGTGCCAACGGGCACTTTCCACCTGGCATCCAAAGCAGGCAAGTCGAAGGGACTCCAACGGAGGCTCAGGCCGGAGCCATGATGACTAAGTTCAAGGGGTTTGGTTGGGGCGCCATCATTCTTCCGTTTATTGAACAGAATGCGATTCACCAACAATTGAGTGACGCCTCGAGCGGTCTCACCAACCCGACCTGGGTTGTCGCTGGAGTGAACATCGGACAGCAGACGATATCAACCTACATTTGCCCATCTTGCCCGATGGCGATAGAGGGTGAAGTACGCCCCGAAGTAGAAGGGCACAAAAGTAACTACGTCGGCGTCATGGGCCCGAAGTGGACTGAAAATGATTTGGGCGACATCAACGATATCAGTCGATTTGAATTGGTGAAAACTGGACCACTGAATTCCAACCTCGAAAAACTAAATGCACAGTTTCCTGGAATTCTTTTCTTCAATTCGGAAATCACATTTGGCCAAATCCCTGACGGTTCAAGCAACACTTTCCTCGTCGGTGAACGCGATGGCCAGCAGTTAGAAAACGACTACACACGCGCGGCATCGGTTTGGTGTGGTCCCAACAAAGCTCATTGGCTCAACGCAGTTCTCGCTCCGACAACAGCGGATCCAACCTACACGCTCAATAGTGCCGCCGGCACATTTTGGACGCAGTGGGTGCCTTTCTCCAGCAGTCACCCCGGGGGGGCAAATTTCGGACGGGCAGATGGATCGGTAACCTTCGTTCCGACCGAAGTCGATGGCCGAACGTTCGAATCAATGGGCACCCGAAACGGCGGCGAGGTCGTAAACTCGCTGGATCTATAATCAACAAGGATCACGATTGCTGATTTAAAATTCCTTGTTTGAGATTCACATTTGAAAATTCGCAGTTAGCAGCGTGGGTTAGCTCACGCTGCTTATTGTTTGAGCTCGCCCCATTACGTTCATTACCTTCTATAATATTAAGCCGCGAAAGAATTAATGACAGATCATATTAAAAAGCTAATGACTTTGGTTTCCTGCGTTGGGCTGCTGGTGCTCAGCGGATGTTTTGGAGGTAGAAGTGACCTCGGTCAAGTGACCGGCACCGTAACAATTGACGGGGAACCCATCAATTATGCATCCGTTACTTTCATGCCCACCCAAGGACGGGCCAGCATTGGGCTGACCGATTTAAACGGCGTTTATAACCTCGTTTATGTCATCGGCGAAAATGGGGCTTTGATCGGCAATCACAAAGTGATCGTCACGACAAAGGTCGTCAAAGAAACAGAATATGGCGGAAGAAGTGGGGGCATCAAAGATCCCGTTCGACAAACGGGCCGCAAGGAGTTGCTGCCCAAAGAGAATTCCGATCGCAATCACACCGAACTGACGGCAACCGTCGAAAGCGGAAACAACACGATCAACTTTGATCTGACCTCGAAGAAAAAGAAGTAGACATCGAGCACGTCACGACCAGAATTAACAATCGAAAGACAAAGCCATTAGCCACGCTAATGGCTTTTTTCATTTCAGGTCTTCTGTTGGAAAAAATGCCATCCGGCAAAATTACAGAACAGGTTATAATCAGGCGATGAAGAATCCACAAACACTTCTGTGCACGATCTTGATCTCGATGTGCTTTGCCCTTGTTGGCTCCAACTCGGCTTTGGCCCAACCGCCAGAGACCAAAGTCGAAATAACCGGATCGACGATGGGCGGCATTCCCTACAAAGCCGTTGTCGTTTGCGATCCGGATGAAGACGAGGCCGCGGCATTAAAATCTGCTGTCGTTGAATCCTTGGACCGCGTCAATGAGTTGATGTCGACCTATCAACCAGATTCCGATGTCAGCCGCTTCAATCGCTCAGAATCGACCGACTGGTTCGAGGTCGACGCCGATACGGCTACTGTGGTTGCCCGCGCCATTGAAATCAGCCAACAGACCGACGGAGCCTTTGACATCACGGTCGGCCCTGCCGTCAACGCTTGGAAATTTGGCCCGGACAAATCGAAATTCAAGCCGCCCTCAGATGAACAGGTTGCACAGCTCCAGCAAATGGTTGGCTATCAACGTCTATCGGTGCGCGACACGCCACCGGCGCTGAAGAAAACCATTCCCGGCATTCAAATTGACCTCTCCGCCATCGCCAAGGGCTACGCCGTTGACAGAGTCGGCCAATCCATCGGCGACCTGAACTACGATCGTTATATGGTCGAAGTTGGAGGAGAAGTTGTTACCGTCGGTCAGCGCGCCAATGGCGGTCCTTGGATTGTCGGCGTTGAACAGCCCGACGAAGCGACCCAGCAGATGAAGCTGCAAAAGGTCGAACTGGAAGATCAAGCCGTTGCGACCTCCGGCGATTATCGGAATTTCCACGAGTTCGATGGCCGGCGGTATTCTCATACGATCGACCCCAAAACGTGTCGTCCGGTAACTCACAGTCTTTCGGTGGCCTCAATCATCGCACCGGAC
>CAYOZV010000044.1:0-1761 GCA_964408465.1 uncultured Pirellulaceae bacterium
ACGTGGCAGCGTTCCAATTCCCCGCGGGAGCTTTAACAAGCTCCACTACGGAAAACAACACAGCGCAGCAAAGAACACGCTTACGGACAACTCGAGGCGTAAGGCAACGTCACGGCGCTAAATTCAAATCCAACACCACCGCTCGGCCGTCTCGATCCAAGATGATCTGCACCGTTTTCCCCGTTCCACGTTTAATCTCGCGCGACAACCTGCGATGGCTGTCGACTTTTGTCTTGCCGTTGAAAGCCATGATTTCATCGTCAACCTTCACGCCGGCATTTTCGGCGATCGAATCTTTTAGGACACGCTCGATCTTCAGACGCCCCGATTTTTTATCCACAGCGATCGCCACGCCCAACTTCACACTCTTGCTGGGTTTGGCCGGTTGAACATACTTTGGGCTCTCATCGGCCGTCCTCAACCTTCGGATAAAACTAGCACTAAAATCAATCACGCGCGTCACCCCCGGCACATTGATCGCCTCGAAATCGTCGTCTGGCGTGTGGTAGACGCCCGTGAGACCGGTGTTGAAGAACACGTTGGGTATCTTTTTTGCATTGAAAACCATGTGATCGCTGCCACCGAAACCGGCTGGAGGTTTCACCAGCGTCAGCCCTAAACCTTCATTGGATTCAAGCAACATTGGGTCGAAATTAGTCGATGTGTCCCAACCAAACATCAACAACGAATCCTCCCGCAGGTAACCGATCATGTCGAAATTCACCATCGTGATAGTTTGCTCCAGCGGCACCACCGGGTTTTCGATGTAATGCTTCGCGCCAAGCAAACCCAATTCCTCGGCGCTAAAACAAACAAACACGATTCGCCGCGCCGGCTCACCGCCGACCTTGGCAAACCGCCGCGCCAATTCCATCACCGCCGCGGTCCCCGTTGCATTATCGTCGGCTCCGTTATGGATCGCCTTGCCGGCGTCTCGGGAACGCGAACCGTAATCTCCCATCCCAAGGTGATCATAGTGGGCGCCGATGACGATCGTTTCATCCGCCAAGTCCCCCTGTCCTTCTGCGATGCCGATGATGTTAGACGTAACCGTCTTCACCTCTACGAATTCCGCAGCCATTTCAATTCGCCAATCGGGCATCGACTGCGACAGCGGTTCCAGCGTCGCGTCGATTTGGCTTTCGATCTCCTCAAGCGTATGGATCGGATCACCGACCGCCGTAAAAAGGGGGCTCGCCTCCAGCATTTTATTAAACGTGGCGCGTTTAACATGCACAAAGGGAATCTCTTTGGTGACGCGGCCAAACTGCGACGCCGACGCTAATTCATCATCGCCATTTCTATCATCATCGCCATCGTTTTTGTTTTCAAAGGCACGCCCCGCATCGTTAACCATGATGATTGCTGCCGCTTTGGCCTTGATCGCGGCGTCGACTTTGGTTTGCAAATACGAATACCGCGAAGTGTCTTTGCCGTCAAAGACGCTGTCGGCGTTGGTCTGCTGAGGTTCGCCTCGAATTAAAATGACAGCCTTGCCTTGGACGTCGACATCTCGAAAATCGTTGTAATTGTGTTCGCGTTGGGCGTCGATACCGTAGCCGACAAATGCGACCGGCAAGTCCTCCAGCGCGTAACTTTCCTTGTAGACCATCGGAGTAAATTGCTGCTGGAACTCCAAATCCAACGATTCGCTGCTGGGTGTGGTTAACCGCAAGTAGGTCGTTTCAGAATTTACCTTCTGGGACACTCGTCGGTTGACCACATCGAAAGTCTGAAGGTAGCTGCCCTCAGAGCCGCCCG
>CAYOZV010000044.1:1861-27393 GCA_964408465.1 uncultured Pirellulaceae bacterium
AGTGATAGCACGACAGGCAGCGTGGCCGCTTCTGCGTCGATTTTGTAGAATGTTCACGGTTTATTGAACATTCGTCTATGGATATTTAGCGAATTTGAATACATATATTATCTGCGAACTAACTTGTGCCGATCAAGGATTGATCGAATGCCGATAGTTAATCAATGCCAACGCACGCGGTGAACAAGTGCACGATTTCCCCCGCCTGAAATTGTGCCGACAATTTAGACTGATTCGTAAGGATATGAATCTATGAGTAAGCAGGATGCTACGATTTTCAATTCGAAAATCACTTTCCCGGTCGTAAACCGGCAATCGCCGAAGGACTACGATCGCGTTGCCCTGCTGCAATTGATGTACCTCAGCCGTGAAGGCGATCGACGCGAGGGAATCTTGCATCGCCAGAGCAAGGGCTGGTTCCAGGTCGCTGGGATGGGGCACGAACCGTTGGCCGTGATCGCGATGCAGATGGAAGCGGGCGATTATCTGTTCCCTTATTATCGCGATCGCGCGATGGTGCTGGCCAAAGGCGTCCCCAATTCGGATTTGGCGAGTGCTTATTTTGCGAAAGCCGGTTCCTCTAGTGGCGGCCGTCAGATGCCGGCCCACTATTCCGACCGAGCCCGCAATATCTGGTCGGTGCCGACGCCGACTGGTTCGAACTGCCTCCCCGGTTGCGGCGTGGCGTGGTCGATGCAACTGGCCGACCGTCCTAATGTGGTGGTTGCGACCATCGGTGACGCGGCCACGCGGCAGGGCGAATTTTTTGAGGCCGTAAGTTTTGCGGTCGAAAGAAAACTTCCCATCATCTTCGTTGTCGAAGATAACAACTACGGCATCAGCACCAACACCGACCGTTTCAATCCGTTTAAACTTGGTGTCTTCAGCGATGATCTTGTTGCCCACATCGACGCGCGTAAACCTGACGACTTAGGCGCCGCCATCACGCCGATTCTGGACAAAGCCCGCCGCGGCGATGGACCCACCATCGTCGTCGCTCAGCTTGATCGCATCTGTTCGCACACCTGCAGCGACGACCATCGTGTTTATCGAACGCCTGAGGAACTGGTTGAGATGCAGTCGCGCGACCCGATTGAAACCTATTCTCAGCTGCTGATTGACGAAGAGAAACTGACGCTCCAGCAGTGGCAACAGATGAAAACCGTCATCGACCACCAAGTTGACCAAGAGTACATTGACGCCGAAGCCGAAGCTGATCCTCAACCCGAAGCGCTGATGGATCACCTCATGGCCCCAGCACCCGTCCCGAAATCGCCTCCCATCGAAGGCGGTCAGGATCTGCGCATGGTCGATGCGCTCAATACGGTCTTCCGCCAACGTTTGAAAACAGATGCGGATACAATATTTTTTGGCGAAGACATCGAATCTCCCAAGGGCGGCGTGTTTGGAATGACCGCCAACCTCTCCGATGAATTTCCCACACGAGTTTTTAACTCGCCACTGGCCGAGGCCACTATCGCCGGCGTCGGCATCGGCATGGCGACCGTTGGGCTCAACCCCGTCTTCGAAATGCAATTCGTCGATTTCGTCGGCCCGGCGATGAACCAGATCAGCCAAAACCTGGGCACACTTCGATGGCGTTCCAACGGAAATTGGAAATGCCCTCTGGTTCTGTACGCTCCCTATGGGGCCTACCTCCCCGGCGGATCGTTATGGCATTCCCAGGCCAACGAAAGCATGTTCGCTCACCTGCCGGGAATGCGCGTGGTCGTGCCCAGCACGCCCGAAGATGCGGCGGCACTGATGTGGACGGCCATGCACGCCGATGATCCAACAATCTTTCTAATTCCCAAACACTTGCTGAGAAAAAAGATGCCGGTGGCTCAATTGGTCGCTCCGGTCGGTTTTCAAAGCGCGCGGATCCGCCGGTCCGGCCATGACGTCACGGTCGTGACTTGGGGCAACGGTGTCGAAATCGCTTTGGCCGTTGCAGACACCATCGGTGATCAGGTGTCCGTCGAAGTCATCGACCTGCGCACCGTCCAGCCATGGGATCGCCAAACGGTCGCCGATTCGGTCGAAAAAACGGGACGCTTGGTCATCCTCCAAGAGGACGGGCAATCCTGCAGCGTGGGGCAGATGATCGTCAGCACGATGATGAACGACTCCGCAACGTTTTATCACTTCGTCAGTCCGCCGCAGCTGGTTTCCAAACCCGATATTCACATCGGTTACAACCCAATTATCGAATACGCCGCGCTGCCAGGTAGCGAAGAATTGACCGCCGCGATTTCACTGACGATGGAGCAATAACCTTGGCGATTGTAACCATCAAAATTCCACAATTGGGGGAAGGCCTCCAAGAAGCGTTGCTGGTCGAGTTCCTGAAACAACCGGGCGACACGGTCGATCGTGACGAACCGTTGTTCACGATGGAAACCGATAAAGCAATGTCGGACGTCGAATCGCCGTACGCCGGGAAACTGGTCGAGTGGCTGGTGGAGGTTGATTCAGTGCTGGAGATTGGCACCGACATCGCCGTCTTGGACACCATTGTCGAAGAACATATCGCCGCCGGCCCTGCATTCGATCACGGCATTACGCTCTCATCCAATGCAGATGATTCAGATGATTTTGATGATCGCTCAGGGACGATGAAGGTCAAACGATCTCCCGGCGCCCTCGTCGCACCGCGGACTCGTAAATTTTTGATCGACCAAAATATTCTTGATTTGGCCAAGGACATCCCGGCGGCAGGTCGGAAGTTGACGATCGCCGATGTCGAAGCATTCCTCAAGCAAAATCGCGCTGAATCGGCGAAACAGGCCGAACCAGAAAAACCGGTGGATGCGTTTGAACTGGTGCCGGTCGCGAAGACGCAAATCAAACTTAACTACCGCCTAACCAAAGCCGCTCAGTCCTGCGTGCCGGTGACGCTGGTCGCGGATTGGCCTTGGGCGAAGATCGAATCGACACGCGCCGCGGTCCGCGAATCCGGCGGCCCCACGTCGTTCGCGATGTTGTGCTGGTGCATCGCTCAAGCCGTCGCGCGGCACGACTCCTTCCGAAGTTCACTGACCAGTGACGGGAAATCCTACAGAGTCTTCAAACACGTCAATCTTGGTATCGCGGTAGGAATCGGCAACGACGAATTGGTCGCGGCCGTGATAAAAAATGCCGACCAATTGTCATCGACGGAGTTCTTCGCCGCCTATCGACGACAGGTCGACCTTGCCAAACAGGGAACCGATCAGGCCGACGAATCGACGACGGTGATGGTCTCCAACATTGGCAACATGGGAATGCGAATTGGAATTCCCGCGATCGTCGCACCCGCGGTGGCGACGTTAGCAATCGGCACGCCCGTCTCTCATCCGGTCCCCGATGGAAATTCATTTCGATTTGAGCGGATGATTTCGGCGACGATGGCCTTTGACCATCGCGTCGCCAACGGAGTGGGGGCGGCTAATTTTATGAACGAAGTGAAGCAACAGATTGATCAGTTTGAGCTATAGTGTGCTGACGATCGACCCGCGGACGTCTGACGATGAACCGACCGACGTCCCAGTCGCGTGCTCGGGCTCAAGTTCAGTCGTCTGCCGGCAGATCGTCAAACGTGCATAAGGTATAAAAAATGCATTGGCCGGCGAACTCTCGTGGCCACGCCTTTTACCTTTTCCGAGAAAAATACTTAGCGAATTTCGATCATGGATTTTGTGCTGTGGGCGGTCATTCTTATTGGCCATTTTGCAATCTGGTGCGTCATCTTCAACCGCGTCCACGCAACCGCGTTTGCTCGCCACGTCAGAAAGAAGGCCGAAAAGATCATCATCTTGGCCGTGTTGGCAGGGCTGATTTGGTTCGCCGCGATGGTGTTCTTTCATGGAACCATTTCTCTTTCCACCATTGCCCGCGGTTTTATTGCCAACCACATTTATCTGTTGGCCTGTTTGATGGCAGGCGCCTATTTCATATTACGGTGGATCTATCGGAAATTCTTCGTAAAGCCTCCCGCCGCAATCCTCCAACACAGCACCGAAATCATCGACGTCCGAAAACTGAATGAAGATCCAGTCTACGTCGGATCGTTCGCCAAGAGTTTGGAGTGGATCCCAGGGAATCAGTCCCATTTAATCGCCGTCGAACGGATGACCTTAGCGCTCCAGCGGTTGCCGAAAGAACTTCACGGGATGAAGATCTGCCACCTTTCGGATTTCCACCTGACGGGGTACATCGACATCGGTTACTACCACCGCATCGTTGAGCAGGTCAATCAGTTCGATGCGGACCTCATTCTGATCACTGGCGACTTAATCGACGAGTCCCCCTGTTTGGATTGGATCGCTCCGATCTTTGGTGGACTGACGGCCAAACATGGTGTGATGTACGTATTGGGAAATCATGATAAACGAATTCGTGATGAACCTTTGCTGCGGAAGATGCTCTCTGATGCAGGACTGATTGCAGTCAACGGAAAGTGGATCGTTCGTGAAATTAACGGCGTCCATGTGGCGATTGCGGGGACTGAAATTCCTTGGTTTGGAGGGGCCGAAAGATTGCAGCCTTACCAGGATGCAGGTGATTCGGCTCACCCCACGCTGAAGCTGTTGCTCAGCCATTCTCCTGACCAATTTAAATGGGCCCAGAAATTTGATTTCGACCTGATGCTGGCGGGGCATACCCACGGCGGACAGATCCAACTTCCGGTGGTGGGGCCGATTGTGGCACCCAGCCGCCACGGAATAAAATATGCCTCGGGAACGTTTATGATGGACAAAATGTTGATGCATGTCAGCCGCGGCATCGCCGGCGACGAATGTATCCGAATCAACTGCCCGCCGGAGGTTGGTTTTTTCACGTTAGTCGGTTCGCCAGAGGGCTGATCCTAAGGGTGCTGGAAAACGTTTAACGACAAGCCGGCAGGCGACCGCGTTTGGCGCCGCCCAAACACCGACGGCTCCGGGCTAATCGTCAAACTGATGATATGGCTATTAGCCAAGCAAATCAGTTCACTGAACGGTGTTGGGCTCAGACGCCACCCAAACCCCACTTAAACGCTCAAAACTTCTTCAACAAGAATCAACGTCCACGTGTACCTCAAAGAATTCTTCGCGCTCTCAAAGCTGGCCTTCCCCTTGGTGTTGGCTCATTTAGCGCAGCACACAATCTCCTTCGTGGACACGTTAATGGTTGGGCGATTGGGCAACGACGCCATCGCCGGTATCGCGCTCGGCAGCACGACATTTTACTTTGTCATCTTCGCCATTTCCGGTGTCTTGCTGGGAGTCAGTCCCATCGTGTCCCAAGCCAAAGGTGCCGATGACGAAGCGAAAATTTCGAGCGTGCTGCGGCAGGCGTTTGTGCTGTCTTTGCTGTTGGTGGTTCCATGTTGGTTGCTTTTACAGAACGGGCAATCGCTGTTTCATTGGATGCAGCAACCGGAAGATGTTGCCAAACAGAGCGGCGATTATCTTAAAGCGATCTCGTGGGGGCTGTTGCCGACATTCATTTTTATCTCACTAAGATCGGCGTTGGAATCACTGGCCGACACGCGTCCGGTTCTGGTCATCAGTTGCATCAATGTGATATTGAACGTTGCGGCCAACGAAGTTTTAATGTTTGGGCACTTTGGTTTCCCTGCATTGGGATTGGTCGGCACTGGGTATGCCAGCGCGATTGTGATGTGGTGCGCCTGCCTGCTGATGATTCTCTATTTCTGCTGGAATTACGGCCATTTGCAGATTTTCACTTTCGACAATCTGTTCAGCAGCCAAAGTCGCAGCCAGTTGTGGGAACTGATTAAAATTGGCGTGCCGATCGGCATGACGATCGGTTTTGAAATTAGCATGTTCTCCGCGTCGACGTTTGGGATGGGCTGGTTCGGCAAGGAGGCACTTGCCGCCCATCAAATCGCGTTACAAACGGCGTCCATCGCTTTTATGATTCCACTAGGAATTTCCATTGCCGCCTCGACACGCGTCGGCCAATTGATGGGTGCCAACGACCGTGTGGGCGCTCGGGTTGCCGGCTATACCGGTATCATCGTGTCTGGACTGATCATGCTGGCAACCGGTTTGTGTTTCATGTTCCTGCCCCGAAATCTCATTGCGATCTACTTGGATCTATCGGATCCCGAAAACGGTGCGGTGGTGACCAAAGCGGTTTCGTTTCTGTTCATCGCGGCCGCATTTGGTGTGTTCGATGGCCTGCAGGTCGCCGCTTCGATGGCACTGCGCGGGATGAAAGACACACGCGCCGCGATGGTGCTAACGCTGATCGCGTATTGGGGATGCGGTATTACTTCGGGCGCCATTTTTGCGTTTGTGCTGGGCGTCGGTGGAAAAGGACTGTGGTACGGATTAGTCGTCGGACTGGCCGTCGCCGCCGTGATTCTATTTCTGCGCTTCCGGTCACATTTCCGTTGATTCATGGCCGCCCTCGGGGGGAGGGATGTGGTTGAAACAGCCCAAGGCCGTCGGCTCTTTTTGGGGACCTCGGGGACGATTGAATCACGGCCTCACGATCAAAGTTGCCCGATCATATCGGCTGTAAATCTCGACCCTCATTACCTACATCGGCGCAGGTAGATCGCGGCCGCCAAAGCGTCTCGAACCGATGACATAGGCGGCTACCGCCAGCGTCAATAACACGACGTTGTTCAGCAACGCCCCTGATCGAAGAAATTCGCCCGCAGGATTGTACTGAAACAGCGCGAAGGCGTTGCTCCAGTGCTTTTGGACTTCGGCGATCGCGTTGGCTGGCGAATAAAATCCAAAGATGCTCAAGTTCGTCACCCAACGACTCTCCTCCATCGACATTCCCAAGATCTTGACGCCCGCGTTGGCGAAATAGAACGCCGACATGATCCCCAGCGTCCGCCAGCGAAAACTATCGAATGCGGAAACCATCGCCGACGCGCCGGCAAGCAGCAATCCTAACGCAAACAGATTGATCAGGCCCGGAATAAACATCCACGGACTGACTTGGGTGCTCATCGCAACTTCGGTGATTGTGGGTTGGGCAAAGGTCAGCGGAATCCCCATCAACTCCGGATAACGTGACTCTTCTACCACCGTCGTCCAGACACCGACCGCCATCCCCAGCCACGCCATCAGAACCAGCGCGATCAAACCTAAAATCGTCCAAACGGCATGGGTTACGAACACGCGCCGGCGACTGATGGGCTGAGCCAAAAACATCTCCATCGTGCCACGGCTGAGTTCACCGCTGACGACGTCTGAGCCACGCACGATCGCCCAGGCCGAAATCAGCAGCACCAGCATCGGTTCGTCCAACGTAAACGACGTCCGGCCGAGGTAGCTGACCAACCAATCAAAATCAACGTCGGCGAATTTCCGCCAGTCCTTGGGCAGCAGGTCCATGATCTGTTGGAATTGAGAGGTGTCCAATTTCCCGACGACACGAACTCGGAAAAAACAGAACGTGAAAACGCCAATGACCAGGCCGCTGAAGAGGATCGCTGATTCGTGGAAGTACTTTTTGGTAAGGGCGAGGTTCAAGTGTTGGTGCTTTTAATGGTGAAATTGATCGTAAATGCTGCGGAGGCCGATGGGCTCGATACTGACTTCCTCCAAAGGGAAATCGGTCAGCCATTTGATGACGTCCGGAACATTGGACGGGGTCTCGACGAGGTAACCGCGATGGTTTTCGCGCACGGTGACCAGTGACTGGAGGTTTGCTGGCGGTGGTGGCAGGGTGCCTTCAATTTTGAATTGAATACGGTGCTGTTGCCGGAGATCGTTCAGTGGTTTGAGATAAACCAGTTGGCCGCGTTTGAGAATGCCGACTCGATCACAGACATCTTCGATTTCAGAAAGCACATGTGATGAAAAGATCACCGTTTTACCGGCCTCTTTGGCTTCACTGACCAGCGACAGCACGCGGCCACGGATGGTCGGATCCAGGTTCGCGGTGGGTTCGTCCAAAATGATCAACGGACAATCGACGGCCAAGCAAACCGAAAGGGCCAGCTTTTGCCTCATGCCGGTGGACATTAATCCCACCCACCGCTGGAGGTTGAGTTCTAACCGATCGGCGATCGCCAAGGCCCGATCCACGTCAGCGTTGGACCTCAGCCCACAGAACTGCTTGATCAGAAATTTGGCTCGCATCAATCCGTATAACCTTGCGTCGCCCGGTAAGTACGTGACGCCCTGATGAACGTCGACGCGCCGCGCGTAGCAGTCCAAACCGTCGATCGTCGCCGTGCCGGAGGTAGGCTTTAAAAAACCCATCAGCGTTCGAATCAAAGTTGACTTGCCGGCACCGTTGGGCCCCAGTAATCCAAAGACCTCACCGCGCCCAATCTCCAGCGTCACATCATCCAGCGCCGTGAAGTTGCCGAAGCGTTTGGTAAGGCCGGCGGTCGAAATCAAATGGGTTGCCGAAGACATGCGAAAGTTGGGGGAGAAGGTAATTGTCGCCTTTTGCGCCACGAAAGAACGCCAGTTTCTCGGAGCAAAATGCGACGATGGTTTTAACGGATTGACGGTTTTCCCATCAAACGCCGGAGCACACCGATTTGCCCGGCGTGCAGCATCTCATGTTGTGGCGCGAACAGTAGCGCTCCGTATTTTGTCGCATAAGCGGCGTGAGGCGGACCGATTTCTTCGTCCAAGTTGTCCTCAAACGTCGGCACCTCGATCCGCATTTGCAGGTGGATGCCGTCGAGCACTTCAAGGATCTCCGACGGCGATGGGTAAGCCGACCGATCTAACTTCGGTTGGGTGCCTCGAAGAAACAGTTTACGGAACTTGCCAGACATCAACTGCATGTCTGCGCTTTGCCGTCCGCGTTGCTGAAACATCGTCAGCCCGTACTCCGACATCGCAATGTGCCCAACCTGCCACGCGATGTGCGTTGGATACTCTGGCGGTGACCAAAACCAATCGTCGTCGGTTAAATCTTCCAGCAGCGTCATCGTGTAGTTGCGTGCGAATTCAATCTGCCGCATCACGATCGCCAGCCGCGGCGAAAGCCCTTCTGGCAGCGCGTAGTCATGCTCAAAGATTGCATCCATGTCGAATTCCTTTGTTTAGCGAGTAGGGCCGGTTCCTATCGGCGGCTCCGGGTAAAGGCAGGGCGTGGCCGGTGAGAACCGGTCCTAAAAATCCTACACTTCGACTTCGAAGATTCCTTCGACTTCTACCAGCACGCCCAGCGGCAATGCGGCGACGCCGACGGCGCTGCGGGTGCCGACACCGACGTCTTCGCCGAAGACTTTGGCCATCAGTTCGCTGCAGCCATTAACGACGGCCGGTTGCTGAGTGAAATCGTCGGTGCAATAGACCATGCCGAAAATCTTGACGACGCGTTTGACCTTGTTGATCGAACCGAGATGAGCCTGCAGCGTCGAAAGGATCGCCAGTCCGGCCTGTTGGGCGGCTTCGAAGCCTTGTTCAACGGTGGCGTCTTTTCCGACGATGCCCGTTAGGAGACTACCGTCGGGCAGCAGCGGCAGGTGGCCAGAGGTGTGGCACAGGTTGCCTACGGTTAACGCTGGTTTGTAAACGCCAACGGCTTTGGGGGCAGGGGGGAGTTCAAAACCAAGTTCTTTCAATCGATCTTCAGCGGACATGCGGGATGGTACTCAGGTTAAAGGATTAAAGTTTCCGATTATCAGAACAAGAAACCGGTCGGTTTTCAATGCCTTTTGCGCCCGAGGCTCAAGGTGCCGGAGACTTCTTTCAAGAAGTCTGATGAGATGGTTGGGGCGCCTTTTTAGAACCGCAGCCACCAGAGAGGGCGCACGATCCGCAGCCGCCGGAGCTACAGCCGCTGTCCTTGGTGCCGCAGTCGGGCCCACAGCCTTGAGCCAGCACTTCTGCGAATTTTTTGAATTTGACTTTGCGGTCATACGTCTGAGCCAGTTCAGCCGTCAATGATTCGACACGCGGGTCAACTGCGCCCAGAAAATAAAAGAACACCGATTCGCCATCGAATAAGTGTTCCACATCGACCAACGTCGCGCAGAGCCCGCGTTGGACTAAAAGGTCGTTGCAGGCCTGGTAGGCGCGGTCGCGGAACCGTTCCAGCCGGTCGAGAATCAATTCGTCTTCGCTACCGGTGACGCGCAACAGTGCACCCTCAGTTGCCGGCCCGTCCACGTCACAGATCACCACGCCCAGCTCAAGACCGCGCTCGGTGCGACAGATGACGCGCTGATCGCGCGTGTAGACGCGGAAATCAGCCGCGTCGAAAGTTCCGACGACGCCCATAAGTCCGATCTTGATAAGGTGGCTTTGGCCCACGACCTCTCTTCTTTCATTCTGCTATGTAGTGGATTTTGTTAAAAATCCGGCCCACGATTCAACTACCTAATCCCAAAAAACGTTCCCAAGGTGCAGAGGTCTTCTACGAAGATCCCTAACCAACAATAATCTTACCAGATCGGGCTCTTCATGGCGTCGGTGAGATGGGACGCGGCCGAAAAATCTTCTCCCAGTTTTCATTCAACACCGCCACAGATTCATCCAGCTCGATCGGTCGCCAGTTGCCTTTTGAATCGACATGGATCAGCCCCAATCGCGCAAGTTTCCCCAGCGCGTCATGAATTTCGAAGTCAATATCCAGCTCCGTCTGCTGAAACAGGAAGGCTTCGATCATTTCGTCGATCGCGGCTTCGGCCAACCCCGTGCCGCAGGTCTGGCTGCGACAATAATCCCACATCAACATGTAGCAGAGGATGGCCTCCATCAACTCCTGCTCCTCGGCCTCGTGTAGGATGCGGAACAGAACGCTTGAATTATTGTCCAGGTTCTTCAGGTAGAGGCTGCGGGTGAGTCCGAATTCAAATTTGTCTTTCGTACGAAAATAGCCCATCACCGATTTCACTAAATAGCCACCGACGCCACCGATAAATAGGATCCACGCAAAAATTGCTTTCACCGTGATCGCAAGCGTCAACACAATCAGTCCGCGGATCAATTTGCCAATCGTGATCGCCATCCCCGACAGCGTCGGCAAGAGGATCTTGCCTCGGTCGATCATCGAGAGTTTGATCTTCGTGCCCGGCAAGAGCATCTCCAGATCGGTCTCGGGAATGTTCTTGAACGTTTTCAGGTAGACCTTATTCGGATCGAAGGTGCTTTTGTTGTTTCCCTTTTTGTCCAACTGGGGTTTGAGCCGAAACGCCATGATCAATCGCTGCAACTCCGGTTGTTGGATGACTTCCTCCAGAAAAAGGTTTTGCCAACGCCGGCGGCGGACTTCGACAATGCGGTAGCCACGCGCAAAAATCTCCAGACGGTCATAGATCTCAAAATCGACTTCGATTTTTCCGCTCCATTTGGAACAGAGCTGGATGGCACTTTCGATATCGTCTTGCGAAAACCGTTTGTAGTGGGCACTGTAAAGCAGACCCGAAAAGACGTCGATCAAACGTTCGACGCGCTGGTCACGCTGCTGATCATCAAGCTGACTAATTTCGATCGCGTCGTCGTCGGGATCCAGCGGGCCATAGAGGTCTTCAAGGTTCAGCAGCGCCGAAAGATGTTCGGCGTGAAAGATGGCTTGCAGCTGTTTGGCGAGATAGCTGAATTGTTCGTTTTGCGGTGTCGTAAGGTCGAGCGTCTGGATGAGTTTTCGGTTGAGGTCGCAGCAGCGGATGGGGATGAAGGTGTGTCGGATCTCCAATTGCTGAGCGATTTGATCTTCTTCGATGCGCTGGAGGACGATGGCATGTTCGACATGGTCAGGCTGCGAATTTTCAGAATTGGTTTCCATGGATGAGTATTCGGTTTGAATTCGAAAATCTTCGAAAGTTTACCTACGGATTTTGATCAGTATTTTGCGATGGTTCGGGTTATGCCGTCTCCCACACACCGCTATTTTGCGATGGAACGCTTCAACTGGCTTCGTTTCACGGTGATCGCGTGCGGTTTTTCACCGTCGATGTTGACCACTTCATACTCGACGGTTGGATCGTCGACTGTCGTATCGAATGTGACCAGACCAAACGATTGAAGTTCATTGTAGCTAAAGATCGCGCCCTTGTTCTCCATCGTCGGATGAACATGCTGGTTGGTCAGACGCGAAGAATTGAAATCGTAGAGGTCGTAACCATCGGGGCGCGATAGTTTCCAGCAATCCGAACGATGCCGATCGGCGGACATCAACACAACACCCTCGATTTTGTTTTCGTCGACAAATCCAAGTATCTCTTCATGTTCGGCGCGATATCCGTTCCAAGTATCAAGGCTTCCTCCCTTGGTGCGGAAATCCCACGGCACCGACGAACAGATAACCTTAAAAGTTGCCGCCGAATCACGCAGCTGTTTTTTCAGCCAAGCCTTCTGCACAGCGCCAAGCATCGACTTGCCATCTTCGACCTTGGGGGTGGTCCGATAGTAGCGGCAGTCGAGCATCATGAAATCAACGTCGCCGATTTGGAACGAGTACCAACACCCCGGTCGTTCTTCGCCTCCACCGTAGCCGGGGTTCGCCCAGTTCTGTCGGAAGATCGGAAACACAAAATCCTTTTTCCAAAACGGGATGTCGATGTCTTTCCCGCCCCACGAATCGTTGTCACTAAAATCATGATCATCCCAAATCGTATAGACGGGGCAGCGTGCGGTCAGGTTTTTCCATTCTGGACGTGACTGACGCCGATGGTAAGTGTACTGCTGCATGGCGACGGATTCGGGGTCGTCAATGTAAACGTTGTCGCCCAACAGCAGGATCGCGTTGGGATCAAAACTGCCAATCGTGTCCCACATGCGCTCGTTCTGGGGAACGTAGCCCGCACCGCCACCGAATGCGATCTTGAATTTGGAGGGTTGCGTTTGTTGGGCAAATGTTTGAAACGTTTGAGCGCTTTGCTCTCTCACCTCCACCTCAATCCCGTCTTGAATCACCGAGTAGGTGTACTCCGTTTCAGGCACCAGCCCATCAACGGAGATGACGGCGGTGAAGTCTTCTGCCGATTTGGATCGAACTTTTGCGCTTCGCCGTTGACCGCCTGCGGTTGTGGCGACGACTTCAAGATCACTCTCCACTGCCGTTCGCACCCAAAAGGAAGCGCTCGTTGCAGTCACATTTCCCACCAAGGGGCCGTGAACTAGAGCCGTCCCTGAAAACTTTTCCACCAGCGCTTTCATCAGCGCTGAATCCGCCAATGGCTTCATCACCGCACGCGGGCCGGCCACCACGCGGCCTTCGGGCAGACCGGCAGCGATGGCGCGTTTCATGAAATCTTCGGCCAAACCCACGTCTCCTCGTTGGCCGTGAAGAATACCGAGCATGTAAAGTGATTCGGCGTCTTCTGGGAACCGCTGAGCAAATTTCGTCAAAAACTTCTCTGTCGCGTCAAGCTGCCCGCGCAGGATCAACCGCAATGACGATTGGTGCACGCGTTTATATTTGTCTTCTTCAAAAAAGTTTAGCCACACCTTCGGCTTGCTGGCTCCCCCAAGATCGTAATCCGGAATAACCTGAGACTTCGACTGGCTTTGGAGGGCCAAGGTCACGATCAGTGAAAGACAGAAAGCAACGTTAAAACATTTTGTCGGCGAAGTCACGATGGGAAACTGTTTCTGATGGGGGAGGGCGGAACAAAACGAACAAGTCGCTCCCGGTTGATGGACGGGGTGAGATCGTGAACGGCCGCGCAGTTTACCTTTTTCTAAGGCTGGCCGACCGTATCGGCCGGCTCGATCCGTTCAATGGTGGGCCCATTGGGTGGCGACGCAACAGGGACGACTTGCCCTTCTTCAGCTGGTTTAAAATATCGACTGTAAAACTGCATCTCGAACGCCAGCAACAACGACAGAAAAACAAAACCAGTAAACCAATAACGAGGCCACATGCGCGGCACCCGCATGCTGCCGTCATCTGCCGATTTCACCAGACGCGTGCTGATCCCAACACCCCAAAATGTTACGGCCGTTCCCAGTACAATCGCCACGATGTTGGTGAAAAACAATAACGCCGCGCCACCGCTGAGCACGAAATCACCCATCGTGAGCGCCATGCCCGAGGTCGCGATCGGCGGAACCAGAGCCGCCGCAATCGCTACACCCGGCAGCGCCGACAGCAGGTTCGGACGGCTCATCGCATACGCCCCCGCCACACCGCTGAATAACGCCACAAACAAGTCCACCAAACTGGGCGTGTCACGACTGGCCATCTCCGGGCTGATGCCTAACGAACTTAACAGCGTCACCAACAGCCCCAACAGCGCACTGATACCAAACGCAACCGCGAACCCGAAACAGACCGATTTGATAGACGTTTTGAACAATCGTTCGTTGGCCTGAATCAAAGCAAACCCCATGCCCACCAGCGGCGTCATCAGCGGCGCCACCAACATCGCACCGATGACAACCGCCGCCGAATTATCCAACAATCCCAACGCCGCAATAATCGTCGACAGCGAAATAAGTGAAACGAAGTCAAAATCGAACGAAGAACCCGTCTGCAAACGGTCGACCAGTTGTACACGATCCGCTTTATCTAACTGCGGCACAACCCGCCGAATCCAAGCTTGGAGATTGCGTTTGACGCGATTGCCCAACGGGACCGCCGGTCGCATCGTCGCCAGCGCGGTCATTTTCTCACCGACGGTGGATTGGTCATCGGCGCCATCTGTATTCTTCACCTTGAATCGGAAGAAGCTCTTCATCGTCTTCAGATGCCGCGTCCCGATCAGCACCAAGTCTATCCCGGCAAGATCTTTCTCTTCCAAAACCTTGATCAAACTATCGTCAAGCACGATCTCCGTTTGGACGGCTTTTCCAGAGGAACCAAGTTTGGACAGGATTTTTTGGGTGTGGACTTCTGCAATTGATTCGGCCACCTCGTCATCGTTGGGCCGAACGAAGAGAAAATTCACGCTGCCGTTGCTTTCGGTGCCGGCGAGGCTGCACGCGCGCTTGAGCGCGGATTCGGCCAGCCCCTCCTGGTGACACACCACCAATACGTTCAATCCTCCCACCGGCGGTCCGCCCCGCACCATCATCGTCTCGCACGGCGCTCGTTCGTAAAGCCGTTGGGACCACTCTGCTTCGTTCGAATTTGGTTTGATCTCCGAAGCGACCGGAAGAATCAGCCTCGTGATATCCATCTGCGCGATTTCTTCGACAAAGGCGTCCTCGGGTTGCTGAGCCACCAGCTCCATCGTCTCGATCAAGACCCGATCATGATCCGATGAAGCAACGCCCGATGAAATCAACTCCTTCAAAACGACTTCATCCCGCGAGTGGCTTTCGATCGCTTCGAAGACGGCGTTGTAGACCTTGGATTGCCCCCGTTCGCTCAACTCCAGCGAATCGAATTTCGCGATCGCCTGTTTCTGTCGTCTGGGCACAACGACGATCAAATTCGTCATATCGGCGCGGGCAAAACGAATCCCCCACGATACCAACTTATGGGCTTCGGAGGCTTGATGGATGTAGACGGCGACAGACATGCAGAACCTGAGCGAAAAGTTGAGGCGGCGTTAATGGCACAATAAGAATTTCACTCGTTTCAGTTTGCCATGTCAACCACACCAACAACTTCCTTTCAACCTCGACCGGCGCGATGCGGCGGTGTAGTTTGGGCTCAATCGCGTTCGCGGCAGGGCTTGATCGTTCCTTCATTTTGTTTGTGGAGGTTTGCGAAGAACATTTTGAGGCGGTGTAATAACGCCGCGCAGTTGAACTCAGTTCTTGTTTTTGAAACTGCGGCGCACCCGAATTGCTTTAAGTCTTTCAGCGGATCATCGACGGCAGGCAACGCTGGATCTTTTAGGTAGATCCATTACGGTTTTCGAATGACGGTTACAGAGACACGGGGGACTTTGCGCTACCGCTACCGGTAAACGGCTGGTACTCCACCAGTTCGACGGTTTTACCGTTTAAAACGTATTCGACGCCCCTCCACTTTATCTTTTTCAGTTGCCAAGCGCGGGCGCAACTGAAGAAGTAAAGCAATTGAACCAACCCCATCCGAAGCCCCACGTTCACCAGGTCCCAACGTCCCAGCGGTTTCAACGCCGCCAAATTGCGGCGTTTCAAACTGTGCGAAACGGCGTCCCGCACCAACCAGTACCCGCCCACCAGCATGGCCGACGCCAACCCCCAAGTCATTAGGCAGAAGAACAGCCAAATGAAATCCAGAGTCAAAACCGCCAAAACGGCGGAACTGACCAAACACCCCACTAACACCGCGCTGATGCCCGCATGTAAGCATGTGATTGGGAACGTGGATTCGTAGATTCGTGACCAAGTCAACATCCGCGTGATCCACGACGTCGCGAAAGTGGTCGAACAATCTTCGCGATTAACCATGATCAGTTTTGGTGATACGTGGATGCGCCCATTCATTTGTTGGGCAAAGTTTGCCATCGGCCCGTCGTCGACGATCGCCGTCTTCCAATCGTCAATCAGTCGGCTGACGATCAGATCTTCATAACGCACCGCCATCGAACCGGCCCACGCGTGTTCCAGCAAAACCGAAGGAACGATGGCTCCAGCGTTCCAAATCGAACGCAGCATCGGTCCGCTGGCGTTTGGATCACTTGGTTCAAACCATTGATTACCAGTCGACACACAAACCCCTGAATCGGTCAGCGGCCCCAACACGTCCGCCAGCCAATCAGGGTGAACGTCAACATCGGCATCCACAAACGCTACCCACTGCGTTTGAACGGGAAGCATCTCGACGGCGCCGATGAGTGCGCTACATTTGAGGCTGCAATGAGGCCGCGGTGGATCCATCAACGTTATCAACATCCGGTCGTCGTGGTCAAATTCGACCTTCCACTGTTGAAGCATCTCCCACGCCGGATCGGATTGGCTGTCTACGACAACAATCACTTGGTAGCTGCGAAAGTTCTGATTCAACAATCCACGGACAGTATTTTCTAACGTGGGGTCGCACCCTCGAACCGCCAAGATCACGACGGCGTCTTCCTGCTGTCCCAGCGGCAGCGCCACCGATTTCGCATACCGAACCACGTAGTAAAAACGCAGGGCACACAACACGTTCAACATCGCACCGATCAGGATCAACCAATTTACAAACGACATTCGAAACCAGCACAGCCTGAAAGAAGGAAAGAGAAAGATCGCGGTAGGATAGCTTAATCAAAATCAGCGACAACATTTTTTTAGCCAAAAAATAGTTGGCGTAGGAGGCGGCCGAAGCGCGGCAAATCCATCCAGAAGTCCAAATTGACCGACGCCCAGCGCTTTTTTACTACGCCTCGATCGGTCAATCGGTGGGTGGAAGTCGAACCGGCGATAACATGCTTGCCTTTGGCCAGCCTTTGATTCTCACGTGCTTCGGGACCTGAAAAGTAGCAATGTTTCCGCCGGAGTTTCACGTTTGGGTTCTGGCAATCTTGCGAGGGACAGGCGATGTGTTGATAGTCGTGGTTCTGATGGATCGCGGTCACTTGATCTGATAAATCAATCACGGGAACGCCCTGCCGTTTGGTATCAGCCACCATCCAATTATCCCAGTTACCACGCCCCACCGCAAAAGGCGGCATACGGCCGGTGAACTGATTGCGCGTAAACGCGAAGTACTCCTTGCAAACGATCGGCGCGACCGCGCCCTCCGCGTCGACCTGTTGTAACAACTTCAGGACGGCGAAGCGATCACCGAAATCGACCGGATGTCGTAGATTCAAATTGGTACGTCGCCCTATCGCCATAAATCTATCACGATGCTGACTCCGCATGACGTCGGCCAACGCATTTTTGAAATCATGCAGCAGGATCACATCCGAGTTGCAAAAAACAAGCACCTCGGCCACCGTGTTTGCCAACGCGGATTTTAAAGCGTCGCTCACCAACGGTGTCCCGTGTTCATTACGCTGAACGTGGTTCACGTGGATCGCGCCAAGTTCATCGGCAGCATCGGCGATACCGGTTTCGTCACCGATGAGAATCACTTCGACGTTGTCACCCAGCGCCCGCCAAGACGCAATCGCGTTGCGTTGGATGCACGCGGTATGCGGATCCTCAAAAGATTTGGGCAACGTGAAAACCGCGCACTTGGGCACTGACGCAGTATCTGTCACCGCGTCTGTTAAAATGTCCGTGAAGGTGTCCGTCCCCCCAACGGTCGATGAACCTTCAGCACCGGCACCCGTCAATTCCAACGAATGCATCTGAGTCGAGTTTTTTCCTTTTGCGTTCATCGCACCGCCTGTTTGCGAAACGAGAACCATCGTCGATAGTTGACAACACCGCTGCGAATTAACTGCACAACGTGAAACGTCCACCATTGCCCGAAGCGAAATCCCGGATCCTCAGGACGCCAACCCACGAATGCTGTCTGATCCAGTTGATCATAGAAAAGCTCACGGTTGGGGAAAACGTGGCGGTACTGCCACGGCTTGTACTCGGTCGTGAAGTGCACGATCGACGGTCGCTGGCACATCTCCAAAAATTGATCCGGCGCGATCGGGCAGACTTGGGCGCTTGGATATTCGTAGACGTGCGTGCCTTGATTCCATTTGGGGTCCAGCGGTTTCCAGTTGCCTGAGAACACAACGTTCAGCGCGTACTGGTCCCAGCACCAAACATGTTCGCGATTCTCGCGCAGGCAATCAAACAATTTCTGCGAGATATCATCCTCCCGCCAGCGCTTCAAATTCAGCACCATCACGCCGCTGTTGAAGTAATTTCCGGCACCATCAATGCCAAGCTCCCGCCAGTTGGAAATCGGGCAAACGGCGGCCACGTAAGGCACCGAACCAAAATCAGCGACGGTGAAATCGGCCGCCGCAAAGTGTTCACGGGCATCAACGAACGGGCAAGCAATATCAATCGACGCCGCTGCATAGGCGTCGCCCAAATCCATTTGCCATAACTTGGTCACGTCATCCAAAACCAGCAGGTCGGAATCAAGATAGACAACCTTTTCGATGTGCTCCGGCAGAATTTCCGATGCCAGCAGACGCAGGTAGGCAGCGTGACTAATGTGATGCGAAGTCATCAAATCGGAAACTTGACTAAGGTCGGGACGGATGACCTGCACCGAGACCGGCAGCCCATTCATCGTCTCACGCAGCCCTCCCCAACTGGATTCAGATATCCCACCATCCAACAGCACGACCTGCAAGTGGTGCCCCGGGGCAAGATTCGACGCTGCCGAATGTAGCGTCACCGCTAAAGGTTTCACATAATTTTCGTCCGCAGCGCACAGCACGATCGGAGAGGTCGCCGTGACCTCCAATTGCAGCTTGCGTTGTTGTGACGTGATTTGAATCATGCGGATTAATTTGCGACCAACGGGTGACCGGCGTATAGACGCCGCTTAACTTTCCGGTTGAATTTTCCTTTTGACATTACTCAGCACCGCCAACATGCGTTCACGAACTCGGACGACAGGTCCGGCGATAGGATGATTGTGAATTTCATCGAAAATCTCGTGAGCCTGTTTCAATTCAGATTCCAATTGAGCAATGCGGCAACCCAAATGATCAATCTGCCGACGGGCATGAGCCAACTGGGCTTGCGTTTGGACCACGTCATCGCCGGCGAACTCAGCGGTGTCGGGGAACATGACCTTCGCATCGAATGCGACCGGAGAGGATTCAGGCAACGTCAATATCGGAGCATCAAAATTGATCCGCTGACCCTCCGTAATTTGTCGACCAGCGGTCTGCTGCATCGCCCGCACCAATTCGACCAATCGCCGCGCTGCCGGAGACTCGCGATACACTATCTGCTGTAACTGCTGATTCTGAAAGTGCAGCTTACGATCCTCGGGCTGCTTTAACTGCTCGATCACCGCCGATATCTGCGATGCATGATTGACGTTCCAAGCCAAATTCAGGTAGCTCGGACAGTCGAAGTAATTCAGCAACGCCGTCGGCTTGCCCACAAGCATCGACTCGACAACCGCCGTCGATGGCGTGCAAAGGACCGCGTCCACGCTGTTCAACTGATCCAGTAACTGCGTCTGAGTGAGATCAGAAATTGAGTTTTCAACGCCCGCATGTTCGGCCAGCCCGCCCGTCAGTCGCCAAACGAATTCAACGGAATCCGCGTTGGCATCGGCGTAAGATTTACAGTCGAGGATCGACTGACGTGCGATCGCCCATTGCGAATCGGTGAAGGCAGGCGTTTTGGCGGTCATCACCAAGACGCGGAAACGATCATCCGTTTCCGTGGGCACAACCGCAACTTTGTTCATTGGATAGTGATCGAACCTAGGCACACCCACGATTTCAGTTTTCCCGAAGTTCCCCCAACCGTTCAACACACGAGCCTGGTTTTCACCAATGCACGCCACCTTATGCGAAAGCACCGGTCGCATCGCGAAAGGGCACGCGACCTCATCCGCTCGATTCTCCCAAGCGTTTCGCCATTCTAGGATCCCGTCGATCATATAGATCGTCGCCACGTTGTTTTGTTTGAGCGCCGTGATGGCTTGGCGGAACCGATCGAAGTGCTCTGAAAAGAACATCGCCACGTCGCCTGCTTTGGCAACGTTGACAATCTGGCCCGCGTCGACAATTTGAATTTGCAGTTCTTGAGCAACGGGCCGAATATGATGTTCGACTTCGGCAGGCGTACCTACAAAATAGACATTGGATTTGCGCATCTTTATGCTCCAGTCAGCCGTTAAAAGGCACTGGCATCGATGACCGTGCCATCGTTGCGCGAACATAATTGAAAAAGTGTTTCCGAATCGACATCGACCGAAACCGCATGCACACTGGCGTCTCCGAAAACAAAGTTCACTGTGCCAGGATGAACACTGCCAAACAGCGGTGTTAACCCAACGGTGACACTTTGGTTGGGCGATTTAGCCAACCCCAAATAACCGCCGCCCAGACGCATGAACGTGCCGGGTTCATCCCCGTTGTAAATACTGCCATCACCGTGGCCGCCAGAACGGCCCAATCGCTTTGAGTTCACGAATTTTTCGCCGATGAAGATCGTGCTCGAAGATCCATCCGTCAAATCTCGAAAACCATACCGGCCTTTGATCGGTTCGGTCAACTTGAAGTTGCTGACCGGATTGTCGCGCGCCAGCCCGCTGTTGAAAACGCCATCGACCGTTTCGGTGAACAGCGCCCACTGACCACTGAGGTGATGCAGATGAGTGCCCGCGTTGCCGGCATAGTCACCCACGGCGCCCGTCAACCGACCGTCTTTTTCGTCCACGCTGATCATTGCTCCTGATCGCCGCGATGGGCACAGCATCACCGGCACGCTCTCCGCGATCACGTCCGGATCTTGAGCGGCGTACGGCGATTTAAGATCAAACCGCCGCGCCAGATTTTGTTGTTCCATGTACTGCATCAGCAGAACGGGCCACGTTAGAAAACCATCCGCAGGACGCGCCGGAGGAAAACGGGAAATCGCTCCTTCGTAATTATGAGTCGCAAGCCCCAGTTGCCGGACGTTGTTCAAACACTGAGTCCGCCGCGCCGCTTCGCGCACGTTTTGGACCGCCGGCAACAACATTCCGATCAACACACCAATGATGGCGATAGTGACCAATAATTCGACGAGCGTGAAAGCAGATCTTCGATGAGGCATGAGAGGGGCGTTTGCAGGGGTGATAAACGTCAGCGATGTTTGGTGTCCTCTATTTTAGGTGAAAAGTAGTTTGCACAAGGCAAAAATAGCCCGTTCGTTAAAATCGTTACCTGCCGGCGCGCAGTGTTGTGCCGTTTTTCTCGATTTTGGCCGAAGAAGCGCGCTAATTCCAGAGTGCTGGCGAGATGCGCCTTGGTGGATCTTCTGAACTTCCCCGCGGCGGCGTCGCCTCCAAGGGGAACCTTTTCAAGTAAATCCGCTACAGCAGCTCAAGTAACCGGCCATAAACGGAATCGGTTGACGACCGAGCACCTGAACTAACCACCCGACAAAGTTCCTCAAATGAATCCGGATGTTGCAACCATTTGTTAATCACATCGGTCATCTCCGGCAACTGATTGACAACGATCACGCCGCGATCTGGCTGCCCATGCCAACCGGCCGTGGTGCAGAGCAAGGGCTTCTCATAGGCGATGGCTTCGACGGACTTGATCTTCAATCCCGTTCCGTAACCGACGGGATTGATCACCGCATCCACCTGCGCGTAAAAATCGTTCACTGCGCTAATGCGGCCCAACAACTTCACATTCTTAAATCGAAGATTCGACGGCACCGTGTTGGACGCGTTCCCGGCCAACACCAACCCAACGCGCGGATCATTCTCAAACTTGCGCCACACGACGTCCAGAAATTCATTCACGGCATCAACGTTGGAGGCGTTACCCGATCCAAGATAACCCATCACGAGCCGATCAGAATCTTTCTGCGTTGTTTTGCCGACCGCGTCAGTAATCATTGCCTGGTGACCGACCACAATGACATCCTTTTCTGGGGCCATCGTTTTGAGCGTCGCTGCTTCATCCTCCTGGATTGCAACGATGGTATCGAACAGGTTCAGTGCCGCGGCCTCCTCTTGGGCCGAAACATGAATCCAATGCTGACGGTCATGGGCGGCAAAGGCTTCCTGCCGGCGCGACAACAGATCGTGGGTATCGACCAAGCAATGAACGTTCGATCGCAGCGCCGCCGGCAATGAAGCCACCAAATACGCCATCGTGATGTACTCGCAAACAATCACATCGGCAGCAAATTCGATCACCGCGTGCTCAAACGCCGCTTCCGCCCACGGCCAACGAAAATCTGTTAATCGAAGCGGTCCGTTTGAATTCTCCGCCGCGCGACCGCCTGTGACGGCATGTTTCACGGCCTCGATCTGCCATTTGATTTTTTTCAGAACGGATTGTTGGGCCGCCGGAGGTTTATCGGAACGCTCAAACGCGACGTCCAACCCAAGCGCTTGGACGGCTTCTTTATCCGAGGGGCCTGCGTGCGTTGGATAAAACACGCGTACCTGATGCCCGTGTGACTCCAGGACTTTTACCAAAGAAAAAATTCGCTGTTGAGCGCCCGTTTCGCGATTCCAAAATGGCACAATCGTCGCGAACAGAAATTTTTTCATAACGCCGTCATTGCAGGCCCGTTTTAGACGGACGCCCGCTGATCAAGAATTTTCTGAATAGTTTCAACCAATTCCCCCATCCGGTATGGCTTGCAAAAGCATTCGCTCGCGCCGGCGGCAATACAGCGCTGGGTGTCTGCATCGGATGACATACCGGTGACTGCGATGATGGGCGTTTGGTGCGTGTCATCCCTTTTTCGCAACCGCGCTATCGCCTCCAGACCGTCAACCCCGGGCATCTTGACGTCCATCAGGATCAAATCAGGCGACTGCTCAACCGCCAGTTTTACCGCCATTTCTCCATCGGTCGCGTGCAACACCCGATATCCAGACGACTTCAGAAAACTTAAAGTCGCGACCGCGACATCCTCATTGTCTTCCGCCAAAAGAATAAGCGTCGCCGAAGCTTCATCGGCACTGGGCTTTGAACCGTTTGATATTTTGCTGGGCTGAGCGATATTGTTTGGTGGCGGAACATCGTTGCCGGCAGACAGACCTTGTTTAGTCATACATTTCCTAAAATGCGACGAGCATTGGGCGGGTGGTGGTGAAAGCGATGGAACGTGACATTGTCCATGAAGGGAGAATTTCACAGTTTCCTGCTAACATAAGTCACCAAATATTAACAAAGCTTAACAGGGTTTAGAAGTCAGACCAGTTTTTTAATAACAATTCGTG
The DNA here is from genome assembly GCA_964408465.1 of uncultured Pirellulaceae bacterium. Lineage (GTDB taxonomy): Bacteria > Planctomycetota > Planctomycetia > Pirellulales > Pirellulaceae > Mariniblastus. Next base: position 25,466 of record CAYOZV010000044.1, read on the forward strand.
GCACCCAGAACGAAAACTGGCAGTTAAACGCCTACCGGATTTTCTTACGGCAAAACCAAATTCAGACAGAGGGAAGCGCGAGACACTTTTTCCTCCCCGCTTTCGAATCGAATTAATATCGGAGGCTCGGCTGTTGACCGTAGTTCTCAGCGGCACGAATCGGCGGCTGGTTCAAGGGCGCATTGCCGCTGGGCTTGAGCCAATCCAACGCTCCGCTGGCTCCCTGAAGTAACCCATTGCCCTGACCTCCTTGAGACGCCTGCGGCTTCAACATATCAAACGCGCCGGAGAACATCTTCGAGGTCATCTCCTGTTTTTTTTGCTGAGCCCATTGTGTGGTGCGGTCGATGGCATTTTTGGATTTCTGGTTCATACGGCTGAGTAGATCAGTTTGACCCATCTGACCGGTCGGGCCACTGTTAGCTCCAAAATTCTGTAACCCCTTGCCCAGTAAGTTTTGCAACCCGCCAAGTGGATTGGGTGAGGAACCGATATTTTGATTTCCGCCGCCAAGCCCCCCCAGAATTCCGGACATATCGGGGAGCCCTTGCGAAGCCGGAGCCTGATACGGCGTACGATCGCCGCTGATTCCTTGAAGAATCTTACCCCAATTTCCGAACCCTTGATTTTGTCCGTGGCTCTGGTTTCCGATCACTACAAAAAAGAGAATCGCAACCAGCGTGGTTGATGGTCTCATATTCTTATTCCGCCTGCAAAATCTATCATTGTTAAAAAGGCAAACTCTGCGGAGTCTTTCAAATTTGAGATCTGCGGTCTAGACAACTTTCGGGCTGATAGCATTTTTGCCATAATTGCCCCACCAGTAATCTAGGTCTCCCAACTTTCTTCATTTAATCGCGGCGTTCTCAATGACAACCATCGGATTCATCGGAGCCGGCCAAATGGCCCAAGCGCTCGTCAGCGGCATTTGTTCAGCCGATTCCTCGATCAAGTTCGAGATCGCTGACCCCAGCACCGCCTCCAAGGACGCTTTTCAACAGAAGGTTTCATCGCCGGTCCAAGTCCGAACTGACAACGCCGAATTGTTCGCGGCCTGTGACATTGTATTTTTGTCTATCAAGCCACAGTATTTTGATGATGCGGTTAATTTCAATGACGTTCAAACCGCGGTGGCCAAGGCGCCGCGGTCACCACTGGTTGTTTCGATCATGGCGGGAGTCACCCTCAAAAAGATCGCCGAGGTAACAGGGCTTGAGCGTATCGTCCGCGTCATGCCCAACACGCCCAGCCTGATCATGGAAGGTGCGGCGGGGCTCGCGCCGTCGCCGGAGGTCACCGATCAAGAATTGAAGACCGTTGCAAAACTTATGTCATCGGTCGGCTGCGTCACGACGGTGTCCGAGCAATTGCTGGACGCCGTCACGGGGTTGTCGGGTTCGGGTCCGGCTTACGTGTTCACGTTCATCGAAGCCCTCATCGACGGCGGCGTGCTGAACGGACTGCCACGCGCTGTCGCGCGCGAATTAGCCATTCAGACGGTCATTGGATCGGCCAAACTGGTACAGCAAACCGGCGAACATCCGGCAGTCCTGCGTGACCGTGTCACCAGTCCCGGCGGCACGACGATCGAAGCGCTGAAGGTGCTTGAGATGAACGATTTCCGCGGCAGTATCATCCAAGCCGTCGAATCCGCCACCCGCCGGTCAAGGGAACTGGGCGCGTCCTAATCGAATCGGTGGCTTAAACTCTCCCGTAGTGGATCTTGTTAAAGATCCCGAAGCTCCTCTCCCCCCGCAGGATCTTTAACAAGATCCATTACGCGATCACGGTGCAACTGAAGGACATAGAATTCACTAATCGTCGCTTTGGGTTTGGTCAAGAAAACTCAACCTCAGCAACGCACAAGCTCTCCCGTAGTGGATCTTGTTAAAGATCCCGAAGCTCCTCTCCCCCGCAGGATCTTTAAC
>CAYOZV010000045.1:0-7021 GCA_964408465.1 uncultured Pirellulaceae bacterium
ATGGCGGTTTAGTGGGGGAGGTGGAGTGCGGGAGTAGATTTAGAATTTAGAATTTCTGATTTCTGATTTCTGATTTCTAAATTAGGAATTCAAGATTCGAAACGAGTACGCCGGGAATAAAAAAGCCGCCATGCAAAAAAGACATGGCGGCTGGCTGTTTCGGTTTTCGCGCTGACTTGAAAATGACTTTAAAGGCAGCTCGGGATTTTTAACAAAATCCACTACGTCGTCGCTTAGGCAGCAGGGACGACGTTGATGCGACGGCCTTCGCGATCGAACATGACTTTCCCGTCGACCAATGCGAACAGTGTGTAGTCTTTGCCTTGGCCGACGCCTTTGCCGGCGTGCCAGCGGTTGCCGACCTGGCGGATCAAAATGTTGCCTGCGATAACGGCTTCACCGCCGAATTTTTTGACGCCACGACGTTGAGCGTTTGAGTCGCGACCGTTACGGCTGGAGCCTTGACCTTTTTTATGGGCCATGTTTCACCTCTATATGTTTAGCTGTGTAGTTTCAGCGCAAAAATGCTGTTTATTTGAAGTTCGAGAGTTTAACGATAGATCCAGAAGGAATCAAGGCTTTTTATGAAGCGAATCCCTTCTTCTGTGGGTTCCCAGAATTGGTATTCCAGGTCGATAATGTACGTTTTTCCGTCCTTTTTGAAGGTCCACTTGCGCCCCTCAATCAGTGACTCGATCGCCGTCTTTTGGTCGACAGCAACGCCAGCTTGGCTGATCTTTTCGGCTCCTAACGACGGGAGACGGCCCTTATCGAGGATCGGGATCAGGGGCGAGGTGAAGTCCTTGAGATTGAATTTGGCGTCAAATTCGCTGATCAGGACGTTGCGGTTGATCTCGCGGTTCTTTTGATAGACGCGGAGCATGGGCCCGGGCAAATTATATCGACGTGTGATCAGGACCTGCTGCTGAGGATCGTCGACCAGCGGGATGCCAAATTCGATGTCGTCCTCGGGTTCCTTGACGGCGTCACCAGGTCGCCAGAAATTTAGCTGTAACGTCTTCTGGACGGTGTCGATGGTGTCACCGTTGCGATTGATTCGGTAGGCGTTGGTGAACCCCGAGACGAACACGCTGACGAAGTCAATTTTTGGATTGACGTTGCTCCAGATGGCTACTCCCCATGCGCCGGTGTTGTCTTGGTCGGGGATCGGGCGAAGCGTTGCGGTGGAAAGTTCAACGGCGTCCATGAGGGGGACGCTGGGGTCTTCGATCGCTTGAATTGCATCGGCGGCAGCGGGATCAATTTCGTCGCGGTATTTGACCGACGCGTAGTTCTTTTCGAGGTCGTCATACACCCAGCCTTCCAAGGTTAGACGCGGCAGAAAATTTCTTTCCGAGATCGTCTCGTTGCGGCGGAGGTCTTTTGTCAGGTAAGCGAAGTCAGGATCTTTCTTCACCTCTTCGAAGCTGAGACTGTTGCCTAAGTTTCGCACTCGGTAAACCAAATACCAGACGGTTTGCTGAGCATTGCCGCTGGCGGTGGGGATGTTGAGGGTTGCTTGGCGGAGGCCGGTGAAGGCAAATTCGTACTCCCAAACATCGCGAAAGAAAACGACACGTTGAGACAGACCGTGCAGCGTGTCCTTTGGCGAGCGGACTTTGGGCGTGTATTCCGTTGCCGTCAAACCTGGCATTGGCCCGGGGAGTGATACGGTGTCCCGCGCGTTGAGCGCCGAGGGGATGACTTTTAAAACGCCCGGCGCTAATCGTCGACCGCCGTATCCGGGATCGGTTTGTGCTACCGCGGCGCTGATCATAAGGATCACAATCGCAGGCAAAGTCAGCGCCAGAATAAGGAAGCTGTGAGCGTCTTCGATTTTAAGGGACTTGATTCGAGGCATAATGGGTAGACCGGCCGGAGTGTATGATTACCGACGTTGAGAAGCCGAAAAACGGAAAGCTGAATTATAGTTACGTAACTCTTTTATCGGGACATTTTCGTCGGCAGACAACGAATTACGATAAATTCCGGCGGTTAAGTTGGGAATTGCATGGTTGAATCTTTGAGGATTGTCCCGATTGATTGGGTCACTTCAAAGTCCCGAGGCCGTTGGCTTGCCTTGTCTTCTGTACGTGATCGAAGACTTGTGTGTTGGATTTGAAGAATTTGATCAATTGGGAAGTCGATATTTCCAAAAATTTGGCCGCGGCGACGATGTCGTTTTTTTCCAGGGCCAGTGCATCGAGGGAGGCTGTCAAGATTAACGGGTAATCCGCGTGGGAGCGGCTGACGGCGATGCGGCGATTTTTGACCCGCGATTTCCAAAGATCACTAGGGGCGGTAGGCAGCGGATCGCTGCGGACACCGATCGCGAGATTGACTCCAAGGCGGTCCATCGCGGCGGTTAGGTTCGCGTGCTGGCTGCGTTTTTCGCCGGCTTGGGCTGAGATTCCCGAGGCGTCGTGCGTGATGACGATCGCCGTTTCGACCTTATTACGGTGCTGTCCGCCGGGGCCGCCGCGGCGGGTGCGCGAGATGGAACAAGCTTTCTTGAGTTGCGCTTGGTCCAGCAGCAGCGGATGGGAGGGCGGTGGAGGCATGGCGAACTTCGTTAGCGGGTTTCCAATGGTGATTATAGAAGTCTACAATATCCGGCGGGTGCGAGAAGGCTTTGAACGCTCTGGTTGGCGTTTCTTAAATCGTTTGACCGCAATTCCGCTCGATGAAATCAGGAAGTGATGATTTAACGTTTCGCTCCTACGCGACTGATCGTGCCGGCGCTCAGGTGTACGATGCTCTCAATGAAAACTGGCTGGTTTTAAACAACGCCCTAACGAGATTTACGACATGCTTGAAAAAATCGGCCCCTATCAATTCTTGGATGTGCTTGGGCGTGGCGGAATGGGAACCGTTTTCAAGGGTAAGCACCAAGAGACGGGCGAACTTCACGCAGTCAAAGTCCTAGCGCCCAACTATTCGCAGGAACCTCACTTCCGGGCTCGTTTCGAATCGGAGATCAAAGCGCTGATTAAGCTGGACCATCCTAACATCGTTCGATTGATTAGCTTCGGTCAAGAGGACGGTAATATGTTCTTTGCGATGGAGATGGTCGATGGTAAGAGCCTGTTCGAGGTTCAGCGGAGCGGTCATAAATTCACGCCACACCAGTGCCTTTCCATCGCCGAAGACGTTTGCAAGGGACTCAAACACGCCCACGATCGTGGCATCATTCATCGCGATCTCAAGCCGGGTAACCTGATGATGACAAAAGACCGAGTCGTCAAAATTACGGACTTTGGAATTGCGAAAAGGTATGGTGCCTCGCAAAACACGGGTAACAATATCCTTGGCACGATGGACTACATGAGCCCCGAACAGGCCAAGGGAGAACAGGTGACCGCCAAGAGCGATATTTACAGCCTCGGCACGGTGCTTTTTACATTGTTATCCGGCAAGCCGCCGTTCACGGCAAATTCGATCGAAGAATCGTTCCGAAATTTGACGCGCATCCCTCCCCCGTACGTGAGTTCGGTGGTGCCGGATGTTCCGCACGAGGTTGATCGTTTGATTCGCCGGATGATGGAAAAGAAACCAGAGAAACGTCTGGCAACGGCTCAAGCAACTTTGCATCAAATCAAAGAAGCCGCGCAGGTCATGAAGGACACCAGCGAAGCCAAAACGGCTCAAAATCCACCGCTGCAATCGACGGGAAAGGTGACTTCGGTGTTTGGTGGCAGGACGGAAGATGATTCCAGCACGCGACCCGATAAACCGGCCTGGAATCGGACGCATGGCGAACTTAAAAACAAACCTTTTGATCAATCCCAAACGAGCAGTGAAGGGAAAACGCAAAAGAGACCTTCCATCGCCACAGGTAAAACTCGGCTGAGCCCCCCGGTCGATTCTCCATCGGTTGCGACAGGGGATGACGGGCGCGAGTCTCCCTCGGGCGAATTTGAACTCGATTTGGCGGCCGTGGAGGACGAACCGGTCCAGTTGGATTACTTCAACACCGTCACCGAAGAAGAACGTGAGATCGTCACCGACGAGGTTGATGTGCAGCGGTCCAAAGGTGTGGTGCCGTTGTTGCTGGGGTTGCTGGCGGTGATCGCGGTGGCGGCAGTGGGCAGTTGGTATTCTCTGCAGAACCCATCGGCCGATGAATTGTTTTCGCAAATTGAACCGTTCCGAGATCGACCGCATCGTGTGGTGAAGCAAACCGATCAGTTTGTTTCTTTGTATCCCGATGACGAACGCTTTGATGATGTTAAAAACATGAACGAGGCTGGCAAGTCGATCGACTTTTATCACGATCTTGTCAATAGATTGTCCGTGCAAGCTCGGATTCCCGGGGAGTCTCGGATGACGGAGATCGAAGATCAGTTTCACGACATTATCCGGCTGGCAGATGATGATAGGAAGGCTGCTGATGCGAAGATGGCCGCTTTCATTATCGTGCATGACGGAAATGAAGATTTGGATCAACGCGACAAGGATTGCGTCGCGGCGGCCAAAGGGTTTCGATTGAAACAGAATTCTATTGACCCCCAAACGATGCGGCAGCGTGTCAAGAACATCCATGCGACCGTTCTGCGCGCTGCATCGCTGGAGAACGATAGTGAGGCGATTAAGGTATATCGGTCGTTGATTCGCTTGCATGGCGACGAAGACTGGGGCGACCAAGACGAGCTGCGGGTTGATTTGTTGGCTGAGATTGAGCAACGTGTCCGGCGGTTGGAAAGTGGAAGCCAATAAACCGGTGGTCTTCTCTGGAACGGTTTCTCTCCGGCGCTCAGAGGCAAGGAACTGGTTAAGGGTGAGTTAGCCCAACCTTTTCACGATGTTTCTTTCCTGCGGCGGCCGCCTGGGGCAGTCGCCGGTGTGTTACGGCTTGCAGCTCATTTTTTTGGCTCAGCTTTGCGAAGTAACGCTCCCGGCTGCGCGTTGCCGGGCGCGTCTAAGAGAATTTCGGGCTGAGAACGAAAGGGTGATTTTTAATAGCCGCCGTAGGGGGTGGCGATTGTTTGGCTGAGCACGATCGCGGCCCAGATCGCGGCCGCGACCGCCGGAAGGCAGGGGGCGATTGCGGTGACTGCTTTCTTGGTTTTACTGTCGTGGGTCAACGGCGGCATCCACGTTACCAGTATTGACGAAATGGCGAACAGAATCGCGGCCTCCCAACGTAGCTGGGCAAAAAAGAAACCGATCGCGACTGGGACGCATATGCTGCTGGCAACCAGCCAAGCGTCACTGCTTAACCCGTGGTGATTTGTGTCCGATGGGTGAAAAACGAAGCTGATCAGCGCGGCCGATAGCGCGGGTATCTGAAGCATGGCAACGGTGAAACTGCCGCTGCAACCCAGCAGCACCAACGCTGAAGCAGAAAGCAATAACGTTGAAAGGTGCGACAGCCGCGCGATGCGCTGGCCTGAAGTATTCTGCCAAATTTTCTGGGGTCTGCCGGTGCCGATTGGGCAGAATGCACCCGCCCACACCGCGCCAATTAATAAGGCCGGAACGACGACGTATCCGACCTGAGCAGCCAATACAAAACGGTCGGTGAAGTAGACCGAGCTCCAGAGGAGACGAACAAATGCCAAGGCAATTAACGCGACGAACCATCCAAAGACGGCCCAGCGACTGAAACGACTTTGGGGCTGAGTTTTCTCGGGCCGCATCGCGTTGCCGGTAAACTGAACCCGCGCGACGATGATCGTTATTGTTAGTGCTGCCGCGGCGAAGATCGGTATCCACTGAATCGCGGTGGACGGAGTCAGTAGCCCCGTGGCCGTTTGGGAAATTGATTGGGCAACTTTTTGGGGGATCGTCTCACCGTCGGCATAGGCAAAATCCATGCGGGCGAAATGCCCAAAATACCCTGCGACAAGCGTCGTTAAACTTCCGATCGCGTGGCGGGGGGATGCGTGGGTGAGACGTCCCAAAAAAACAGCCACTGACATTCCAAGGGTCAGTGGCAGAATTGAGGTAAACATGATGTCGCCGAGGGTCAGCATTACTTTTGAAGCCCTTCAAAGCTGAACGTGATGGAAACGTCGTCGCCAATCATGGGCGCCATTGCTTTCATGCCGAATTCGCCACGTTGCAGCATCACCTGAGCGCTGAAACCACAACGGTACTTCCCGTAAGGGCCTTTGCCCGCGCCCAAGTATTTCAGCGGGATGGTGATTTCTTTGGTGACGCCGTGCATGGTCATATTGCCGACCATTTCTAGGTCTTCGCCTGCTTCACGGACGCTGGTTGATTCGAAGGTGATTTTGGGGAATTGTTTGGCATCAAAAAAGTCAGGCCCGCGCAGATGATCGTCCCGTTTGGCATCGTTAGTGTCGACGGAACTGGTTTGAATTTCGAATTTGAAATTTGAGTCCGTGGGATTTTCTTTGTCGAAACTGAATCCACCCGAAACGGTATTGAAACGGCCGTAGGTGAAACTGTAACCAAAATGGCTGACTCCAAAAATCAGAGACGTGTGCGAATTATCCAGATCGTAATCAGCCGCGTGGCACGTCAATGGCGAGGCAAGGACGCTGCAAATGGCGCAGAGACTGAACACCAGAATTTGGAAGATGTTTTTTTGTAAGTTCATGAGATCCTTTGGAGCGAAATCTTTCAGGGGCCAAGCGAGCGTTTGGTAGATCAGCAATTGATGTACCGAATGAAACATCTTCCCTTTTGTGCTGAGAAAAACAATTGGTGTACCCGATTCGGTGGTAGCTTGCTGGCGCCATTGGAGCGCATGAAAAAAGCCGCGTCCTGCGGAAACGAGGGACGCGACTTTTGATTTTCATCCACGGCCGTTCACAACGTCAAAATTTTTGACGTGATGGCCGTTGGTTCTAAAACAGAACTAGTTGCAGCAACGTGACCGGCCAAGAGAAGCCAAGCGCGCTCCTGTGAACATTTTCTTGCGTGGAGCACAGCAGACAGGTGCGGGTGCTGGTGCTGGGCAGCAAGCGGATTTACGAGAAGCAAAACGCCCTTTGATCTGACCGTTGAAGATTTTCTTGCGTGGAGCACAGCAGACAGGTGCGGGGGCTTCGCA
>CAYOZV010000045.1:7121-27209 GCA_964408465.1 uncultured Pirellulaceae bacterium
GCTTCGCAACATGGTGCTGGAGCAGGTGCACAGCAAGGCTCTGGGGCAGGTGCCGGCTCTGGGCAGCATACGGGTTCTGGCGCAGGTGCTGGACAGCAAACTGGCTCCGGAGCAGGTGCTGGCTCTGGGCAGCAAACCGGTTCTGGCGCAGGTGCTGGGCAGCAAACTGGTTCTGGAGCAGGTGCTGGGCAGCAAACTGGTTCTGGGGCAGGTGCTGGGCAGCAAACTGGCTCCGGAGCTGGGCAGCAAGGCTTGCAGCACTTTGGCTTACGCTTGCAGCAACCGTCGAAAAGACCAGCTTGAGCTTGGGTTGCCGAGAAGACGAAAGTGGCGACCAACGCCAAAGGTAAAAGGAATTTGTTCATCAAAGATCTCCAAAATGTCTAGTAACTGAAACGGTAGTTTACATCCACCTGAGAACGAAAACCTATTAGGCAGTCTGGGGCGTGTCAACTGACTGGGGAGGTTTTGGCGGGTGTTTGTGGCGGTTTTTTGTTACCTATCTACCGCTTCTGTCGTATTTGGCCAGTCTTTGCCCGGTCTCCTGCCCTTTGTGTCTAACTCAGCACCATTACGTGCTCGCAAAGGCTTCCCGCACGAACACCGTAAAACGGCAAATTTTCGTGTTTTTTGGGCTTAAATTATGCGAATTTGAGCAACGACGCTGGAAGAAGCCACCTCTGTGCACTGCCACATTAGAAGTGCGCCGCAATTAACGCTATCGATTCAGAGAATAAGGCAACACTGCCGCAAGAAAGGCGGAGCGATGAAAGAAACGCTTCGTCCTAGCCCGCCTGCTGAGCTACCGATGAAGTCACGGCAGATTTAATTCGCCGCGGCATCTGGCAGCTGTGTCACCCGCTGTGGCAGCACGGGCGTTTGGGACGGGGGGCTAATCTGTTCGAGGTCAACCAGGACCTCCTTGGAATTGCTCCACGATTCGGACAGCTGTTCAGCGCCGAGTTGATCTAAAAAAGATTTTGGTGAGTAGAAAACGCCGTTGAAATGGATGGGTTCTTCCCCGGGCTGGAACAAACCAAAATAAGGAATAGCGGCGGTCGTGTTCCCCAGTTCTTCCAGCAGCGCATCGACTTCAGGCGCTTGGTGTGTCTTGTCGGCTTTGAGCAGCACGACATCGTTTGATTCAAAAAAGCTCTTGGTTGGTTTTGTGTTCAGAGCGGACCGCTCTGTCAATTTACACGTCGCTCACCAATCGGCGGTGAAATCGACAAAGACCGTTCTGCCTTCGGCAAGATGTTGTTCGAGAGTGACTCGGGTGAAGGGCTGGTAATCCAACTCGTGCTGGGAAATCAAGAAGTAAAAACTAAACCAAACAGCAAACGCTCCGATTGCGGCGCTGACTGCCCAAGATTTCATTCGCTCGGGCAAGGGGGCCGCCATTGAAGTCCGTCCCATCCACCAGCAGGCAAAACCCAGTATCAATAGCATCGTCAGGACGGAGACAACGTATTTGTGTTCGATCGCTCCGATCAAGAAAACGGCCGTACCCAACATGATAAATCCCATGATCTTCTTAAACGTTTCCATCCAAGGACCAGGTTTAGGGAGCTTGCTGACCAGTTTTGGGTAAACGCCGATGACCAAGTAAGGCGCTCCCATGCCCAGCCCCAAGGCCAGGAAGACCAAGTAAGTGACCGACGCCGGTTGCGCGATAGCCCACACGATCGCGGGAATTAGCATCGGCCCGCTGCATGGTGTGGCCAAGATCGTGGTGAGAATGCCTTTTAAAAACGCTCCGGTCAGGCCTTCTTTTTGCTCAAGACCACTTCCCCCACTGCCAAAACCTGGCAGCGGAATCTCCCACACGCCAAAGAAGCTCAACCCAAACACGACCACCACGGCGATCATAATAATTTTAAAGGTGAGCCCTTCGAATTGCTGGCCCCAGCCCAAACCCGACTGCACCGCGAAGAACGCCAACACCATAAATACTGAAATCATCCCCAAGCAAAACATTGCGTTGAGCAGGAAAATTTGGCGGGGGTTTTGGCCGGCCTGATGGACGAAAGACATGACTTTCAATCCGATCACTGGTAGCACACACGGCATGAAGTTCAGGATGAATCCGGCTAAAAACGCCAGCGGTAATACCGACGCCAGCGAAGACCCAGCCCATTCGCCAGCGTCGCCTTGGCTGGAAGTACCGCTGGTTTCAAGCGTACTGCCGCGCAGTTTTTCTTCTTCCTCGACAGCCTTGATCGCCGCTTTGATGCCGCCGGCATCGTTGAAAATAACAGCCGCGCCGCTCACTTTTTTGCCGATAGGAATTTCGACCTTCCATCCTACCGATACTGGCCGATCGCAGTTTTCATGGGTGCATGTCTGCACTCCCATGATTCCCGAAATGGTATTGGACTGACCTTGGAAACCCCTTGGGATCACCGTTTCATATTTCCAAGTAACCGGCGTTTCGTAGTACCGCAAAATGGGGTCACTCGAACTATCCACCTTCGGCAGTTCGTCTGCGATTGGTTCTGAAAATCTCCAGCCACCGGACTTGGTGATGGCCAGAAACGTGGCCGACCCAGTCTTGGTCAAATCCGTGCTGCGTGCGTAAACGTGGTAACCGTCTTGCGGTTGGGCGGTGAGTTGTATGCTGATTTTATCTCCGGGTTGAACCGGTGTGTCGGAGATCGCCCCGTCGACAATTTTGACCACCACGCCTGAGACCAGCAGGTGTTGGGAGTCTGGAGAGAATTTGGCGCCTGCGGGAATCACATCCAGAACGCCCGCGAAGCTTGCAATCAATTTCTCTTGAATTTGAATGCAGCTACCCGCGTCGGTGCAGACTTGTCCGTTAAGCTGCACGTTGATCGTCAGAGCGTCAACATCGACCGCGTCTGCAAATTTCACAGGCGCCGAAAATACGACTTTGCCTTCGTGCTCTTCGGACTTAACGGCTTGGCCGGGGATGGCCTTTAAGTGAGGATCTTTGTCGGGTTGGAATTTGCCAGTCAATTCAAAGTCATTGGAATCATCGACGCGGATGCGGGTCTTCAGTGGGCCGGGAACGGCTTTCTTTTGCGTGACTGAAAACAGGTGTGATCCAGCGGGAATGTCACAACTGACCTCTAAGACGCCCGTCTTCCTGTCAGCGCTCGTTTTGAAACCAGCCGTGGCCGAAAATGCAGCCGGAGCTGCACTGTCAGAGGGCGTCTTCGAACCAAAAAGGGGCTTTTTACCAAAGCTGGGTTTTTTGAATTTCGGTGGCTGGGCCTGACTCTCAGCCGGCAGCAACGCACTGATCATCAAAACAATGATGATGGGTACGGAGAAAATTTTCATGAACGACATAGGACGCATTTGAATTCACTATGCAGGAGCAAATTAACGAAGGAAAGTTGGCGGTTTTCATCACCGCAAGGGAACGATAACTCGTGATGGCAGATTAGGGAAGTTCACTCAATCAGCGGGACCACCGATAAAAATCTGACAGCACATCGAGCCCACAAGTCAGTTGGGAGCCAGACAAAATTATAAGCAATTACGATTCTAAAAATCGACAAAAGTACCCGCCAAAATCGAGTTGGACCGCCTTTTTAACGACTTTGCCGAACCCTTGGAGTCAGCATTTAAAGTCAGCAGGTGGTTGTCATAAAAATGCGTGCCGCTAAGGGCGGCTACGAAACGGATTTCGACAGCCAAAGACGATTGGATTCTTGTTGGCGGAAAGATTTTGACGCTCCTGGCTGCCACGTCTTACACAACTGATGAAGTGGGGCGTCTAAAAAGCTCCTGTGCAACGTCTGCAAGTTCCGTAGCGGTGAAGGTTAGGTCAGGATTTTTTGATAAAATCCACTACTCAATTTGACTATCTCGTAGGATTCAAAGGGATCCCGGCGGCGTTGGCTTGAGCGGGCACCGCGGATTGCGTCTGAGACGTGGAGGAGGTCTGACCTGCTTCTTGTTCAAAGTATCCCGCAAAATTTACTTGGATTTTCTTTTTGCGAATTGGAATACAAACGCCGTCCTTCGAACAGACTTGGCCGTTGAATTCGATGACAGGCATTCCGGTCAGTTTATAGTCCGCGTTGGGGTCGAGCTTACAAGGTACGAAAAATTGCACGCGGCCGGTGTGTTTCTCAATCCGCCGCTGAAACACAGGGTCATTTTCGACAACCGCAGGTGGCTGGTCGGGAGAGAAAGTGTTCGGAGTTTTTATGTTAGCCGCAGGAACGATTTCGATTTTCGTGGGGGCCGGTGAGCCTTCGGGCGAAACAGAGTAGATATAGTGTTCGGGCGCGAGGTCGACCTGTAGCACGATATAGCCTTCGGTGCTGCCCTGTTGAAGATGCAAACGACCTTCAAACCTCCAAGGCTGTTGCTCGGCGGCGGCAGGTTTGCCGAACGTGGGGCGATTGCTCGTTTGATCGCCACGGGCAGCATTACCAGATTGGGCCGAGAGCGTTGAACCCAACATGGCCCAAACCACCAAAGCCATTACGATTAAGCTTGCAAATTTTTGCACCTGCGCGATTCGCGTTTCCTGCATCAGATCATCCTTGATTAAGCGACTCAGTTACTTGGTTTCAATCATTGAACCCAAGTGTCCTCACCCACGAGGACATTAGCAGTATGCGACACTCTGTGGCAACCGCATTCTCATGACGATTGTCTAGCGCTCAAACTTACGAATTTTGAAAAATTTACAATGTCACGCGGGTTGGCTTATAATTTCAAGGCCGGTTCCTTCAAGCTAAATGCCATGAGCTCAGTCCCCAAATACACTCCGCATTACACCATCCAAGACTACCAGCATTGGGAAGGTGATTGGGAGTTGTGGAACGGCATTGCTGTTTCAATGTCCCCTAGTCCCTACGGGAAGCACAGTTCTCTTCTCGTTCGAACGGCAACTGCGTTTGAACTTGCTGTTGAATCAGCTGGCTGCAAAGCATCGACGTTGGCAGGAATCGACTGGATAGTTACCCGCGACACGATTTTACGACCTGACATTCTGGTCGTCTGCGGTCCACCACCTCAAAAACATGTGGTCGAAACTCCCGCTGTCGTCGTCGAGATTCTTTCGGCAAGCACCCGAGAACGCGACCTGACCGTGAAGCGCCGGCTCTACCAACAACACGCAATTGCTTGGTACTTGATCATTGACCCCGAAGCCTCAACGATGGAAGTTTTGAACTTAGATAAATTCGGCGTCTACCAATCGTTGCCGAAACAAAATGAAGTCGACATCACTATCTGCGATGACTGTCATCTGAAAGTGGATGTGGCCCGCATTCTTCGTTAACCTAGAAGTGGTTTCAAAACGGATTCAGATTGTAGGGCTGGTTCCCACCGGCCTTGCTTTGGGTTTTGAAACTGCGGCTGGGCTGACGAAATCGTGATTTTATCTCTGGTCGGTGGCTAAAAGTTACTGTTGCTTGGCGCAGCACTTCCCAACGTCCAATGTATCTGCATCACGATCGGCAGCGGTTAAACAAGAATGTCGCTTTCATCAAATATGTCGACAACAAGCCCGCTGGACACGGACAGTTCCGAGGTGTTGCCGTCGTTGTCGGTTGCCGTCGCTACCAAAGTTTCCAGCGGAAGATTGGCGATGGAAACGCCGAAGAGTGTTGTGAATTTGACGCCGGCAGAAAAATCTGCCGCGGTGAACGTGTCGCTGCCGACAAAGAATGCGTCGTTACCTATTAAATCACTCAGGAAGAATTCGATCGTCAGCGGATAGGCACTGTTGAGCGGATCTGAATCAACGCTGTAGCCAATCGAGATGTCTGCGGTATCTGTATCTACGAAGATGAGGACCCCAACATCGGGCTCAATGACGGGCGAATTTTGCAAACGATTTGCACCCGTGTCGGCATCGCCGCTATCGTTATCGTTGAGGCCATTGGCCCCAAGGTCGATCGCAAAACTATTGGCAGAGAGTTGGTTGGCTGAGAATGTATTTCCTACTCCACCAGAAGGTGAACGGATGGCATCGGCGCTGCTGAAGGCAATCACATTTTCGACGACGGAGTTATCTCTTGAACCCTGCAGGAATTGAATGCCGGACACCATTCCAAAATCGTTGCCGGCGGCATCGGTGCCGATACGGTTGTTTTGAATCAAGTTGTCGCGGCTGGCAACCCCGTTAGAACTAATGCCGGTGAAGCCGCCGGTAATAAAGTTGCCATCAGCTTCCGTAGTACCTCCAATCGTGTTTCCGTTGGCGCTTAATAAGATCCCTGCAACACCACCATCAATGCGCGACATGTCCGCACCGAAACCGATGTGGTTGGCCGAAATGGTGTTGCCGGTGGTGCCCGTCGCGACCACCGAGATCTGACTGAGAGAATTTCCTGTAACGTAGTTGCCAGTAACAAGGGTTTGATTGGCACCGGCGCGAAGGAAAACGCCGGTGCCTCCGTTAGCAATCGCCGCTGTGCCGGCCATGTTCAAACCGACGTAGTTGTTTTCAAAAACGGTCCCGCTGCTGGCGCCGGCGACGAAGATGCCGGCCCCGTTGTTACCCGAAATATAATTCCGCTGCCCTACCCCCGCGCCACCGATGATATTGTTGTCGGCGCGGGTCACCAGAACTCCCAAATTGTTACCGACCGAAACGGTGCCGGTGGAGTCGGTGCCGATCAGATTTCCGTAGACTTCGTTGCCTGTCGCTCTAGCGCCGCCAATCACAAGCCCCGATTTGTTATTGCCCGAGATCACATTGTCCAAAATTTCATTGCCGCCAGAGAGAACTTGAATACCAAAATTTAGATTGCCATCGGCGACGTCGTTCGCTGCGATGCCCACCCGATTGTTAGAAACCAAATTGCTCTGAGAGACCGTCGGGCCGACCAGTTGAACGCCTGCGGTGCCGTTACCGACCAACACAGAGTTAACCACTTGGCTTTGAGTGGAGTCGTTGAATCGAACGCCCGCGCCGCCGTTGTCAGAACTGACCACCGAATCGACGATGACACTATCGGCTTTGAAGATCTCAATCCCGTCACTAGAAAAGTTGCTGAAATTGAGTTCGTTGACTTCCACGCCGTCGGCGAAAATCCGCAGACCATCGGCGATGCCCGAGATCGAAGCTCCGTCCACTACCAGATCAATGCCGGCCTGGCTGGCTCCGTTGAAGTTGATCTTTGAAGTCACAAACGGCAGCGCCGAATCTGGAGTGATAGTGTAGGTCGAACCACTGCCATCGGTGATGTCGAAATCTATCTGGTTCATGGTCCCCGCGGCAGACGCGTTGGCCTGTTCGATCGCCGCCCGGAGCGACGTGTTGCCATCGACGTCTTGAGCAACGCCGTCAGAAAGGTCGATGTCTGGTTTGTCTCCAACGGTGTTGACGACAAAATTGTTCGCGCTGCCGTTGTTGGCTTGAGCGATCGTGGGTGGGCTGATCTGAACTTGGGCAGGTTCGATCGCTGCCCCCAGATCTACCGGTGTGGGGGGGACCGCCGACAACATCGTGCGCGGCTCTAAGCCTGTAAAATTGAGACCAGATCGGCTGGTCCTAGAACGCCTCGGCCGTTTGGTGTGAAAGGCGGACTGAGAATTGCGGAGCTGTTTACTGAGCCAAAGACGTAGGTTCATGATCGTTGTTCCTGTGTGAAAAAAAACGCTTCTCAGGCCTTTCCCCCTAACCACGTGTTTGCGAAAAAGAAAGTTTCCTTCATCCGACAGACGGGAACTGGGGTGGGGATCGCATCTTGAGCGCGGTGCTGCACAGCAGGTATATACGTTATTTCATCCCTCCTCCGAGCCAATATTTTTTAAAAAGGCTCAGACCAAGCCAATCTTAAAAGCAAATTAGCAGATGCTCCGATTTAACGGATCTACCTGCGGTAAATTGAATTTGCTGATCCTAACCTCAGTAACAAAAGGGTTACTTGGGGGCAGGTTTGAGATACTTCCGGTCATGCGGACTGGTGAAAAAGACCGGCGTGGCCGCGGCTGATAAATTCTATGGTCGGATTCCGCGTGGTCTCGATTGCCGCGATATCCGCAGCGACGGGCTTTCACAAAACCGCAGTCTGTAGGTGAAGCGCCCGTGCATCGCAGCCTTACTAAGTAATGACTAGGTTGCTGAGTTCCGATAATTCCGATGTGTTGCCATCACCATCAGTGGTTGTGGCAACCAAGGAATCAAGCGGTAACCCAGCGGTGGAAACGCCGGTCAGCGTGACCGTTTTCAACCCGGCGTTGAAGTCCGCCAACGTAAACGTATCGCTGCCGATCGAAAATGCATCGACACCCGAAGCGCCGCTCAAAAAGAACTCAACAACCAACGGATAGACACCGTTGCTCGGATCCGTATCGACACGGTAGGTGATCGTGATGTTGGCTGTTGACGCCGAAGTCATCACCATCGAAACATTTGGGTTGATCAAGGGTGAATTCTGCAAACGGTTAGGGCCTGCGTCCACATCGGCGCTATCGTTAGCGGTCGAACCATTTATGCCCAAGTCGATGCCAAATCCGTTAGAAGATAACTGATTACCGGTGAACGTGTTCCCTTCTCCACCGGTTGGCGAACGGATTGCGTCTCCGCTGTTGAACGCAATCAGGTTGTCGGCTAACAAGTTGTCTCGGGCGCCCTGCAGGAATTGAACGCCGCTGATCATACCAAAATCACCACCGGTCGCGTCGGTCCCTAAACGGTTGTTCTGAATCACGTTGTCACGCGCGGCCGCGCCGTTGAGACTGATGCCGGCGTTACTGCCGGTAACCAAGTTTCCATCGGCTTCTGTCGCACCACCAATCGTGTTGCCGTCAGCACTTAATAAGATCCCCACCACACCACCATCGACGCGCGAGCCGTCAGTTCCGAATCCGACATGGTTGGCTGAGATTGTGTTGCCGGTTGTTCCGGTCGCGATCAAGGAAATTTGGCTCTTTGAGTTACCCGCGACATAGTTACCCGTCACCAGCGTCTGTGTCGCGCCTGATCGCAGGAAAATTCCGCTGCCACCGTTGGCGATTGCATCGGTGCCGGCCAAATTGAGGCCGACGAAATTGTTTTCAAACTGTGTCCCTGTACTGCCGCCGGCGATAAACACTCCGGCGCCCGTATTGCCTGAGACGACATTCCGTTGCCCGGGGCCCGTGCCACCAATGATATTGTCGTTCGCTCCGGTCACCAGAATTCCTGCTTGATTGGAAACTGATAGCGTGCCGGCGGAGTTGGTGCCGATTCGATTGCCATAAACGGTATTGTTGGCGGCTCTGCTTCCGCTGATAACCAGACCTGATTTGTTGTTGCCAGAGATGACATTGTCGATGATGAAATTCCCACCGGCCAGGACTTGAACGCCAAAGCTTACGTTGCCATCGGCGACATCATCCAGCCCTAGTCCGGCCCGATTGTTAAACACCAAGTTCCCCTGATCCGCGGTGGCCCCGACCAACTGGACCCCCGAGGTGCCATTGCCCACCAACACAGAGTTGACGATTTGGCTTTGCGTGGAGTCGTTAAAACGAACGCCAGCGCCCGCGTTGTCAGCGCTGGTCACCGAATCGATGACTACACTTGCCGCGCGGAAAATCTCGATTCCATCGCTTGAGAACCCAGTCAGCTTCAGATCGCTAACCCGCACTGAATCAGCCAGGATTCGAAAACCGTCTATACCGCTGGTGGCAATCGCGGAACCGTCGATCACTAAGTCCGCGTTGTTTTGAGTCGCTCCGTCGATTTGGATCAAGGAGGTAATCCAAGGCAACGCCGCGGCCAGTTGAATTGTAAATTCCGAACCAATGCCGTCGGTAATGTCAAAATCTAACTGGTTCAAGGTACCAGCGGCCGAAGCATTGGCCTGTTCGATGGCGGCCCGTAATGAAGTATTGCCACTGGCATCCAGCGCCACGCCGTCGGTCAGATCCGCGTCGGCGTTGTCTCCAATAGTGTTGATAACAAAATTATTTACAGCGTCTCCGTCAATGGTAACAACAACGTCAACCGTAACGCTGCCAGAAAAATTGTCGGTGACCGTCACTTGGAATGTTTCGGTGACGCTTTGCCCGGCACCAAGAAACTGAATCAATGAATTGTCGACCGAATAGTTCCAGTTCACATCTTGAGTCGCCGCATCGATTGTCGCTGTTAGGTTGCCTAATTGAGCCCCGTGGGTGGTCGAAGCCAACGCAACCGTCGCCGTATGGGTATCTGATGAATCTGCATCGTTGAACGCGAACGTGCCACTGTTGGTGAGTGTGCCGTTCTTTTGAACCGAGATGTTGATGAAAGAGACGGTCGTCGTGGGATCATTGTTGATTGCCGGATCAAACAGGAAATCCAATCGGTTGATGTCGGATGAAGACAATCCCGTTAAGAGAATGGCGTTCCCGTCAAACGACAATGAAACTCCGTCGGCGGTATCAGTGATGGTTAAATCTTCGACCGCGTGCAAACCGACAATGCCACGGAAGTCGATCTTTTCGACGTCGTTGTTTGCGAAATCGGTGATCGCGTCGTTGCCCCAACCGCCGGCGTAGAGAAAGCGATCGTTCCCAACGCCACCAGAAAGTACGTCATCTCCGGCTCCACCGGTGAGGAAGTCAATCCCGTCATCACCGGACAGCGTATCGTTCCCACCGCCGCCGTCGAGCCTGTCGTTTCCACCGCCGGCGATGATCGAGTTATCTCCGGCGTCGCCGATGAGTAAATCACCGAATCCAGATCCAATTAAGTTCTCGATGCTGCTGTAGGTGTCACCGATGGCGATGCCGGCATTGGATGACGGGTCGGCTAAACGAGCATGAACTCCGCCGGGAGCATCGGCGTAGGTCGCGGTGTCATTTCCGCTGCCACCGATCAGCGTGTCCGCCGCGCGGCCGCCCTGTAAAAGGTCGTCACCAGCGCCGCCATCAAGGATGTCCCCTCCGCTTTGGCCGGCCAGGAAGTCGTTGCCGTCGCCGCCAACAAAGTGATTTGCCGCACCGTTGCCGGTGAAGGCGTCATCAAAATCGCTGCCGTTGTACTGTTCGATCGCGAAATAAGTATCGCCGGCAGCATCGCCCGTATTGTCTGACAGAGAATCAAGGCTCACGACGACACCTGCGGCCGCGTCTTCGTAGCTGACAATGTCACGACCGGCACCGCCGTTGAGCACGTCGGCTCCGGCACCGCCAAAAAGAACGTCGTCGCCGTCGCCGGTGGTCAGAACATCATCTCCGGCCCGGCCGAACACCAAATCGTTTCCTTCTTCGGTCTGGATCGAATTGTTCGCCGCGTCGCCGCGTATCGAATCATCGAACTGAGTTCCGAATAGGTTTTCGACATCGACATGAGTATCACCGATTGCCTCGTCCCCAGAATTGGCTGATGAATTTACTAAATCAACCGTCACACCGCTGCTGGCACCACGGTAGTCAGCAACGTCGACGCCTGCGCCGCCATCAAACGCATCGGCGCCTAAGCCACCAAGCAGACGGTCGTTTCCATCGCCGCCAAGAAGTTGATCGTTGCCATTGCCACCCAGCAGCAAATCGTTTTGGTTGCCGCCTTCGAGGGTGTCGTTACCTGCATCGCCTTGAAGCGTATCCGCACCGTCGCCACCAGAAAGCGCGTCATTCCCCGCCCCGCCAAGTAATGAATCGATGCCAATTCCACCGCTGATCGTGTCATCACCGCCCTGACCGCTGAGCGTATCGTTGCCTTGATCGCCCTGAATATCGTCGACACCGTCGCCGCCAAAGACCGTATCATCACCGCTACCGCCTGCGATTGTATCGTCGCCGTCCTGGCCGTTGATGGTGTCAACGCCTTGATCGCCTTGGATCGTATCATTGCCGGTGCCGCCGTTGATGATGTCATTACCATCACCGCCCCGGATCGTGTCGTCGCCGCCCTCACCAAGCAATCGGTCATCTCCGGCATCGCCTGAAATCAAATCGTCGCCGCCTCGTGCGGCGATGATATCGTTATCGTTGCCACCGGAGATGTCGTTGTTGCCGGCTCCACCGGTGATCCTGTCTTCGCCGTCACCGCCGATGAGCACATCATCGCCACTGCCGCTGTTGAGGGTGTCATTTCCGTCTCCGCCGTCGATGAAGTCTAGGCCGCCCTGGCCAGAGAGATTGTCATCGCCGTCGCCGCCGATCAGCGTGTCGTTGTCGTTTCCACCAAAGAGCGTGTCAGCGCCGATGCCTCCGTTGAGCGTATCGTCGCCACCGGAACCAAACAGCACATCGTCGCCGGCGTTACCGCTGATGTCATCGTTCCCGCCAAGCCCCGTCAAACGATCGTTGCCGTCTTCGCCGACCAGCGTGTCACTGAAGTTGGTGCCATTGAAACTATCATTGCCCGCGGTTCCGCCAACGAAATTGGTGTCCGGATTGCCAACGGTTTGACGCGAGTTCGCGTTCAAGACGACCGGTCGTTGATTGTTACCGTAATCAACAAACGTGTTGCCCGAAAGTGAAAAGATACCGACGTTGGCGTTGATGCCAAAGTGGTCGGCGAATCCACCAGCGCCGTCAGCGCGTCCGATCGAACCAAACGTGTTATTGTTGATTTGGATATTATCAGCCTGCTGAATGAAGACATCCGACAGCGCCAGCAATCGGCCCGTGTCGGGATTAAGCAGGAGGTCTACGTTGAGACCAATTCCTGACGTCGTCGAGTTTTCCAGCGTGATGTTTTCGGTTCGATATACTTCTTGGATGACTGTTGAAACGGAGGGATCCCCCACGACCTCCAGCGTTTCACCAACCGCAAAACGGTTCAATATCGCATTAAGCGTCCAGATGCGACCCTCGAAAACGCCGGTCACATCAGCAACCGCACCCGAGGTTACGCCGCGGATTTGCTGCCCCGCTACGAACCCCGTTTCACTCGCAACGTCGATCGCTTGAGCACTGCCGCCGATATTGAATGCGTGAGCATCGGTGTCTTCAATCGTTACATTGGAAACGGTAACGTCGCGCGAACCGGAATTTACATCCAAGCCGTTTTCACCACCGTTGCGGGAGACGATGTTGGTCAGCGTCGCGCCGTGCACGCCTTGCAAGATCACCTGGTCGGCCGTGAATCCGTTGGTGGCACTGTGAGCGCCGGTGACTCCGCCGGCCTGAGCACCATCGACTAATAAATTGTTGATCGTGACATTTTCAACCCACTGTCCGTTGCCCGAGGAGAGCACGGAAATGAACACGGGGATTTGTACGTTTTGGGTATGCGGTTGGGTCAACTCTAAGTTTTCCAGCGTGATGTTGCGTGCCGCTATGTTTGTGTTGGAAACAACCCGAATCCCAAACTGCCAACCGATGATGCTTAACTTTGGCGCATTGGAAGTGGCGTCGCCCACGTTTCCAATCCTCAGTCCGTCCGATCCGACGTTGAAGATTCCTTGTTTGGAATTTCCGTTTATATCCAAAGTGCCCGTGCCGGTGACACCGGAGTTGTTGGTGAAACTGGTGACGATGGCGTGATCGAACTGACTCAGCAATGTATCCAAGGTCAACGTCACGCCGCTGTCTATGTTCAAGACGATATCGTCTTTGGTCGTTATCGTTTCAGAAAACGTCGTGCTTTGAGTAACGTTGACGACGCCTGAGGTCGCGGTTGTGCTGGTTGCCAAGTAATCTTCAATCGCATCGAAGGCGGGGTTGATGTCGCTGCCGGCGGTGACGTTGAGGGTCGCGACGCCGTTGCTTTCGGTGATGTCGGAGGCAGTGACCGGCTGTGTGAAGAAGAACACCGGCGCTGCCTGCTCTGGCGAGTCGGCCGACGATGGTTGGATGGCCTGTGATATAAATTCAACCGTTTCGGGTTGACTGTGGCCCGCTGCGTTGGGAGTCGCCGGCGATGACGACAGCATCAGCCTTGCTTCCAGTGTTTCAATTCGCAAGCCGGATTTTTTGGAGCGTGATTGTTGAACGTTGCGGAAACGTTGGTGCAGCCAGAGACGAAAATTCACGAAACTATTTCCTGTGCGATAATTGTCTTCTACGTTCAGGACTCAAAAAAACTGCCAACCAGTAGAAGCCCAAAACAGATCACGGTTCCCTCCCTATGTCGGAGCGCCGCGATTTAAAAGGTACTTCACTATCACAAGCAAGAAAACTCAGGCCCCCAAAAACAATCGAAAAAAAACAACGCAAAGGTTGAGCGCAAGTTGCCGGATTTCTGCCGTTGAGCGCAGCTGCCGTTGTATTTCGAGGAAACACGCTTCGGTAGTCGGCGAAAAATCGCGCTGGTCGTTCCGGTAACGTACAAGGTGCGAACAGGTTCGGTCGTGCAGGTTGGACGAAAAATGACAGCGCACAGAGTCCAATTTGACCACGCTGCTCAACGTACCTTCGCGGAAAAGAGACGAACCAAAGAGTCACGTTGCCAAAACGAAACGTGTCACTTGCCAAGCATCGCCAACACGTTTGCCTTGGTCACAGGCTTGATCACGCCGCGTTCGGTGATGATGGCTTCGATGTATTGAGCCGGAGTCACATCGAACGCCGGATTGTAAACCTCGACGCCCGTGGGGGCCGTTTGTTTGCCAAAACCTTGGGTGATTTCTTCGGCGTCACGTAATTCGATCGGAATCTCGTCCCCCGATTCAATCGAAAGATCGAACGTGCTGCTTGGTGCGGCGATGTAAAACGGAATCCCGTGAGCCTTCGCCAGCACGGCGACCGAGTAAGTACCAATCTTGTTCGCCGAATCACCATTGGCGGCGATCCGGTCAGCACCGGTAACAACCGCCTGTACCTTTTTTTCACGCATGACCTGAGCCGCCATCGAATCGCAGATCAGCGTCGATTTGATTTTGCGCTGCATCAGTTCCCACGCCGTTAGTCGTGCCCCCTGCAACAAAGGCCTCGTTTCGTCGACAAAGACGTGCAGGTTTTTGCCTTCGTCCTGAGCCGTAAAGAAAACCGAAAGCGCTGTTCCGTACTCGGCGGTGGCCAGTCCGCCCGCGTTGCAATGCGTCAAAACGCCTTGGCCATCGCTCAGAAGCGCCGCACCATGCTTGCCAATGGCGTGGCACATTTCACGATCTTCGGCGTGAATTTTCTTGGCCTCTTCCAGGAACACCGCCCGCGCGTCGGCGACGCTGCCGGACTTGAGTTCGGCGGCCAAGGCACGCAGCCTATCAAGTGCCCAAAACAAGTTCACCGCCGTCGGGCGACTGGTCGCCAAATAGTCGGCCGATTTATCAAAGCACTGCCAAAACTGATCTGCATCATCGTCGCCGGTCTGTTGGAGGCCCACAGTCACACCGTACGCTGCGGCGATGCCGATCGCGGGGGCTCCTCTGACACGCAGCATCTTGATCGCTTCCCAAACCGTTTCAATGTCGCGGCATTGGATGCGCGTTAGTTCGTTAGGCAGTAGCGTCTGGTCGATTAGATCGAGATAGCCATCGGTGCCGCCGGTCCAGACAATCGTTTCAGTTTCAGCCATAGTTTCTTTTCTTATACCAACGTTAGGGTTGCGGTTGGCGTGTGTAGCGCGTCCAGCCCGCCCAAGTTTTGCCCACCACCATCGGTGCCGAGCGGAAAGTCCCAGCGACGTTTATCGCAGCGAATCGGCGAACGCCTCTTTCAATTTTTCTAAACCAGTGTCACCGTCTTTGCCTGCCACGACCACGTTGACTTGTACTTCGGACGTGTTGACCATTTCGACGTTGATGTCGGCTTCGGCGAGTGATTTAAACAGCGCGATCGCGACGCCGGTGTGGCTGCGCAGCCCGATTCCTCTAACCGATAGTTTTGCGATTTCCTCTTGGTGATCAACGCCCGCACAGCCCGCTTCGTCGCAGATCGCTTGAGCCACTTCCAGTGCGGCGGATAATTGATCGCGTTTGACGGTGAAGGTAATATCGGCGTTCTGGTCGCTGCCGTAGCTTTGCACGATCATGTCCACAAACACGCCGGCTTTGGCGATTCTTTGGAATAGATTCGCGGCCACGCCAGGTTGGTTGGGGATTTTTTGCAATGTGATGCGCGATTGAGTCTGATCCAATGCGATCGAATCAATCATCAGCGCTTCCATGCCTGATTGCTGCATCCGATTGATCACGTCAACGACCTTCTGAGCATCTTCGGCCGATCGTTTGCCGGCGGTGACGCTGGCGTTGGGCGCATATTCGATTTGGTCTAATGCGAATTCGCCATGGATCGTCTTGAGAGCTTCCATCGCCATGTCACGTTTGACCAACGCCGAAATTTTGATTTCGCTGGTCGTGATGATCTGAAGGTTGACGCCCGCATCAGCCAACGACCGGAACATTCGATTGGCAACGCCCGTTTGCTGAGCCATCCCCAGTCCCACGGCGGAGACCTTAGAGACGTTTTCGTCTTTGAGTCCGATTTTCCCGCCCAACGTTTTCAACACTTTTTCAATTGCTTCGATCGCGTCGGGTAACTCTTCGGTCGGCAAGGTGAAACTGATATCCGTTTTGCCTTTGGCCGAAACATTTTGCACAATCATGTCGACGGTGATTTTCTTTTCGGCGATAGGTGCAAAAATCTTGTGGATCGTACCGGCCACATCCGGTACATCAACGATCGTCACCAGTGCTTCATCGCGCGTGAGCGCGACGCCGCTGACGGGAAGGTCGGTGCTATCGGTCGCGTCGACGATCAGCGAACCGGGTTCGTCGCTCATGCTGCTGCGGACGTGAATCGGAACGTTGAATTTTTTACCGAACTCGATCGAGCGACTGTGCATCACGCCAGCGCCCAGCGACGCCAGTTCCAACATCTCGTCGTAGCAAACCTGGCTGATTCGTTTTGCGGCGGGAAGTTTCCGCGGATCGGTGGTGTAAATCCCATCGACGTCGGTATAGATCTCGCACTGATCGGCGCCCAACACCGCCGCCAGTGAAACAGCGGTCGTGTCACTGCCGCCGCGGCCAAGCGTTGTGATGTTGAGGTCTTCGTCGATGCCTTGGAATCCGGCGGCGATGACGATCTTCCCATCGTCCAGCAAACCCTGAATGCGATCGGTCGCGATCGAATGGATCCGCGCTTTGGTGTGCGAGCTGTCGGTTTTGATTCCGATTTGGCCGCCGGTCAAACTGATCGCTTGGTATCCCATCGAATCGACAGCCATCGCCATCAGCGCGATGGTGACCTGTTCGCCGGTGGACAGCAGCATGTCCATTTCGCGCGCCGCGGGTTTGTCGGTGATCTGTTTGGCCAAATCAATCAACCCGTCGGTGTTCTTTCCCATCGCGCTGACGACGACGACGACTTGGCTACCGTCTTGGTGGGCACGGACGGCCTTACGCGCCGCGGCAAGAATTTTTTTCGGGTCGGCAACACTAGTGCCGCCAAACTTCTGGACAATAAGTGGCATAACGTTAAGTTGAGGATTTGGTTTGGAAATATCGTAAAAAATGTCGGTGACTGGGCCGCTAAAATCTAATCGGTATTTGTCGTTTTCGGAACAACCTACCGGTCGCCCGTTGCCGAATTTCAAGTATTAAATTAATGTCGCCTGTCGCTCCGCGAAAGGACGCTCACGCGGCACCGCCCCTGCACAAAATTAGCCGAAACTCGTGAGCCCAATGGCACTCACTTTAGCGGCTTCGGCCGCGTTTGTGAGCGACAAGGCGCTAGCCGCCGGTTTGATTGAAGTGCGTTTGCGCAATGATTTACTCTTCCAAGTAGAACCCGCGGCTGGCGCCTTGCGGCTCAGTTGTTTAATCGCAACCGGTGCTAACGCCCTTCGTCTAATTACAATACCGTTCAATGGACTGATTTGTTTGGCTCACAGCCATGGCGTCAGTTTAACGATTAGCCGGCAAGCGTCGGTGTTTAGGCGGGGCAAAACGCGGTCGCCTGCGGGCTTGTCGTCAAACGAAAATGGCCTTCATTGAACGGTATTGCGTCTAATAAAATGCCAACCTTGCCACCGAAGGCGGCATCAATCACCCCTTCACCCCCGTCGTCGCGATTCCTTGGATGAACGTTTTCTGAGCCAAAAAGAACAACAGCACGATCGGAAGTGTGAACAGCACCGACGCCGCCAACAGTAAATGCGTCTGATCGGCGTAGGAACTCACAAACCGCTCCAGCCCGTACGCAAGGGGGAACCGGTTGGGATCACTTAAGTACAACAGAGGCCCGCCAAAATCGTTCCACGTCTGCACGAATTGAAAAAGCGCCACCGTCGCGATCGCCGGCCAAGACAAAGGGATCACGATTCGCCAAAACAATCCCCAATGTCCCAACCCGTCGACGCGACCGGCCTCTAACATCTCCTCTGGGATGGAGACGAAAAATTGCCGAAGTAAGAAAATGAAAAACGCATCTCCCAAAAAGGTGGGGCCAATGATCGCCCACAGCGAATTATAAAGTCCGAGGTTGCTGATCAAAACAAATCGGGGCACCATCATGATCTGCCAAGGCAACAGCATCGTCGCCAGCACACTAATCATCAGCAGTCGTCGACCACGGAAATCAATCTTGCATAGTCCGTACGCCACTAGACTGCAGGACAACGTCGTGCCGACCACGCTTCCGACGCACAGCGCTAACGTGTTGCCAAGATACATTAGCATCGGCATGCTGTTGACCGCTTGGGCGTAGTTACTCCAACGCCACGTCTCGGGAATCGAGTAAGGGTCGCGCGCCAATTGTTCCGGCGATTGCAGCGAACCGCTGACCATCATCCACATCGGCAGCGCGAAGATGCCGCCACAGAATAGGAGGGCCCCGTAAGTCAAGATTTTGCCGCGCAGGTCCAAGTTGATTAATCCTTGATCACGTTGAGTTGGAGTTTGATTTCAGCGCTGCGTTGTCTCAACAAGTCACCGACATTGTCGGAGTGATGGTCGTTCATCATGGCGTCGTACGTCAAATTTTCGACCGCGCGTTTAAGGATTGCCGCGCCAGGGATCGCCGGGATGGGGTGTTGGTTCGCGCTGCCGGCCAGACGCACGAACGTCTTCATCAATGGGTTTTCGGCCAAGTAGTTTTGATAAGGTTTGGAAGCGGCGACGGCTTGCGTGACGGGAATCCAGCCTCCTTGGGCATACCATTCTGCGGCTGTGTCAGGATCATTGTATTGGCTTTGCCCGATCCAAAATTTTGCGAACTCCCATGCTCCGTCAGAACATTTTGCGCCTGAAGGCACGACGAAAAAGTTTCCATTGACCCAGCCGGCGTCTTTGATCGCGGGCGATTGGGTCGGCTGAGTCAGTTGAGGCTGTTGATTTTTGCTGTCCCCGTCGACAAACGGCAACGGACAGACGTCGAAGTTGATCGTTGGCAAATTTTGTGCGGCGCGTCTTTGTTGGAACGCGCTGATGTCGCGGACTCGCCACTGACCGTCCATCATCACAACATACCGTCCTACGACGGCTTCATCATCCACCGGCAGCAGCGGAAACGTCTTGCCCGGCAGAGATTGATCCCCCTGCCGGAACGCCGCCAGATTATCGGCTCCATACCGCCGCCCATATCCGGCCATCCACTCTAGGGCCGACTGTGCCGAGGGTGAATTGAGGGTGACTTGATGGGTTTGCGGATCGTAAAAACTTGCTCCAAAGACAGGCGCCCAAGCCCATAATCGTCGGCTGTCGGGAAGATAGCCGACGGGACTGCTCAATCGTTTGGTGGGTGTGTCGGCGGAGGTTGGCGCAAAATGGGATGCGATTGCGTCCAGCTGCTTGATTGTCTCAGGGACCGACAGGCCGGCACTTTCGATGGCCGTTTGGTTATATAAGAGGGCTCGAATGTCTAAGCCGTTGCAAATCGCAAAAAGTTCGCCGTCGACAACCGACAATTTTCTGGCCGGAGCCAGTAAAGACCGCGTCACGGCATCGACGTCGGACGCGTCGACGACCTTGTTTAAGGGCTGGATGACGCCATGTTTTGCCCAGTCGGCCAGGACGGGATCGTCTTGATTGACGATGTCCGGAGGGTCTCCGCCGGCGACCGCCAGAAACAATTTTGCCTGCAGGTTATTTCCGGGCATCGCAACGGCGCGGACACGGTAGTTGGTTTGTCGATCGTTAAATTGCGTGACGATGTTGTCGACGACCGCGCGATCGGCACCGCCCCAGAAATGCCAGAAGACGACTTCGGCGGGTGGAGGTGGTTGTTGGGATACAGTTGACTGCTGTCGTCGGCAACCCCAAGCCAGAAGGAGGATGGGGACGATGAAAA
>CAYOZV010000046.1:0-9179 GCA_964408465.1 uncultured Pirellulaceae bacterium
TGTTCGCTGGGTTTATCCAGCGGCGAAATCAACATGAAAAACAAGTTGACCGGTTCACCGTCAAGGCTCATGAAATCAACACCGGAGTGGCTGACGCCGACGGTGCCGATGGGGTCGGTGACGCTTGGATGTTTCGTGTGGGGAACGGCAATACCGCGACCGATGCCCGTGCTGCCGAGTTCTTCCCGTTTAAGAACCGCTTGGACGATGTTCTCTTCTTCGGAGCCGCTCAGTTTTCCGGATTTGACCAGACTGGCCACCAGTTCGCGAATGACGGCCTCTTTGTCAGCGGCCTGGAGGTCCGACTGAATGGCTTCGTTGTTGACAAAATCTGCAAATTTCATGAATGTTTTCCTGTAAGAGTGATGGCTCGCACCGCCAAATTTTCCAACGCACTAAAATTGATGACTTCCCACATCTGACAAACCAGTGAAGCCGGTTTGTGATGGAGGGCCCATCAAAAAATTCAGTATCGTTGGCAATCAATTTCGAAGGATTATTCTTCGGTATCGATCGGCTTGGGCGTGTGCTTGCGGTGTTCTGTAAGTTTCTCTTTGTGTTTTCTGAGTTGTTGTTCGATCTTTGAGATCGTTTTGTCCAAGGCCACCATGACATTGGTGCCGCTGTCTTTGGCGAAGAAATCACTGGTCCCTTCGGCGGAGACGATGATCTCTAATTCGGGTTCAGAGTGGCTCATGTCGGCAATGACTTGTATTCCTGTGGTTCGTTCGAAAAAACGAGGCAGCTTGCTCACTTTTTCGGTCATTGTTTCTTGGATTGCGTCAGCCAGTTCGCCATGTTTAGCGATAATTTTAATTTCCACGTAATCCCCCGCTATAATTCGTATTGGACGAGGTACTCACCACGTCAAGTCGGTTGTGTTGGTTGCTCCATGCAGCGTCTTAAAAGCTCAAATGAGGAGCTCTTTTGTGATGTCTCCCCGCCAATTCATCCACCTGTGGAGGAGACATTATTGTATCGTTTTCGACACAATGAACAAATCCTAACCAGAGAACCTTTTGAAAATTCTGGTGTCGACCAAGCTGACTCAAATTACGAGATTTTCAAGGCACGCAATGGTTGAAAGCTTTTGTTTTCAAATGAAAGTGGCCTATTGGAACGTGTCGACTCCGTTATTCCATTCGCCGATAGTCCTCAAAGGTAAAATCAGGCCCGACGGCGGCGTCTGGCGTTGGCGATTGTGGCGGTTGCTGCAGCGACGCCGGTTTTTGCGTCTTGATGATTTTCCATCGTTTCCACTCGATTGCCGGCAGATACGTGTCTCCGTCGATCGTTTGATGGACGCGGGTTAAGTAAATATCGGTCACATGCGGCATCGCCAAAGCATAGATCTCCGCGCCACCGACGATAAAAGGCAACGGATCAGCGGCGGCCAATTCGATGGCCTGCTGGATCGTATGAGCGATTTTCGCGCCTTCAAACTCAAAATCAAGTTGGCGCGTCAGGATGATAGTTGTCCGCCCCGGCAGGCAGCGTCCGATCGATTCGAACGTTTTGCGACCCATAATCATGTGGTGGCCCATCGTCAGGCGCTTGAATCGTTTGAGGTCCGCCGAAATGTGCCACGGTAAATCTCCATCAACGCCGATCACATCGTTGGTGGAGGCGGCCACGATCATCGCGAGTTTGGACATGAAGTAGTCAGCCTGAGCGGCGTGTTAATGATTAATGGTGTCTGATTCGGCGGGTTCGGATGCAACAACTGAGCGGCATGGTGTTAGCCGCGGGTTTGTGGGGTTACCTGGGACTTATCTAAGACTTACGTTTTCCGGTTGTTCTCTTTCTTGGTACGGCACTCGCGACCAACGCCTTGCGGTTGAGTTTCGTAAAAGTATTGGCTCCTACATCAAACTGCAATCGGAGCTTTAATGCTCGGCAGCGGGTCGTAACCCTGGACAGTGAAATCTTCAAAGGTGAACTCGAAAATATCTTTCACCGCTTCATTCAGTTTCACCGTGGGTAATCGCCGCGGATCACGTTTGAGCTGAGTAGCGACCTGTTCCAAATGATTTAGGTAAATATGGGCATCTCCCAAGGTGTGCACAAACTGCCCTGGCTTGAGCCCCGTCACTTGAGCCATCATCGTCAGCAAAAACGAATACGAAGCGATGTTAAACGGCACGCCCAGAAAAATATCAGCGCTGCGCTGATACAGCTGACACGACAGTGCGCCGTTGGCCACATAAAACTGAAAGAAGCAGTGGCACGGCGGAAGTTTCATCTTAGGGACTTCGGCAACGTTCCAAGCACTCACAATCAGCCGACGCGAATCGGGGTTGGTCTTGATCTGATCAACTACTTGAGAGATCTGATCAACGGTAGTTCCGCCCGCACATTGCCACGAACGCCACTGCGAACCATAAACGGGGCCGAGGTCACCGTTGTCATCCGCCCACTGGTCCCAGATTTTGACCCCGTGTTCTTTGAGGTAACCGATGTTGGTATCACCTTTGAGGAACCACAACAATTCGTGGATAATACTGGGTAGATGTAGCTTCTTGGTCGTCAATAACGGGAACCCGTCACTCAGATCAAACCGCATCTGATAACCGAACACGCTGCGAGTGCCGGTGCCGGTGCGGTCAGTTTTCTCTGTGCCCGTTTCCTGCACGTGTCGTAATAAATCGAGGTACTGTTTCATGCCGTCATCTTAAACTTGGTCGAGCCCTGCTGGCAATGCCGCAAACTCTACTCAATACGATTCCAACACGTAGAGGCCTGAAAAGCCAACAGTAAAGGCGAAATCGTTGGTTGCCAGAGCAAGAAAGGCTTTGTCGGATTCCAAAAACACGGCGTCCATCGTGAATGAGATTCTTAATTTGGCAAGCTCATATCGTATCCGCTTCCCGATCCACCATCGGTTCATGTTGCTGATTCTTTACGGGGAGCAGCGCGGTCATGTTGACAACAACTGATAACAATCAGCTGAAGGCAAAAGTGGCGTTGTTCATGAAATGATTGTTCAAGCGGCGGGTGCGGCACGCTTTAGGGGTGCGAGATGGAGAACTCAAAAGCGTGGCTGGAACTCGGGAAGGCCGCCGGGTTTAAGCGAAAAAGAGAGACCCGTCGGTGGACAAAAGATCAGCAAAATTACGGCAGCACGCAGCAATGGAAACTCGGATTGCAGAATGACCGAAGAAGCAGCTCCCTTTCGGAGCTGCTTTGCGTCAAAAGAGCGTAATGGTTTCCTGTATTCGTGGCCTGCTTGCCGATCGTTAAAGCATCTTTTTGGGAGGCGCCGGAGGCGTCGGAGGCTTCGGA
The DNA here is from genome assembly GCA_964408465.1 of uncultured Pirellulaceae bacterium. Lineage (GTDB taxonomy): Bacteria > Planctomycetota > Planctomycetia > Pirellulales > Pirellulaceae > Mariniblastus. The sequence continues at coordinate 3,283 of CAYOZV010000046.1, forward strand.
GGACTCGGAGATTGGGGTGGCTGAGATGCCTGGGGCGGCTGCGGCGATTGAGGGGGCTGCGGCGGAGCCGTTGGAAGTTCTGGAGGCTGCGGCGGAGCCGTTGGAGGTTCTGGTCGCTCCGGTCGCTCTGGGGGTTCTGGCGGGTCGACCACGGTGGGTAAGCCGTTGACCTGTTGTGCAGGGGTGCGTTCGGTTCTAAGTGTTGAAGAACCAAAGAACACTGCGTCGTTCATAAAGCGTTTGAGCCCCCATGAATTATTACTCATTGGCACCGAAATCTCGGTGGTCACGAACAGCGTGTTTTCTTCAATTACATCAGGGTTAAATGTGATCACCGCATCTCGGATACCAAGAACGGCGAGCAGCTTCTGCGCCTGTTCTATAGCTTCTTCTTGAGTAGCTCCGGGGACAATCACGGCACGCGATGCAGTGTAAGCTGCGTTCTCCACTGTATGGCGAATCATATTAGCTCGTGTAAAAGTGATTCCTGCCCAGATCGTCAACAACAGGATCGGAACCACCACCGCAAATTCGACGGTCGCTGTTCCAGTGCGGCGTGCCATGCTAGGTTTGGCTGTTGAAATTATTTTCATGATTTTGACTTTAAGATTGAGCGATGCATTCATTTGAACGTTTGTCGTGGTCCTTGAAAAACGCCAGCGTTATGGTCGATGCGTTACTATTGCGTTAAAAGTGTGGGCAGCGTTTGAGAAATCTCTGTAAAGACCGCACGTAATTCTTCTTTGACCTCCGCGTGGCGATGAAACCCATTGCCGGCTGCGGCCACTCTGCCCATCAACGTTTTATCGGCCTCATTGGAAAAGGTAACCGCAATCACGAGGATGCCTTCTCTGGCAAGATTGCGGGCAACTTCGACCGGATCAGGGCCAACGGAGACAACGCCGTCAGTCAGGACAACGATGACTTTGGATGAAAATTTTCGCGCCGAATCTGAAGAGAGTTCAGCCGCCGCGGCGGTCAGTCCTCCGGCAATATTTGTCCCTCCACCCTCGAATGCAGAGGAGTAACTTGTCATTGCGGTCAACACATCTGCCGTGTTGTTGGACAGTGGCGTGTTGATGCGGCCAGAATCAGCGTAAGTCACCAGCGAAATAAACTCCTGACCCGGAGAGGTGTTTAAACTGTTGAGCAAAATGTCAGTTGCGGCAATCGCGTCCAGCCACCTTGAGTTTGGAGGTACTGGATCTCCAAAATCCCATCCCAGGGGCGCACTGGCTGGAATAGGTGGGAAGACTGCCGGTTCGCTATCGGAATAGGCCATTGAACCAGAGCGATCCAGAACCAGCACAATGTCGGCCTCGATGCGTGTGGAAATTGCGGTGGATTTCAGTTCAAAATCTTGGGTCCCCAAAATGCCCGGTAGGAATGTTTGAACCGGACCACTTAAAGATGCACTGGAGCGGTTTCCTAAAATTCGTACCGCATTGGAATCACCTGGGTCAGCGGTAACAAACTCAAAACGAGAATTCTCGTCAGTACGGGTAGATTTACCAAATTCAAGATCAGCAGATGAGAATTTTAGTTCATTTCCCGCCACAAAATTTTTGGCTCCTGCTTCATTTGCTGCCTCGAGAGCTAGCCCCTCGTCTTGCGTCAGCGCGTACATTTTTCCAGCAGCGCGGCCAGCAGCATCGGTCGATATTCCTAACTCGGTTCTCGAAAGCTGGATGTAAGCAATGTTGATCGCAACAGCCGAAAGCAAGAGCAACATGGGAAAAAGGATCGCAACCAATGGCAAGATCGCCCCGCTGCGGTTTTCTTTGTTGTGTTTGACTTTGCTAAGGGACATCATTCGCTTTCCTTCATCATTGAGACGGTGGCTACGCATTGATTAGTTAAGAAAATACTCGTCAATCCTTGGGTGGTGTCTGCCCGAACTTCAACGGAAATGAAAGTACCGAAGCTCGCGTTTTCAAATCCAGAAGGCGATACATCGATTTGCAAGTTTCTCACGCTGCGGTCGGCGGCCATACCCTCGATCTGCTGGATAACATCCGCTTCGGTTGCTCCGGGGATGGTCGAAACCCGTGCTCCTTCATAAGCCATGATCTTTATCGCTTGTCGAAGATAAATTCGATTACATACATCTACCGTTGCGAAAACGACCAAGAATAGAATTGGGATTGTGAGTGCGAATTCGACCAATACGGCGCCGCGACTGCGGTTCGCGGTGATGACTCTTCTGCGGTTAGAATTCATGACTGTTCAGGGGGTGGGAGCGGAGGCTATGTGTATCGGATTCATCTGTCAGTGTTGACTTGCGATGGCAATTCCGAAACGAGGATATCGGAAATCTATGCCAAGAATCGATTGGTGCGTCGTGAAAGATTAAGTTTGCGTTTACTTTGAGACGTTTCGGCTCCAGCCACTGTCCTTAGCCCAATTAATTCGCATAGTCGTTACCACTACCACTACCAGTATCAGTGCAAGAAAAAAACGTTGCACATCAATGGCCTTTTAGGATGCATGAATTGAATGAAGCGGCAGGCGGCCACGACGCCAACACAATAGCTTCACCGGTAGCCAAATAATGTAGTTGTGACTTGAGCGCATTCTTATATTGCCGCCAACTTTCTTCATGCCAGCACTTTCCCAATCCCATGCGTCCGGAATTTCCTCAATTCGAGATTTCTTCTGGCCGAAAACCGCAGAATAGACCACCCTTCAACTTTGCCCTTAGGCAATCTTATGGCTATTGAACCGTCGCGATTTTCGATCGTTGTTCCTCTAGTGGGGGATGTCAGTCTGTTTGAACAGACCTTGGCGTCACTGCTCCGCGATCGTTCTAGCGGCACCGAAGTGATACTCGTTCACGACGGCACCTACGAAGATCCGTACTCGGTAGCCAGCGAAGTTACCATCATCGACGCGCAGTCACGGCGTCTGTCCAGCATGCTCAATCAAGCCGTTGCCGCTGCATCGGCGGAACTGATCGCTATCGTTCGTCCTGGGGTTGAGTTGATTGAGAACTGGCAATCAGATGTCGCACCAATGTTTGCCGACGAAAAAGTCGCCAGTGCTGTGCCGTTGATTGTCTCTCTGGCCGACCGCGGCGAAATCGTGGCGGCCGGTTTGAGGACCAACTACGGTTTCCAAAGGATCCTCGAAGGCGACGGCGACAAAACCGCCGACCGGGTCTGCGGGCGTCTGCGTCCCATCGGGCCAACTCACTGGGCGGCCTTTTATCGACGGTCGACATTGGAGTTGGCCGGTAATTTTGATACGACCGTCGATGATCAGTATTTGGATCTCGACATCGCTTTGACGTTAAAAGGCTTAGGCTATCGCAGCCATTTTGCAGCCCAATGTGTTGCCACGATTTCTAGGCCAACGTTGATCACCCGAGAAGCCGACCAGCCTCACGGTGATTCGGCGCAACGCGCTATCGTGCGTCATGGTCGGGGTGAATCGCCGCTTGGTCGAGGGTTATTGTCGTTTGCCAAAGAAGTGCTCGGAACGCCGCTCCAGCCGAGCCTCTTCTTTCAAGCGTTGGGCCGCATCGGTGCGTTGGGGACCAACGTGGATGACCAGAAATTTGCCAAACGACTTGAGCGCATTAACCGCATGAAGTTGTCGATCGAAAAATCGGGTTTGAAAGTTCACGCGTCCGAACTTGCAACCGAAGTGCGGTTCGAAAACAGCCGGTTGTCAGAGCGACGGGCCGCGTAGAGCACGCCAATGCCGCTTGATTCTCTCGATGATAAACGCATCGCTAAATGCGGGCCGTGATTTCCTTTGTTCCCTCCCATTTGAACTTCCGCCGCAGTCGAATGCGCGTTCGGAGCGGATTACACGCTTCCGCTTTCAATTGACCGTTAGAGGGCCTTCTCCGACATAAAACAACCACAGACGTAGCGTGACCGGTCGTGACCAATTGGTTTTATTCACCGGAATCAACCTCAGCGTGTCGTGCTGGGATGATAAGATATTGGCTCACTTTTTATGCTTTTTTAGCGTGCCTTGGAGCCTCCCTGTTTATGTCTTTTTTTAAATTGCACTATTGTTTAATTGTAACTCTGGTTGCCGTGACTCCTTTGACGTCCATTGCTGTAGCAAAACCGCAATCGCCACAGAAGCCGCCAGAGGGTGGCACGCATGTGATCGCGCCGAACTCGTTGGCGCCGAATAAATTAAACGTGTCTGCAAGAGGATCCCAATTCGCGTCTCACTCGGTCACCGAACGGGCAACCGACGACGGTGCTGCTGCGATCAACGTGAAAGTTTTGGCTCAGCCGAAAAACACTTGGGACATCAGCATCAACCAGATCACGTCCGCGCCGGTAAGGAAAGAAGACGCTTTGGTCGCCAGTTTTTGGGTGCGGGGAACGGCCGATTCTGGCGACGCCGGTGCCGTGACAGAGTTCGTTTTTGAAAAACGGGGCGATCCCTTCACCAAAAGCATTCAATACCTAATCGAAACGCCGGCCGATAACAGCTGGCGTCACTACTGGGTCGCGTTTAAGTCGCTTGAATCGTACGACGCCGGTGGAGCCACATTGACGTTTCAAATGGGTTACATCAAACAAGAAATTGAAATCGCAAAAATCGAGCTGTGGAATTTTGGCGAAGCGTCCCTCGAAGACCTTCCCCACACGCCCCTCTCCTACGTCGGCCGCGCGACAAACGCACAATGGCGAAAAGACGCGCTGGACCGAATTGAAAAAATTCGCAAAGCCGATCTGCAGTTGACCTTCGTCGACGGTGAAGGAAAACCGTTGGCAAACCAATCTGTACGAGTAAAGCTTGACCGCCATGCGTTTGGTTTTGGTACGGCGGTAAACTCTTGGAGGGTGGTTGGCGGAGACGAGGACGCTGAAAAATACCGGACGACGCTCAAAGAAAATTTCAATCTGACGACGATGGAAAATGGTTTCAAGTGGACATTCTGGGATGAGAAACCCGAATACCACCAACAAACGATCGACACCATGAACTGGATTAAGGAGAACGACATTGAATTTCGAGGCCATGTGATGGTTTGGCCGGGCCAGGGGCATTTACCAAGCAGAATCAGGGCGCTCAAAGATCAGCCAGAGCAATTAAAGAAGGAGCTGTCGGCTCGCATCACTGAGATGGGGAATCTGACCAAAGACGTCGCCACGCAGTGGGACGTGATGAACGAAGGATTTGACAATCACGACCTGATGGACTGGTTGGGCGATGACGCGATGGTTCAGTGGTTCAAGGAAACCGACGCCGTGCTACCCGATTGCGATTTATACTACAACGACTACGCCGCGCTGGCCCGTGGAGGACACCCCACGGGGCACAAGGAGCACTTTGAGAAAACGATCAAGTATTTGATCGATAACGGCGCGCCGATTGATGGCATCGGAATCCAAGGCCATTTTGGTTCGCTGCTGACGCCTCCGCACCGGATTCTAAAAGGGCTCGATCGTTGGGGAAGCTTCAAGAAGAAAATTATGATCACGGAGTTCGATGTGATTGTACCCGACGAACAATTGCGGGCAGATTTCCTCAGAGACTTCTTCATCAGCTGCTTCAGTCACCAAGCGGTAGAAGGGATCGTGGTGTGGGGGTTTTGGGCACCTACACACTGGATGCCGGACTCCGCGTTCTACGACGATGACTGGAACCTGACCAAAACAGGTCAGCAGTGGAAAACGCTGATGCAGCAATGGCAGACCGACGAAACCCTAACCACCGACAGTGCGGGGGTCGTAAAACTGCGCGGCTTCATCGGCGATTACAAAATCGACATCGGTGGAAAAACGTTCGACGTCATGCTCCCCAAAAATGGCGCCCAAGCCGAAATCGTGCCTTAGGGCCGTAGGGCCGGTTCCCACCGGCCACGCCCTACTGAAGGGCGATTCGGCTAAGAGCCAAATCTACGGTTCGTGTTGGACGCGTCACCC
>CAYOZV010000046.1:9189-24358 GCA_964408465.1 uncultured Pirellulaceae bacterium
GTGCCATGCTGCTCCGTTAGTTAGCGCTGCCTCAATCGAACATAAGTGCCACTGAGCCGACACGATGCGCAAAATGACGCACCAAGAGACGGGTGAATATCTCATTAGCTTTGTCACGGCTTGGTGGTAGAATAACGGCTCGTGTCTTCCTTTCATGAACCTTCGGAACCAACCGCCGATGTATTTTCGACTTGCCAAACGAATGTTGCTGGAAACCGATAAACGGTTGCTGTGGAAGCTGGCGTGGAACATGGGCGCCAAAGGGCTGTACAGTGTGCAGGCGCACAAACGTCGCTTGAAGCAGGGAAAGTTCTTTCCGCCTTACCTTTACATTTCGATCATCAACAGCTGCAACTTACGTTGTCAGGGCTGTTGGGTCGATGTCGCGGCGAAGCAACACAAGATCGAAGTCGATGCGATGAACCGGATGATCAATTCGGCTAAGAAAATGGGTAACTCGTTTTTCGGCATCCTCGGTGGCGAACCCTTCATGCACAAGGAACTTTTCGACGTCTTGGAGGCGCATCCCGAGGCTTACTTTCAAGTCTTCACCAACGGCCATTTCATTACCGATGACGTCGCGAAACGTTTGCGGAAATGCGGCAACGTGACGGTGCTGATCAGCGTCGAGGGTTCTGAGATCATCAGCGACCAACGGCGTGGAAAAAAAGGCGTCTATTCGGCGACGATGCAGGGACTGAAAAACTGTTTAGACAATAAAGTCATGACGGGCGTCTGCACCAGTCTCTGTCAAACAAACATCGACGATCTGTTGACCGAAAAGTGGGTCGACCGATTGATCGAGATGGGTGTTCTCTACACTTGGTTTCACGTCTTTCGCCCGGTCGGCCCTGATGCATCGCCGGACCTGGCGCTCACGCCACAGCAGCAACGTAAGGCGCGTCAATTTGTGGTCGACATGCGGTGTAAGAAACCGATCATCGTGATCGACGCGTACTACGATGCCGATGGCAATGCACTTTGTCCTGCGGCGACCGGTTTCACGCATCACATCAGCCCGTGGGGAGACATTGAACCCTGTCCCATCATTCAATTCGCCAAAGAGTCGATCCACGACGAACGCCCGCTGGAGGAGGTGTTTAACGAATCGGAGTATCTAAGAGACTTCCGTAAAACGGCGGCCGAACATACGCGCGGCTGCATCGTATTGGAGCGGCCGGATCTGATCGAATCATTGGCCGATCGCCACGGCGCGAAAGATTCAACGGCACGCAAGACGGCGATCGCAGAACTGCGAGCGGCTCATCCCCACCCCTCGCAATACGCGCCCGACATGCGGCCGATTCCCGAACGCAGCTGGGCTTATCGCATCGCCAAGAAAATTGCCTACCATGATTACGGTGCCTATGAAGAACATTTTGACCAGAACAATTGGGTCGATCCAAAATCAGTGACGCCCCCGAGCCAGGATTTGGTTGAGCTTCGGCCTTAGACCGCGTAAATCGTTTGGCCAATTTGTTAACCCTTGTGCCCTTGGGCACAGGGGCCTGAGCCCTCGGTTTTCGCGACGCTACCTTGCGACTTGCGCCGCTGGGTTACCATTGAACAAACGCGGCGCAGGCTGGAGCCTGCAAACCCCTTTTTACTACTTCTGGAAATTCTTAAGCGGTTTTGAGGTATGTCAACACTATTGATTTTTGTTGTGATTGCTGCGTTGATTGCGGGATCGGCGTGGCACTCCAGTAAGAAAAACAAACAGCGCACCGCCGCGTTTGAGCACCAGGCAGGCCTGATGGGTTTGCAGTTCGATCCGGATGGCCGAGATGTGCGTGATCGCTTGATGAACTTAAATCTGATGAGGGCCGGGCGCGGGCAGCGCGTCAAGAACCTGATCACTGGGGACGCCGGCGACGTCAGGATCTCGATCTTTGATTATCAGTACACCACTGGAAGCGGTAAGCACAGTAGAACTCACTTACAAACGGTTGTCGCGCTTGAGTCATCAGGTATCAACGCGCCCGAGTTTTCGATGCGGCAACAGAATGCTTTCTTAGACAGGGTCGGGAAGTTTTTTGGTGGCCAAGACATCGACTTCCAATCGCATCCAAAATTCTCGGAGATGTTCGTTCTCAAAGGGCCGGCAGAGAAGCTCATTCGAAGTTTCTTCACGCCCGAATTGCTGACGTTTTTTGAAAGTAAAGTTGGGCACTGCGTCGAAGGTGCCTCCGGTCAAATGATTCTCTATAAAAATGGAGAGCGGACAAATCCAGAAAACATCAAAGCTCTGCTCGCTTCGGCCTACGAAGTCTATGGCCACATTGTCGATGGTTGATCCAGCCTGATCCAACCCTCACCGGACGAAAACACATGCCCGATGCCAATCAAAAAATCGCAGCGATCACGGCATCGGGAAAGACGATTTACGATCCGCTCGATCAAACGCCCGACCTAAAGCTCTCGACTCAAGAGCTCCAGCAAATCCTCCGCATGAAGCTGTCGGGAATGTTGCTCGATCAACCGATTCGTACCCGTTCCAAGGTGGTGAAATCAGCGATTGCCCGATCTTTGGGGTATCCTGTTCCGAGGAGCTTTCTCAAGTCGAAGCCTCGTTTTCCGGGCCAAGATTTTGACGTCTACGTTCAGAAGTCGGACAATTTGCAAATTTGGAATGAGGAGCTTGCACCCCGTCGGCGTTACGTTTTGGTGCGTGTCAATGATGCGAATAAGGTCCAAACGGTGAAGGTGGTCAATGGCGTACAGTTGGCCAAGCTGGACACCACCGGGACCCTAACGTCTAAGTATCAGGCCACCGCGATCGCTGACGTGGAGGATTCTCGTTTGGTTTCGGCGATGGACACGCCTGAGTTGGCGGCGGTGCTGGCGGATCCAAAAACCGACTTCGATCGCCAATTAATACCCATCGTGAAGGTCTACGAAAAATTACTGCCGTTGATGGGCCAAACGATTCCCAACCCCGGCAACGATCAAGAACGAGTCCGCGGCTGGGAATTGCATAAATTGATCAGCGACTCTCTGGGGATTGAAACACCAAACGACGATGGGCAGATTCCCGATATCTCAGATCAATTGTTGGAGATCAAACTGCAAACCAGCCCCACCGTTGATCTTGGTTTGATTTCTCCCGGCAGCGCCGATGCGATCTCGGTACAAGGGCAGACAATTCGATATGCCGATATTCGTTACGCGGTGGTTTACGGAACCGTTGCCGGAGACAAAGTACGGTTAGATCATTTGGTTCTAACCAATGGGGCGGACTTTTTCTGCTATTTTAAATCGCTGCGCGGTAACGTCGTCAACAAAAAGAATCAGATTCGATTGCCACGTGGGTTCTTTGACGAATTATCCCCCACGCCGTAGTACCCTCTCTCGGCGGTGGCCTAGGTCCACTATTTGCCCAGCATCAACTGCGATACAAGCTCGTTCAAGCTTCCATCGTCTTCACCGCCAGCGGTAAGTTTTTTTGCTTGTGCGACAACATCTTGGGCCAACTCACGTTCAAGATCCGGCAGTGGGAAATTGGCCACATACTGAGTCATAAAACGTCGCCGACGAGCATACAGTTTGTTGCAGAACACGTAATCGTAGTACTGCGTGGCAACCCCCGAATTGGCAACCGCCAGAATCAGATACAGCCAGTCGTCTGCAAAACCCTCTCGAAGTGTCAGCCAATAACAGTCACCGTTTACGATTGCGCCACTGTTGTCCAAAAAGAATTTTGGCTGTTCAGAGATGTCAGGCCAGACAATTTTTGGCCGCTTCCACGCGTGCGGTTGTTGGGCCACCCAGATTTCATACCATTGCCGCCCCGCATCGGTGAGGTACTTTCGGGCCGATAACGGAGCCTTGTTCTGGCGCAAATAATCCGCCGCCACCGGGTACTGGGACAGGTCAATCGCCGTGCGTTTTGGCGCCTGCAAGTCATAGGGATAAAGGACTTGCTTTGCCGGCGTTTGACACCTCCAACGGTCAGCCACATGGTGCGTTAGCAGCGGCTGTAATAATTCCATTCCCTCGGGCCAATCATCGCCAATGAAAACCCTGTCGGCGGTTGTCTTGATGCCAACCTTGATCTCGGCAACGTCGGAGAAACGATAGCGTTGGCGTTTGTGCAGGCGTTTGAGCCAGCGCTGCGATTGTGCGTTGGTCAGTTGCCAGACATCGTCGCCGGTAAGAAAGCCGCGTTGAACTTCGAAGTTGCCTTGTCGGGTTACCACGCTTCCGGTGTCGGTCGTTCTTTCGATTAAGTCTAACAAGCAACCGTCACCAGCGGCGTCAAATGCGCTGCGATAGACTCGGCAGAATTCAGCTGGCGTCGAATCGTCACGTTCTTCGACCGGCACCAATTTATTACCAGTGAAAATCACCGGAAGCACGGCCGCGTCAAACAACCGACTATCACCGAGATCAAAAATTTGATTCAGTCGAAGATGTTGTCGCAGCATCTTCCTCATCGACGCTCCGGCCTTGACCGTTAAAAACCGATTGGACGTCAACAAACCAACCGCGGCGTTGGAATTGAGGCACTGCAAAATTGCGGCGGTGAACACTTGATACAGATCGACGCGCCCCTTGAGCTCAAACTGCTTCGCCAGTCGCTGAGCCACCGCGCCGCCCATGACCTGCGTTCGAACGTAGGGTGGGTTGGAGATGACGCAATCGCAACCTTCGAAGTGTTCGTAGGCTTCCAAGAAATTTGCCATCTGAATATCACGTCGCGCGACCTGCAGCTGGGCGATGCGATCGAGCGCTGTTTGGACGGCGGCGGGATCCTGGTCAAACCCGCAGACGGTGATTTGATCCGCACTGTAACCGGCGGCGACCATAGCGGTCACTAAGGCAACCAATAGTTCCCCATCACCGCAGGCGGGGTCAAGGATTCGGATATTCTGATTCTGCAAAAAAGCAGCCGGCAGTGCGGCGACCGTTCGCCGCGCAAGAAATTCGGCCAACGCCGGCGGCGTGTAGTGAACGCCGTGCCGTTTCTTGTCGCTGAGGGTGGCGATGGATGGTCTCCCTACTCGAAATCGTCCAACTGATCCAGCAAATCGTCCAGATTGTCTTTGGGTTGCTGGGATGTTGTAACTGGCTGACGGCGTTTCAACCCTTCGGTGCCGACCGCATCACGTCCGACCATCAGCAACTGTTCGTCTCGTTCGATCGCGGCAATCTCTTCGGCCGTTTTACCTTCGGCAGGTGCCCCGAACAGCTGCGACAGATCAATCTTCATGCTGGCGTTACCCTCGGCCGAACCGGCGATCGCCGGCGTTTTATGCTGGGGGAACATGATCGCGTTCTCCGGGCAAACGCGACTGCAAGCGGGGCAGCCCTTGCGACAGTTGTCCGGCTGTTCGACCAGAATCGTATCAATCCGATCCACGCCATAAACACCGAACAAACAGAAATCAATGCACTCCATGCAGTTGGTGCAACGACTGTAGTCGATCACGGGATACCAACGACGCCCCTGCGTGTTTTCGATGCGGTTGACGGTCGCGGGTTCGATTCCACTGCCGTCTTTGGTGATCGCAGTGTCGTTGGTGGGCGACTCAAACCGCGCCATCGCCCCGCCACCAATAACATCACCCAGCGAAACGACCTGAACCATGTTCTCCTGTTGAATTCGTTTGACTTCCTCAATGAAGTCGTCCGCGCTGGAGGAGGCTTTCAAGTCCAAGCAATAGATTTTTCGGTTGGGGATCTCTCGTTGGCTGACAACGGTAGTCTTGATTTCTGTTGCTGCGGAGGCGTCCTGCTGATCCTCGTCCTCTTCTTCATCGTCATTCTCTAAGAGGACTTTACCAACGTGTCCTGAGATATCGTTGCGATCCATCACCCAGTGAGCGGCGCGTTCGAACAGCCACGAACAAACGATCATGTTGCCGTTAATTGACTTAAGCGCCAACATACCCGTGCCGTCGGGTTTAATATCGTAGAGGTTGGGGACGACGGTGACGTCGATGCCGTTTTCAAATAACAGACCGGCCACGATATCCTCTTCAAGCTTCCGCTTGATGGGATTTTTGCTGGGGCCCTGGGAGACGACGACGGAGATACGTTTAGCCATAGCCGTTTATGATAACATGAAAAATCGTTTTTTGCCTCCGCGAAAGAGGGCGCTTTCGCGGAGCCAAACGCTAAAAGCAGTTTCAAAACCCCAAGTAGGGCCGGTTCCCACCGGCCGAATTCCTGAATCCGTTTTGAGTCCGTTTGGAAACCACTTCTCTTGTCATTCGTTCATTTGGCCTTTGATGGTGCGTTGGGTTTTCTCCCACACATCGACCAACAGTTCTAGGTATCCGTCCACGTCCAAGGGCCGCGTGTCATCGGTAAACGACAGTTCGTCCATCTCATACAGCCACCCCGCATGGTATTTGTCGACGTTGATCGCTGAGGGGTCTTCCATCAGGGCTTCGTTGAACTGAGCAAGATTGCCGGAGACGGCTGAATACAAACTGCTTTCGGCTTTCTTGCTTTCGATGGAGCCGATTTCTTGACCGCCGGTGAGTACAGAAGGTGCGTCGATTGCCCAGTCTAAAAAGTAGACGTCCTGCAACAACCGAACGGCATAGGCGGTGAACCCGAACCGTTCGGCGCCCCCAGGTTGAGTCTGTGACCACATGTGGTTGCGGTGATACTGTCGATCGACGGGGAAGGCGGCTTCGAATTCGCCCATCATAAAAGTGCGGTTCTGCATGGCGAACGTTCTACGTGTATCTCACACCCTGATTTTCGGCTTCAAAGAACACAGGCAACAGGGCATCGGCGTGCAGGAAACCCTTGCGAGTCAATTCGACGCGCGAGTCGTCAAAGGTCAACATGCCTTCGTCGGCATGGCCCTGGAATTCGGCAGCCCACTGCTTGGTGATGTCGACGTCGTATCTCTTGAGGAAGTAGTCGACTTCCAAATAGCCGCGTTTCAACTGCAAAATCATTTCGCGAATGAGCAACTGTTGCTTTGAGGGTGTGAAAGCGCGGCCCAGTGGCAGTCGCCCGTGTTCCATCAGATCCTCTTTGTATTGAGCCATATCGGCTTTGTTCTGATAGTGGATGCCGGAGACATGGCCGAAACTGGCGATGCCGGTCGCCAACAGGTCGGAGCCCTGCCACAGATTATCACGATAGCTGAAATTGACTTTGTTGTTGTCTTTGACAACCGTGTAGGCGCTGCTGATTTTATAACCGGCGGCCAGAAATTCGTCGAACGCGTAATTCAACCACTCGCGTTTGGTCGGCCAATCGGCGACGGGCGTTTCAATTTTTTCGCCCAAGATGTCTTTGGAGTAAACCGTGTTAAAGGGCAGTTCCATCTGGTAAATCGTCACGCTCTCAGGCGAAAGTTTGATCGCCTCGCTGATGTTGTATTTCCAATTGTCCCACGTCTCGCCGACCATGCCTGAGATAAGATCAATGTTGACGTTGTCAAAATCGGCCGCTTGGATCCAGTCCCACGCTTTATAAACTTCCTTGGAAAGATGAGCCCGCCCGTTTTCCTCCAGCACCGAATCGGTGAAGTTCTCAATGCCCAAACTCAGCCGCGTCACGCCCAACTCCTTAAGCGTTTTGACTTTGTTCTCTTGCAGCGTGCCCGGCTCACATTCGAACGTGACCTCTTCGGCCTGATCCCAGTTTATGTTCTTACGCAAACGATCAACCAGCGACGTCAGCTGGCGGGAACTGAGAAACGAAGGTGTGCCGCCACCAAAATAGACGAAGCGAAAAGGCCGGTCGCCCATCACCGGTTGTTGGCTGACCAGTTCGATTTCTTTGCACAACGCCGCGACGTAGGATTCAATCTCTTTGGCGTTTTGGTCGGTGAAGACTTTGAAGTAACAAAACTTGCATCGTTTACGGCAAAAGGGAATGTGCAGATACAGACCCAGCGGCGTGTCACCGACCGGTGGTTTCTCAAGCACCGAAGTCACCGCATCCAGCTGCTCAGATTTCCACTGAGAAAACGGCGGGTAGTTGGAGATGAAGTAACTGCCGACTTCTGTTTTTTTTAATTCTGCCATGAGTCAATTTTACTGGGGCATCCATTGGCAGTGCTGGCTCTGGGCCCGCACCACGATCATTTTTCCAAACTTAAACAATAGACCACGCCTTCATCGGTCGCAATGATGATTCGGCCTTGGCCAAACGCGGGCGAACCGACGAAGCTGCCGTTGAACTGCTTTTCCCACAGCTTTTTGCCGTCCTTTAAGTCAATCACGTAAATCCGACCGTCCGTGGACGCCGCGACAACGCGATTGCCGACGATGATGGGCGATGAATCGACCTTATTCTTGAGCGTCACGGCCCAGTTCTCCTGCCCGGTATCGGGGTTGAGCGAATAAAGCTTCCGGTTCCTTGCCCCGAAAACGACATGCCCCTCGGTCACCGCCGCGGAACTGCGGATCGAAGTTCCGCCTTTGGGGTCAGCCCGCTGCCAGCGCGTTTGGATCTTCTTCCAATCAACGGCGAAGAAATCGGCCTTCTCCGTTCCAAAATAGACAACGTCGCCCATCGCGGCCGGCGTCGCAATCGTGGGCGATTGAATCTCGATGGTGCCCAGTTCCTTCCCGTGGGCAGCACTGATCACATGCAGCTGGCTATCGCAACCGGCCAAAAACACACGGTCACCGGCCAGCGTTATCGAACTTTGGATTTGGTCGTTGACCTCGTGCTGCCAAACCAGTGCGCCGTTGGTTTTGGACAGCGCGTAAAGTTTTGCATTTTGCGACCCGAAGAGGATGCTGTCTTTATAGATGTTGGCCGACGAATTGATTTCGACGTCGGTTTCGAATTTCCAAATCTCTTTCCCTTGGGCATCGACGCAGCGAAAGATGCCCAGCATGTCGCCCAGATACAAATTGCCCGAATCGTAGACGGGCGTTGTGACGAATCCGTCAGGCGAATCAAACTCCCATTTCTTTTTACCGTCGGCAAGATTGAGCGCGTAGAGTTTGCCTTTGACGTCGTTGGTGATGCCGGCGATGAAGACCGTTTGTTCGGCGATCACGGCGCTGGATTCAAATCCACCGTCGGGCAGTTCGAATTTCCATTGGTCTTTAAGTGACTGGAAATCGGGGCCAGCGACGTAACCGGTCGATTGAGCGTTGCCACGAAACGAAGTCCACGATTGGGCGGGTACTTCTGAAGTGCAAATGAAGAGGCTCAGGATGACAAATAAGAGATTTCGCATTCCTATTCCCATTCCCATTCCCATTTCCCCATTCCTAATCTCGGATTCATTTTCGCGGTGGCTATTGGCCCGCGCTGCATCAGCTTGGGCAAGGTAAAGGAGGATCAAAAAGCGTTTTCGTACATCGAAAGTAACGCAGGGGCATCCACACTGACGGGATTAAAGGTCCCCGTCCATTGTACGGCGGCCGCGTCGGCCAGCGTTGATAATCTCTCCTCCTGGACCCCCAGATCTTGAAGACGAACTTTCAGCCCGCCTTCATCGCAGAATTGAGTCAGCAGCTGAGCCAATTCGTAGCTGCCGCCGGTTTGCCCGATCTCTTTCATGAGCATCTGATAGTCCGATTCGCACTTGATCGCGTTGTAGTTCACAACATGCGGCAACATCACACCGACCGCTTGTCCGTGGGCGATGCCGTATTCGGCCGTCAGCGGATTGGCCAGTGCGTGGGCCGCACCCAACATCGAATTTTCGATCGCGATGCCGGCGTGGGCGGCTCCCAATTGCATTTTCGTTCGCGCTTTGACGCTCTCTGGGTGGGTCAGGACTTTGCTAAAGTTCATCGCCAACGCCTTCCACGCCTTGATTGAAAACTCAACGGATATTTCATCGCGTTTGGTCGTGACACAAGTTTCCACGGCGTGAGAAATGGCGTCGATGCCCGTGAGCACCGTCACCGAGTGCGGTTGAGTCAGCGTTAGCAGTGGATCGAGGATCGCAATTTTTGCGGCGGCCCGCTTATCGCCGCAGGCCATTTTGATGTGCGAGTCTTTATCCGATATCAGCGCGAAAGATTGCATCTCGCTGCCGGTGCCCGAGGTCGTCGGGATCGCAATCAGCGGCAACATCGGGCCGGTCGCTTTGCCGACGCCCCAATAGTCCTGCATCTTTCCGCCGCATGAAACCAAAAAGTTGATTCCCTTGGCACAGTCCATCGAACTTCCACCGCCCAATCCGATCAACACATCCGGAGTAAACTCTTTGGCGATTGCCAGTCCGTTTTCCACGTTGGCGGTGGTCGGGTTTTCTTGAGCCCCGTCAAAAACGTGGACTTCGATGTTGAACTTGTCCAGTGACTCAAGCGCCGCGTCGACGTGCCCTGCGGCGACGATGCCTGGATCGGTCACCAGAAGTGCGCGCTTGACTTTCAAGGATCGCGCGAGCTTGCCCAGTTGCGAAATGGCACCTTCGCCGCGCACCATTTGGGTGCGTTCAGATGTTGGAGTGGGTGGCATTGATGGCGATCCTGAGCGAAAAGTTGTAGTGGATCTACTGAAAAGATCCTGCAGCACAAAGGATCTTTTCAGAAGATCCATGAAGCTATGAATGAAGACAGTGCGTTAAACCAAAGCGGCCATCTTTTGCTCTGTCACTTGATAAGCCCGCGAACGGAAGAGGAAGTCAATGATGTTACCTTCGTGGGGCTGCAGCCAATTGAGACGGTTGGTTGGGATCGGGCCGATGTTGAGGCGGTCGATTGTGATCGCGTCCGACAATTGGTCGATCCAAGCTTGGTCTTCGGTGATGGCGGTGCCAACCAGCGTCGGGCCGGCAGCTTTGAGCATTTTGTCCTGTTCGCATTTAACCACCGTGGCAAAGGGGAACATGAATTCCTTGCTGGCGATGGGGCACTCGGGGCTTTGGGCATGAGCCACGACCGGACGCAGGTAGGAACAGCGCTCTTTTTCGACCAGGCGATCGCCGAATTTAGCCGTGCAATCGGTGACGCCGTCCGCTTCTAGGTCGGCTTTGACCATGTTCCAGACCGCTTCGCCCATGCCGGCGGCCGTGAAAGCCGCCAATCCCGCGTTTTCGTCTTCGGGGCCCAGTGCTTGGACGGGGCCGATCTTTTCGGCAATCGCCTGAGCGATTTCCATCGTGTGACGCGACGCGTAGATTGCCGAGCAATTGATGCAGCTGCGGCCGCCGTTGATATAGACGCTTTCGACCATCATGTCGATGTACTGTTCCCAGTTGTCGACGCAATCGTCTCCCAAAAAGATCTTTGAGAAACCTGGGCCGTGGACTTGGACGCGCGGATTACCGGAAAACTGATCGACTGTTTTCTGCGATCCAAAAATCATGCTGCGTGGGCAAGAATCCATCAACGCCGAACCCACGTCGTGTCCGCCGGGGTACAACGAAATTGCTTCGGCGGGAATGCCGGCCTCTTTATATGCTGACGCGACGCGGTAAGCGGTCCAAGGTTCTTGCGATCCGGGGTGCAATACCAGTCCCATCTGCAGCGGGATCGCAGGCAGCCACAACGTGTGGACGCCGGGCGAATTAGAAGGAAGCACCGCACCCAGCACCGGCGTTTGAGCTTGGTAGCTGACCATCACGCCGCGCGATTCGACGCCGTAGCCGCGCGTTAGAATGTCTAAGTCCAAACCGCGCGTGAGGCATTGGAGGATCTCTTCCATGTTCCGCATCACGAAGCTGTTTTTCTTCATGTTGCTGCGGCACATGTGCATCGGCAGCCCGGTGGAAGCCGATTGGTGGTCGATGAATTCTTCGGCGGTCTGCGTGCCATCGCCCAGTGGTAAGGTTGCCGTTTCAAACAGATCCGCCGCCACGCCAATTTTTTCGATCAGCTCTTCACACGAGAATTGACGGAGGGCGTCACGAGCCTTCTGTGCCGACCGCATGTCGCGCGTTACCAATCCGCCGTTGGCCGCATGAACGTTGGCGATCGTTTGACCAGTGTTGAAGTGGACGACTTCGGTAGTTTCGAGTGACTCGTAGGGTTTGCCCCAGCGCATGACGGGAATTTCTAACACGCGGTTTCTCCAGATAATGCTATGTGTGGTGTCTCGCTGGGCGAGAAAACGATGCTTTCGCCCGGCCGGTACTTTCGCCCGGCCAAAGGCGATAATGATTAATAAACACCAACGGTCGTTGATGATGCGATTTCATGGAACGGTCTAACTCCGCTGACGCCATCCCAAGGATAGGTCTCAAAGGGAGCCTCGCGTTCGCCTTCGTCTCGTTCCAAGAACCCCGGCACGAAGAACTCAGGCGTTAAGGTCGTTAATTTTACTCGTCCCGTTTCGCCAAATCCGACGACCGAATTGTGATCGTCAAAACTGACGACCTCGGTCACGGCGCGGGGTTGGGGGGCGTAATAGGAGATCTTATATTTTTCGGCCGCAGTGACAGGTTTGCTGCAGGCCAAACCCATCAGTGTGTTGCCGTAGGTCGGCGTCATGAAGATGCCGCTTTCTTCGGCCGGCCCGCCGAATAATTCTTCGACGCAGAACCGAGTCCACTGCGGCGTGAATTCGGTGCCGCCAGAAAAGATTCCCGTGATGCCGGTATCGGCCAGCGTCATGCCGCGTTCATCGAGGCCTTCGCACAGCGATTCGATCAGTTTCGGCGTGGCGAACATGCATTTGATGTTGTGGTTGGCCGTCAGGATGGTGATCGCTTGATCGATGCAGTGTTTCTTGTACTCCATCAAATGATCCATCCAGCCCTTTTTGATCAGTTTCACCACCCACCGTGGATCCAGGTCGATACAGAAACTGATGCCGCCGCGAAACTGAGCCAAATGTTCAACCGCCAGACGCAGCCGGCGAGGCCCCGAGGGACCGAGCATCAACCAGTTGCCGCCGCGCGGGAAATATTGATCAGGCAATGTATTGGAAAAAATTTCGTAGTCGTCGCGGAAATCGTTCACCACGACGCGGCTTTTGGGAACGCCGGTTGTGCCGCCCGTCTCAAAGACGTAGGTCGGCTGATCCTGCATGTCGTTCATCTTCCAACGCTCGACAGGGCCGCCACGCAGCCAGTCGTCTTCGAACAGAGGAAACTTTTTCAGATCGTCGTAGCATTTGACTTCGGTCAGCGGATCGAAGTTGAAGGATGCTTTCTTCTCCAGCCAAAACGGGCAGCCGGTCGATTCATGAAAGTGACGTTGCACCATCTCGTAGGCGTGCTGGTCCAAGCGGTCTTTGGCGGCCGTAACCGCGGAATCCAAATCTGCGTGTGTCGTCGACATGTTTGTTGGGGATTAGGTTGAGTTGATTTGAAGTAAGATTGCGTTGGTTGAACTCGGCGTCGCGGCAAACGTTTCGGATGCGGTTGGGCCGGTGCGTATTTGATGGGCAATTTGACTTTCCCACATCATAAAACAAGGTAATTTAAACCCAAGTCATCTTGGGGCCATTGTCGTCGTAACAGGATGATTTTGCCACCAAAAGTCAAATATGCAATATATCCCTAGAAACCGCCGGTGCGACGTTATTGTAACGGCAACTCGGCAGTCGGGTGCGGCTCCCCAGTTTTTATAGGGATCCAGTGCCGCGGGTCGGTGATAAGTACAGCCGCTGTCCCCAGCTGCTTGGGCGGAGACGCACCGGCGATCGAGCGACCGCACGTTTATTCGGATCGAATTTCTTGCGTCTGATTCAGCATTTACGCGCTTGGAGTGCGACCGGCCTGTAGGGTTGTTTAATGAATCCGCCTAAGCAGCCGAGACGGCGACTTTACTATCGATGCCGAGGCGGCGATTTTACTATCGCGACGGACGCCATTGGGGTTGGCTGCTGCGGTTGGGACGGGCTCTCTCGCGCTGGCTCAGTCGTTTTTTGGTAGAAGTTTTTGAACGGCCCCAGTGGAAGTCATCGTCGGCGCCTTCACTTTCGTTGCCGCCACGCGCCGTCTGAGATTTGTACCAACCTTGAACTTCATCCTGCTCCAGTTGGATGAACTCCGAATTATATTCGTCACCCTCGGTCACCATCGAGAGCGCGTTTGGCGGATCAATGATAATGTCGGATGTCGTTTCCATGATGCGACCATCAGATGTTTCCAAACGAACGTAAACCGTCAAGCGTTTGTTGGCGGGAATCTTTTTATCCCAATCCAGTTGCAGCAAGATACCGCGATTGTCAAATTCGTCTTCGGCGAAAAACAGTAAGGCTTCTTCCTTGAGGAAGGTCCATTTGCCAATTTGACGTTCGCCTTGATCGGCGGCAGCATCAATGATGCTGATCGTTAAATTTCCGGCCTCATCGACGACCGAACCGTCGGCCGATTTGGGCTGAAGCAAAATTTCGACACCATCATCGCCAGGCTGGCCGTCGGTGTTCTTGCCTTGGCTGACAGATTTGTTGATTAATACTTCGGTGATCGGAGACGTCATTTCGATTTTGATCGCGTGGCCCACCTCCTGTGCATCTTGCCTGTCTCGTACTTCCTGAGTGTCTTCGACGTCCAGATCGAATCGGCTTTGGTCGTTGTCCAAAATGGAATCTGGCGTTGGCAGATTGTCTGTTGAAAGATCTGAATCGGGTTCTCGTGAATCGGTGGCCTCAACCGGAGATGGATAGTAATCGTTTTCGGGTTGGGCGGACTGACCGCTGCGTTGGCTGGTGCTGATATCGCTGATGTCAGTCGGTGTTGCCGGAGAGGGAGTCATCCCCAGCGCTGGATCTGAATAATAGGTTTCGCCTTGAACGGGATAGCCTTGAATGGGGTAGCCCTCGACTGGGTAACCTTGGTCTTGAAATTCTTGAACGGGATAACCTTCCGCGGGATAGCCACCGGATTGGTCGTAGTAAATGATCTCCGGCATCGTACTGCCGCCACCGGTCGTCGGCTGCACTCCCGAACCGTAGATCATAGGCTGCGCTTCGGCGATGAGCGCGCCCGAAGAAGTTACCGATCCGGTGGGCGCAATCGTCGGGGTGGACGTCGCGCCAGAATCGGCCAGCAGCGCATAGTATTTGTCTTCGAGATCTAGATATTCGGCGCGTAGCAGCGCCGTTTCGCGCCGACACTTCAGATTAGAACTACAGCCGATCGAAGGCAGCACAACGCTGATGGCAAGTATCGATAGAAAAAGCCGCATGGGAATCGCTCAAAAAGAACCTGTTTACTAGTTCTCTTTAGCGGAATCGCCAGCGGCATCGCAATGTCAGTTGAAGATTCCGTGGCCGCGTCTACCGAAGTGATAGCACTTTTTTGAACGCGGAATTGAGAATGCGGAATCGGTAATGCGGA
>CAYOZV010000046.1:24458-27168 GCA_964408465.1 uncultured Pirellulaceae bacterium
TTCGGTACCGATTGCTGATTGCTAATCGGTTTCTATTCGCCGGCGGATGTTTCGCCGACCTTGGATACCACTTGGTCAATTAAGTTATAACCGAGGGCCTCTTCGGCCGTCATGAAGTTATCACGATCGGTGCCTTCTTCGATCTCTTGCAGCGTTTTGCCGGTGTGGTGCATCAGCAATTTATTCAAGCGTGTTTTTACGCGTCGTAGTTCGGCGCGGTGGATCATGATCTCTTCGGCGGTTCCCTGCATTCCGGCCAGAGGCTGGTGGATCATCACGCTGGCATTGGGCAGCGCGTAACGTTTACCTTTGGCGCCTGCGGTCAGCAACATCGCGCCCATGGAAGCGGCCTGACCCATGCAATAGGTCGCCACGTCGCAACTGAGAAACTGCATCGTGTCGTAGATCGCAAGTCCCGCCGTCACGCTGCCACCGGGGCTGTTGATGTAAAGGTGGATGTCTTTCTTTGGATCCTCGGACTGCAGAAACAGCAATTGCGCTACCAGCGAATTTGCCAAATCGGCGGTGACCTGAGTGCCTAAAAAGATAATGCGATCTTTTAATAGGCGGCTGTAAATGTCGTAGACGCGTTCGTCGCGTCCAGTGTTGTCGACTACGTAAGGAACGTATGCCATGGTTTACTCCGTGAGTGGTTTTGATTCGGCAGTTATATCAACCGCGGAATTTTGAATCTGATGTTTTGTTATTAATAATCGCGTGAGACGCTGGAGGAAGGATCAATCGTCGTCCTCTTCCGCCTCTTGGCGAGTCGTCAGTTGATCGACCAAGCCATATTCCTTGGCTTGTTCGGCCGTCAGGAAAAAGTCACGAAGGGTGTCTTTAGAAATTTTCTCAACCGGTTGGCCGGTGTGTTTCGCCAAAATTTCATCTAAAACCGAGCGATTACGCAGGATTTCATCGGCTTGGATTTCAATGTCGCTGACCTGACCGCTGACGCCGCCGTGCGGTTGGTGGATCATCACGCGCGAATGAGGCAAGCAATAACGGAACCCCTTGGTACCACCGGCCAACAACACCGCCGCTCCACTGGCAGCCTGCCCCACGCAGAACGTGGAAACGGGGCAAGTCAGAATTTGCATCACGTCGTAGATCGCCATCGTTGCGATCACGTCGCCACCGGGCGAATTAATATAGAAGTTAATGCCCTTCTTTTTGTTTTCACTTTGCAGGTACAACAGCTTCATCACCAGTTCGTTGGCGTTGCCGGTATGAATTTCGCCCTGCAAGAACACGATCCGGTTCTCCAGCAACAGATCACCGAGGGTCATCGTACGCTGGCGCTGCATGCTTTGCGTGGCGTAAGATGCTTCGAGCGCGTGACGCTGAGCCGCCGACATTTGATTCAGTGGATTCAGCCCTGACGAAATCGAGCTGGCCGGAAGGTTCGTGTCCAAGCCAAAATTGCTTTTGGGTCCATTGGATCCGCCGCCGGATCCAAAATGTGTTTGCGAGTTGTCGTTCAAGACAAATTCCTTGTATGGGTCAATGCAATGAGGCCCCGTTGGCGCTCGGATTTACACTTATATTTCTACCAACAGTACCGCTTAGGCTGACTTCGGGCAAGACGGGATATACCGGCGGCACCCGTCGCTGATAGAAGACACGATGCCGCGCTTGGTTGATCACGAAAATTAACGAGTCAAACTGCGCATCCGCGTCGTCCGGCGGTGTCATATGGACAGATTAAATCTAGGGACTCCTTGTCCGGTTTGATTGCAATTGGCTCAATGCCATTTGAAAAGTTTAACGACAAGCCGGCAGGCGACCGGGTTTGGCACCGCCTAAACGCGGTCGCCTGCCGGCCCGGCATCGAGCGAAAATGGCGTTGGTTCAACAGTCCGGGGTTGTACCGGCCAATGCGGGATGCTGATGCTTGCTCCATGGAAACAATTGACGCACCTATTGGAATTCACAAAGGAAACAGGTGGCCAAAGACAGTGAGCCTCTCTAATGTCATCTTTGGGTGGTGCTCGTGATTCGCCGAATGATCAGTTGCGGTTATGGTCTCCCGAACAACGGCGATAGCTGCCGGCGGCAGATTGGATCTTTTCGGGTTAGAGCATCGCGGTTTGACAATCAAATTCAATTTTGAAAATGAGACATCAATGGATCAGGAAGAGCTTTGGGCGGGGAAATTTTTGACGGTGCGAAAGTCCGGTCGTTGGGAATACGTCTCGCGCACCACCGGTCGGCCTGTCGTGGCGATCGTTGCAATTGACAAACAAGACCACCTTATTTTGGTCGAGCAATTTCGTCCGCCGATCGGTAGCAATGTGATCGAACTGCCGGCGGGATTGGCGGGTGATATTAAGGGCGCCGAAGATGAAGCATTGCTGGTCGCTGCCCAGCGTGAACTGGAGGAAGAGACAGGATACACCTCCCAACAGTGGCGGCGGGTGACCAATGGGCTTTCATCAGCGGGGCTGACCGACGAATCGACGGAAGTTTTTGCCGCCATAGATGTTCAGCAAACCTCGGCCGGCGGTGGCGTGTCGGGCGAGAACATTACCCTTCATCGGGTGCCGGTGAAGGGGCTGATGCAGTGGTTGAACCAACAGCCGTTGCCCTACGATTTGAAGTTGCTGGGCGCGGTGTACGCCGCGCTGTCGTAGAGTGGGCTCTCAGCCCGCTCAAGTATATAGCGCGTTTAAATTTGTGCGGGCTAAGAGCCCACACTACGGCACGACGG
>CAYOZV010000047.1:0-12753 GCA_964408465.1 uncultured Pirellulaceae bacterium
AATACGGGATCTTATTGATTAGTGACGAAGTGATGAGCGGGTTTGGACGAACGGGAAAAATGTTCGGCGTTCAAAATCACGGCGTAGAACCGGATATTATGTGCATGGCCAAAGGTCTGACCTCGGGATACCTACCGCTGGGTGGAGTGATGGTGACCAGTGAACTGGCGGATCGTTTCAGCGACAAAGCGTTGCCAATGGGGCTGACGTATTCGGCTCACCCAGTCTGCTGCGCGGCGGCGCTGGCCACGATCGAGGTTTACGAAGAAGACGGCCTGGTCGATCAGGCCGCGCAGACCGGCCGCTATATCCAGCAGCAGGTCGAACAGCTGAAGGAAAAGCATCCCTCGATCGGCGATTTTCGAAACACGGGGCTGTTGGGGTGTATCGAACTGGTGAAAAATCGCGAGACCAAAGAACCGGTCACGCCGTGGAATGCGAAGCCCTCGGAGATGGAAGCCACCAACCGGATGGCGGCAAAAATTCGCGAGCTGGGAATGTTTACGTTTGTGCGATGGAATTGGATCTTCGTCGCGCCGCCGCTGAACATCACCAAGGAAGAAGTGGATCAGGGGCTGGCGATTATCTCCGAGGCCATTTCGATCGCCGACGAGTATTGCCATTAGTTCGTAGACGCGGCACGTTTTTTTCCATGCGTGCTGCGAACCTCTGGCACCTTTAGGACCTTTGTTGGCGCGAAAACGGAATAGAATTCTGTGCTACATTTACGATTTTTGGAGAAGGTATGTCATTGCTGATCAAGAATGGCCGCATCATTACGGCCACCGACGATTATGTCGCCGATATTTTGGTCCAAGGCGAACAGATCGCGGCGATTGGAACCGATCTGCCGAACTCATCCGATGCCGAAGTGATCGACGCCACGGGGAAGTATATTTTTCCTGGCTTCATTGATCCGCATGTACATATTTACCTGCCGTTCATGGGCACGTATGCAAAAGATGATTACCAGTCCGCCAGCAAGGCCGCTTTGGTCGGCGGCACGACGACGCTGATCGAGATGTGCTGCCCCAGTCGCGCTGAATCACCGATCGAAGCCTTTGAGTTGTGGCGATCCAAAGCCGAAGGACTTTCTGCGGTCGATTTTACCTTCCACATGGGTGTCACGAAATTTGACGAAGCGGCCGAAAAGGAATTACGGGAGCTTGTTTCGCGCGGCGTTGCGTCCTTCAAGATCTTTCTGGCCTACCAAGGCGCGTTTGGAATCGACGACGAGGAACTATTCAATACGTTGAAGCTGGCCAAGGAATTGGGCGTGATCGTGACGGCCCATTGCGAGAACGCGACGGCTGTCTCTCAGCTTCAAGCCGAACTCCTTGCCGCCGGCAAAACAGGACCGGAGTTCCATGAACCGTCCCGGCCTGAGTCCATCGAAACGTCCGGCGTCAATCATTTGATGACCTTTGCGGAATTGACGGGTGCCCATGTTTACGTCGTTCACACCTCGTGCGATGGAGCGGTTCGTGCCGCCGAAGAGGCGCGTTATCGAGGCGTCAACGCGTGGATTGAAACGGTCATCCCTTATTTGGTATTAGACAAAACCTATGCAGAGAAACCCGATTTTGAGGGCGCTAAATATGTTATGTCACCGCCCATTCGCGATATCCGAAATCAGCCGATCCTATGGAACGCGCTCCGCAACCGTTTGATCAGCACCGTTGGCACCGATCACGCGCCGTTTGATTTTGGCGACCAAAAAACGATGGGCAAAAATGACTTCACCAAGATCCCCAACGGGCTGCCGTCGGTAGAAGATCGTATCAATCTGCTTTACACACACGGTGTTGTCGCGGGGAAAATTGACCTGAACACCTTTGTCGACGCCGGCAGCACCCAAGCCGCCAAGCTGTTCGGGCTGTATCCGCGTAAGGGCGCGATCCAAATCGGCAGCGACGCGGATCTTGTAATTTTCGACCCCGAATACACCGGCACGATTTCAGCGGAGACTCAGCAGATGAACGTCGATTACAGCGCGTTCGAAGGTTGGGAAATTAAGGGACGCCCAGCGGTGGTTACCGTCCGTGGCGAGGTTCAAGTCCGCGATGGTCAATTCGTGGGGACGATTGGCCGAGGCCAGTTTCTTGCTCGGGAGCCGAATCACTTTTAGTCACCTTTAGCTGGCGCGAGTGCGTTCGTAGTGGATCTTGTTAAAGATCCGGCGCCGCCTTTAACAGACGCCCATAAGCCGCAACGGTAAACGGTGGCGCGACGAGGAGGTTTAACAACACTCCACTACCTAAGCGGATCAACGCTGGCCGCTGGTTTGTTTGCCTAACGTTTCCCCCGTGTGTTCTTCGATCGCCCCGCACCCGCGGCCAGCGCCCAATGGCACTCACTCTAACGACTTTTGCACCTTCACCTGAATTCGAAGAGGCTTGCTTCGGGTAGGTTGGGGCTCTTAGCCCGACCGAAACTGAAGGGCGATTCGGCTAAGAGCCAAATCTACGGTTCGTGTTCGACGCGTCACCCATCTAAAGTGAGTGCCATGGGGCGGGCGCCTCGCGGCTTAGTTTACTATCCGCGCGACAGCGCGTCGCTTTGATCCACGAAATCATCGCCTGTCCACTGATCGTCTTCGCGGATCATCTTGTCATCAGCCGCCGCGCTGGCTTTCTTCGCGGCATGAGCGGCTTTCTTTTTCGCCCGCGCCGCGGCTTGGATCTCTACCAGTTCCGCATGTGTGCGGAAGAACTGCAAACTGTGGCCTTTAAAATCACTGATCGAATTGAATCCGTGTTCGTCCATAAAAGCCGCCAGTTCATCCATCATGGGTTTGACCATGGCATAACCCATTTTCATCACGCCGGTGCAAACCTGGACCGTATCTGAACCCAGCAAAATGAACTCGGCCGCGTCCTGTCCCGTTTCGACGCCGCCGATGCCGCTGAGCGTGCGGCCTTGGAAATCGGATTTGATCAGCGTCGCGATCTCCATGCAGTTACGGAGCGCGATCGGTTTGACGGCTTGGCAGGAATATCCGCCGGGGGTGGTGTACCCTTCGACGCACGGTTCGGGACGGAGTGATTTCAGATCGACGCCAAGGACGCTGCGGATCGTATTGATCGCTGCGATCCCATCGGCTCCTGCACGCAGCGCGGCCGACGTTGGGTCTTCGATGCGGGTCACGTTGGGAGTCATTTTCGCCCACACGGGAACCTTGGCGACGCCCATCGCCCAACCGGTGACCTCTTCGACCAGATCTGGATTCACGCCCATCGCGGAACCCATTTTTCGTTCTGGCAAACCGTGGGGGCAAGACAAATTCAGCTCGAACGCATCCACGCCGGCATCCTGACATTTTTCCACGATCTCGCACCACGCATCTTTGCGGTACTCTTCCATGATTGACGCGATCAAGATCCCATCGGGGTATTTGTCTTTGATCGACTTGAATTCATCCATCCAAGTCTCAAAGCTTCGGTCGCTGATCAGTTCGATGTTCTCCCAGCCATAAATCTCTTTCGACTCACGACTGCGCAGCCGAGCGTATCGAGGTTGGACGTTGATGACTTTTTCGGCGTCTAAGCTGACCGTTTTTGCGATCACCGCGCCCCAGCCTTCATCGAACGCTTTGCCAATCACGTTGGCGTTGGTTCCCGGAGGGCCCGACCCGATCACGAAGGGGTTGGGCATTTTTAGTCCGTTGACTGTCGTTGATAGATCTGCCATTGAGGTGCCTTATTCTTTCTGGAGAAGGGAGCAAAAATAGATTCGTTCGATGGCGGTTCAAATTGGAAAAAGATATTCTAGTAATTTGGTGCGGTAAAGGAAAGGAAATTACTTTTTCGATCGGTTGCTTAGCGCGTAGGGCCGGTTCCTACCGGCCATGTTGGGTTAAATGCAATACCGTTCAATGAAGGCCATCTTCGTTTAACGACAAGCCGGCAGGCGACCGCGTTTGGCACCGCCTAAACACCGACGCCTGCCGGCTAATCGTTAAACTGACGCCATGGCTGTGAGCCAAACAAATCAGTCCATTGAACGGTATTGGGGTTAAATGTTAGGCGGCGGCCGGTGGGAACCGGCCCTATAACTAAGTAAGTCCTCGCTGTTTACGCGTTGCCGGCAAAGTATTATCCAACGCCAGACCGATGATCGCAGCCACGGCCATTCCCGTGTTGCCGATCGCCCCCACGACGTCTTTGGCGGCCGTTGAGTAGGCACCGATCTGCCCTAGAAGTTCTACACCGGCGTCCGAGCCGAAGTAAAACGGAACACTCAATCCCATGAACAAAGAGAACCCAGCGACAAACAGGTTCCGGTCGAGATTTAAGTCCGCTTTGGTTAGTTCTTTGATGCCGACGGCGCTGATGAGTCCAAACATGACGCAGTACAAACCGCCGACGATTGGTTTGGGCATCGCGGCGGCGACAGCGCCAAACTTTCCGATCAACCCGACAAAAATTAAGAGTACACCAGCGATCTGCACCACGAAGCGGCTGCCGACTTTGGTGATGCCCACCAGTCCAATGTTTTCGGAATAGGAAGTGGAACTGAAACCGCCAAATAATCCGGTGATCGTGCATCCGATTCCTTCGCATCCGATGCCGCGCGATATCTGCTGGGACGTTAATTCGTCCCCGCCAGCCATTCGGTTGCACGCGTGATAGTCGCCGAACGATTCGATCATCGACGCTAAGAATCCCGCCAACACGGCCAGCGTGAATCCAAGGTGGAACTTGGGAACGCCCCAGGGCAGGAATACTTCGGCGGGATCGGTGCGCAGCCAGGTCGCGGCAGCGATATGTTCGGTTTTTAGGAAGGCCGCGTGTGTTTGGTCGATTAGACCGGTAAACGTCAACAGCGCACAAGCGGCTACGCTGATCAGAATCGCCAGCAGGATTGGAAACATGCGGAAGATCTTTTGCTGACGGGCCAGCACATAAGAAAAGACCACAACACAGCCCATCGTCAAAATCGAGATCGGCCAACTCGACCCCGCCATCGGCGCACCGAATTGATAAAGCGCCAGTCCAATCAACATGATCACCGGACCAACGACGACCGGCGAAAGCACCTGACGAATCTTTCCAAAGAGTCCCGAGAATCCGATCGTCATTTCGATAATGCCGCCGATCAAAATTGAACCGGCGATGTACTGCATGGCTTCGGCGGGCGAGCCGCCCTGTTGTTGCACCGTGGCGATGATGAAGGCGAACGCGGCCAGGAAACTGAAAGAGACGCCTTGGATGATCGGCAATCGAGACCCGAAGGTAGCTTGAATGAACGTCGCGATGCCACTGCACAGCATCACGCTGCTGATCAGAATGGCGATCTGA
This sequence comes from uncultured Pirellulaceae bacterium, assembly GCA_964408465.1. GTDB lineage: Bacteria > Planctomycetota > Planctomycetia > Pirellulales > Pirellulaceae > Mariniblastus. Next base: position 5,301 of record CAYOZV010000047.1, read on the forward strand.
TTGTTGTCCATCCCCATGCTCGGCCCCAACAGCAGCGGCACGGCCACGGTGGATCCGAACATCATCAACACATGCTGAGTTGCCAGCGCCAGTGCGCGAGCAACGGGCGGTTTGTCATCGAGACCGTAAAGGACGCCGCCGGCGTCAAGCATTTCAATTTCGGAGACCGTGTCAGGTTTTGTGGCGCTCGGTTTCTGATCGTTTTGGGGTTCACTCATTACGGTTCCACAATCGCCCCGTAACTTTCAGGTCGGCGGTCGCGGAAGAACTGCCACGTGTTGCGAACTTCGCGGATCAGATCTAAATCCAAATCGGCGATGACAATATCGTCGGTGTCGCGCGATCCTTCGGCGATAATTTGGCCGCGCGGATCGCAAAAATAACTTTGGCCGTAAAATTCGCCAATGTTCCATGGCGCTTCGGATCCCGGTCGATTAATCGCGCCAACATAATACTGGTTGGCAACCGCATGAGCCGGTTGCTCCAGTTTCCAGAGATGCTCACTGAGACCCGCGACGGTGGCCGAGGGGTTGAGCACGATCTCGGCTCCGTTGAGCCCCAAGCAGCGGGCTCCGTCGGGGAAGTGCCGATCGTAGCAAATGTAAACACCGATTTTTCCAACGGCGGTATCAAAAACTGGATAGCCAAGATTCCCGGGGCGAAAATAAAACTTCTCCCAGAATCCCGGCGCACAATGAGGGATGTGCATCTTGCGAAACTTCCCAAGATAGGAACCGTCGGAATCAATGACGGCGGCGGAGTTGTAGTAGACGCCCGGCAGGTCTTCTTCGTAAATCGGAACGACGATGACCATCTGATGCTTTTTTGCTTGCTCTTGCATCAGTTTCACGGTCGGCCCGTCGGGGATGGGTTCCACCAGTTGGTACCACTTGGGGTCCTGTTCGGCGCAGAAATACGGGCCGTTAAAAAGCTCCTGAAGGCAAACGAACTGAGCTCCCTTTTTCGCGGCCGTAGCAATCATGTCGACATGTTTGTCGATCATGGCCTTGCTGATTTTTTGTACTGACGACGTGGCCGGCTCACAAAGTGTTGCTTGAATTAAAGCACCTTTAACATTGCGCGACATGAAGGAACCTGCAAATGAAATGTGAATTGGAAAGACGTTTAGTAAAATGATGTTATCATAAAGATTCCGATTTATGCCTTGCTAATTATGATTTGTTTCCTAAACAATAATGACAAGACACTCGATCTAAGTGAACGATCACAATTCGATCACGATTAATAATTCGATAATATTTGGAGCACGCCATGGCAACGACTGACTCAACACAAGCGTTAGAACAAGTTCCGAACTTGTGTGGCGGGAACTGGGTTGCAGGTGCTTCATCACGTACCTCTGAAGTTTTCAATCCTTCCACCGGACAGGCCATCGCGCAAGTGGCGCTTAGTTCAACCGAAGAGGTAAATAAGGTTGTTGCGGCCGCCGCTGAGGCGTTCGCGGAGTGGAGTGAAACGCCGATCGTTGAACGAGCGCGCGTCATGTTTAGGCTTCGCCAGATCATGGATGACCGTTTCAATGAAATCGCGGCGTTGGTCACGCGCGAGCATGGTAAGACGCTGGCAGAATCGCGGGCCGAAGTTCAACGCGCCGTTGAGATGGTTGAATTTGCGTGCGGAATTCCCAGCATGAGCGTTGGGGATACGATGCCTAACATTGCCAGAGACGTTGACGCCGAAACCAATCGACATGCGTTGGGCGTCTGTGTTGGCATCACGCCTTACAACTTTCCTTCGATGGTGCCGATGTGGATGATCCCCGTGGCGCTGACTTGTGGGAATACGTTTGTGCTAAAACCCTCCGAGAAGACTCCGCTGTCAGCGAACTTGATTGGTGAAATGCTGATCGAAGCCGGTTTGCCGGCAGGTGTGTTCGGCATTGTTCATGGCGACAAAGAAAGCGTCGACACGTTGCTCTCTCATGAGGACGTGAAGGCAATTTCATTTGTCGGTTCAACGCCGATTGCCAAATACATTTATGAAACCGGCACAAAAAATGGCAAACGAGTGCAGGCGGCCGGTGGTGCCAAGAACCACTTGATCATCATGCCTGATGCCGATCTGGATCTGTCGGTCAAGGCGCTAACGGCATCCGCGTTTGGTTGCGGCGGACAACGGTGTATGGCCGGTAGTATCGCGGTCGCGATCGGTGCGATCGGCGATCCGTTGGTGGAGGGTCTGAACGAGTACGCCGGAAGCCTGCGTGTGGGCCCCACCGAAGGAAACGAAGACGTCGACATGGGGCCATTGATTCGGCAGGATCACGTCGACCGCGTCGCGGGGTTTATGGATGTTGCCACTGACGAAGGAGCGAACATCGCGCTGGACGGACGCAAGGATTTTGCTGGAGACGGTTTCTTGATCGGACCCAGCGTGGTCGACCAAGTGAAGGCGCCGATGAAAATTGCTCAGGAGGAGATTTTCGGACCGGTGCTTTCGGTCATTCGCGCAGGCGACCTCGAAAGCGCCATCAAAATTGGCCAAGAGTGTCCCTACGGAAACGGTGCCTCGATCTTCACACGAGACGGGTATGCGGCCAGGCAGTTCAAACGGCACTTCAACGCGGGCATGATCGGCATCAACGTCGGAGTTCCCGCCCCGATGCCGTGGTTTCCGTTTACCGGTTGGAACCAATCGTTCTTCGGTGACTTACATATCCAAGGGACTGAGAGCGTGCAGTTTTACACGCAACAGAAAATGACGCTGACGCGCTGGTTTGCTTCGTCGGCCGATTCGCACCACGATCCCGTTTGGAAAACCGAACGCAAGGATTAAGGTCGCGGCCCAACGCGGCGGGTAGCACGGATTTTCAATCCGTTTGCGCGGTGAGTTTAATGCCGAGGCAGAAAACGGATTGAAAATCCGTGCTACGGCATGTGCGTTATGTGGTCCATGTGCGTGGTTGGCCCAACAAAATTCCGCAACCGAGTTGCCGGTGACGTTTCAGGCTGGCATAATTTCAATAGTTCATCATCTTGATATAAATTTTAGGAGAGAATCCAGTGGCGAAAAAAGCAAAGAAATCGGCAACCAAAGATAGTTCGTCCGTCTGCCAATACGGGAAGTACACAACCTGGAAGAAAGCTCTCCAGCGTTTGGATGAAGGAAATGCGCGATATAAATCTGGCAAGTATGACCATCCGAATCAGCAACCCCAATGCCGTGAGATGTGGACGGGCAAACAGGAGCCGTGGTGCATTGTGCTCTCATGTGCCGACAGCCGTGTCACTCCGGAGATGGTTTTCGACACCGGCATTGGCGAACTGTTTGTGATTCGTGTCGCGGGCAACATCGCCAACGCGTCGTCGATTGCAAGTATTGAATACGCGGCCGCGAATTTGAAATCCGTTAAAGGAATCGTGGTCTTGGGCCATGAATGCTGCGGAGCGGTTGGAGCGGCGCTGAGCATTCAAGGCAGTGGCGGTTCGGCTCCTAGTCCGGCGCTGCAACACTTGGTTGGCCACATTACGCCGGCGCTGCAGAAGAAACCGGCCGGTAAGGATAAGATGGCCGGTTATGTTCGGGCCAACGCACGCTTGGCGGCAGAAGATCTTGTAGCGCGTTCAAAGATCATTCAAGATTCAAAGCTGCCCATCGTGCCGGCTTACTATCGTCTCAAAAGTGGAGACGTTGAGTTTTTGAACCCGCTTAAAACTGCTTAGTTGATCGAGCGCGGCTTGGTGAATGGGGCGCCGAATCCTGTATCAGCATTTAACGTGACCGCTGATAAAGTTTTCGTCACCGCTGACACCACGGCCGGCCGCTGATTTGGCAATTTGCAGTTAGCAATGTGTAGGTGGTGTTCTTCCTTAGCAATTCTGAACGCGTTGTCTTCTCCACCACCTAGGTTTCGCAGACGCTCGGGTGCGGTCATCACCCTCGGCGTGCGATACGTGAAAGAAATTGATGTCTCCTCCTTCGGCGCCCTCGGATTCTGAAAGCTCTGCGCTGATCGGCAGGTTTTTTGGTGTCTTTCGCTACAGCAAAGAAGCGCTAAGGCTTGTTTGGACGACCGACAAATCGCTGACGCTGCTACTGCTGGCACTGACAATTTTTGCAGGCGTAGTCCCAGGAGCCATCGCCTACGTCGGCAAACTAATCGTCGACGCTGTTGTGCTGGCGGTCGAATCAGATCTCTCGGCCGATCGTTGGATGGTGCTGAAGTGGATTGGTGTGGAAGCGGTACTGATTATCTTGATGGCTGCCGCGCAGCGGGCGCTGATGGTGGCGCAGTCTCTGTTGCGGGCGCTGTTGGGGCAGCGCGTTAACGTGATGATTTTGGAAAAGGCTCAAACGTTAGAACTGTCACACTTCGAGGACTCTGAGTTTTACGACAAACTTAGTCGGGCGCGGCGGGAGGCTTCGTCGCGACCGCTGAGTCTGGTCACGCGCACTTTTGGGCTGGTTCAAAATGGGATTACGCTGCTGACTTATGGATGGCTGCTGATTCAGTTTTCATGGCTGGCCGTTGTCGGGTTATTGGTCGCGGCGTTACCATCGTTTTTCGTCGAAACTTATTTTTCGGGGGCGGCGTTTCGGCTGTTTCGCTGGCAGGTTCCCGAAACTCGCAAACGGAACTATCTCGAGTGGCTGTTGGCGCGGGAAGACTATGTAAAAGAATTGAAACTCTTTGGCACCGGCGATCTGTTTCTGAGTCGTTATCGTGAGATTTTTGAAACGCTGTATGCCGAAGACAAGGCCCTCACTTTGAAACGTGGGTTGTGGGGGTTCTTGCTGGGTGTGCTGAGTACCGTTGCGTTCTACGCCGCTTATGGGTGGATCGGTTGGTCGGCCGCGATGGGCTGGATCACGTTGGGTGGGATGACGATGTATCTGTTGATCTTCAAGCAAGGTCAGTCCTCGATCGCAGCCAGTTTGACTGCGATTGGCAAGATGTACGAAGACAACCTGTATCTCTCCAACCTCTATGAATTTCTTGAAGAAGAAATCGACACCCAAGACGGTACCGCTACATCGGGCCCCACGCCCGGCGACGGGGTGCGTTTTGAAGAGGTTTCATTTACGTACCCCGGACAAACGACGCCGGCGCTGGACCGAGTCAGTCTCCATCTTCGGCCGGGGCAAAAGCTGGCGCTGGTCGGGGAGAATGGGTCGGGGAAAACGACGCTGATCAAGTTACTGACGCGTCTGTACCTTCCGACCGAGGGCCGAGTTTTGCTTGATGGGCGGGATTTGAACGAGTGGGAGTTGAATGCGTTGAGGCAACGAATCGGCGTGATCTTTCAAGACTTTGTTCGGTATCAGCTGCAGGTCGGGGAAAATATCGGCGTTGGTGATGTGGCTCAGTTTGATGCGCGCGATCAACAACAGGCTGCCGGCGAAAAAGGAATGGCGCATCCGTTTATTGAACAGATGGAAAAAGGATACGACACACAGTTGGGGCGTTGGTTTAAGGACGGTCGCGAGCTATCCGGTGGGCAGTGGCAAAAGATCGCGTTGTCGCGCGCTTTCATGAGAAAGCAAGCCGATATTTTGGTGCTTGATGAGCCGACCTCTGCGATGGATGCCGAAGCGGAATCGCAAATCTTTGACCACTTTCACGAAGTGACCCAACAGCAGATGGCGATTCTAATCTCCCATCGCTTTTCGACGGTGCGTATGGCCGATGAAATTATCGTGCTGTCCAAGGGCAAGATCATTGAACGCGGATCGCACGAGGATCTGATGCAGCAAAATGGTCACTACGCGCATCTGTTCACGATTCAGGCGAAGGGTTATCAGTAGTTCGGCAGGAGGGACACCAATGGCGGGCGACATCCCGTTGAATCCTGTAAATCCTGCCAAAAATACAGCGCTACCCGTAGCCGATGAACTGTCGGTTCAATTCAAGAATCCGAGCAATTTCAAAAATGCAACGGTCTCTTTCATCGAACGTTTATAACCTGAGAGGTCTTTGGTTTTGGGGCGGAAGTTGATTCCATTGAAGAAGCCGTGTCCCTTTCCATCGAACGCTTCGAGTTGGCACGTATTGTTTGCTTCGGTCATTAATCGCGCGAAGCGATCCGCGTTTTCAAATGGGACCGTCTCATCACCGGTGCCGTGAAAGATTAGCGTTGGAGCCAACCCCGGGCGTACATGATGGCAGGGAGAAATTTCAGTGTCTCTTGCTTCTCCGACTTTCGACCGGCCGAAACCTGTGGCGGTCGTGTCCAGAACGGGGTTGAACAGAATCATTGCGTTGGGAACCGAAGAAACAGAATCGTCCTCCCCCGGCGTCTCCATTGCCTCGACCACGCCGGTGCAGGCTGCCACATGACCGCCGGCCGAACCACCAGAGGCCACGATTCGATCCGGATTGATTCCCAATTCGCCCGCATGTTGCCGTACCCAGCGCACCGCTGATTTGCCATCAGCGACGCATTCAAAGGGAGTCGTTTTGTTGCGACTTTTTACGCGGTATTCTGCTGACATCGCGACCATGCCGCGCTCGGCAAGTTCCCGCGCCTGCTGGTAGAATTGTTTCGGAGTTCCACCATTCCAGCCGCCGCCGAAAAAAAACAAAATGGCAGAAGCTCGATCGGATGCCTCGTGCCCTTGAGGCAAAAAGCAATGCAGCTTTAGCTGGACGTCACCAATCACTTTATAGGTCACTGTTTTGTCTGGTGCATACGATTGGTCCGCTTGGTCATTGGCGCGAATGTAAGACGATACCGTTCCTAGAACCAAGACCGAAAGTAGGGTTGGGAGTAATTTCATTTTTTCGCAGTCGAATCGTCGAAAAGTTAATTTTTAGAGCTGGCCAACTACTATCTTTCGAAGCTTGAGTACAAGTACCACAGCACCAGGGCGACATGCAGCGCGGCGGCCAGCCAAGTCATGATCTTGAACTCAGTTTTTTGAGTTTTGTGGCGAAAATAATTTTGACCGAGCATTGCACCGGGCCAGCCTCCTAGCAGCGCGAGCCCATGAAGCTGTTTTTCTGGGACTCGCCAGCCGTTGGTTTTGGCTTGCCGTTTGTCCCAACCGTACATCACAAATGCAGCAATGCTCACGACAGCGACGAGGATCGGATAACCAAGAATTGGATTGGCGGTCAAAAAAGTTACCATGGAATCCCACGACAGCCCATTTGTTTGGCCCACTATTAACCAAGCCGAGTTCAAGATGTTTGAATTGAAATACACAATTATTTAGAGTTCTGTTTGGTTTTTGAGATCACACTGCACAGGCCAAAGCGAAACGATGCTTTGGGCTGCCCATCGTGATGACCATTTCATGTCACTTGTAAATTGCATCGTAGCGGAAGCGCCTAAGCCGTCCAGTGCAGCTCGGAATGGTATTTCCCGATCGAAATGATGGACGCGCGCAAAAATCAAGTTCATCTTGTTTATCCTACCAAACCTCTTCCGCTGATCACGTTTTTCAACCTGCTTTATCATTAGCGGAATTTGGTCGCGACCGGCGCGTTGGT
>CAYOZV010000047.1:12853-27060 GCA_964408465.1 uncultured Pirellulaceae bacterium
ACCGTCTTTAGGCCGAGTACCTAGGCGGCGGTGTGTCGGTTTTTCTGCTGGCCAAGCAAGGGAACTGCGAATTCATTTTGGTTGCGTTTTTCAACCTGCTTTATCATTAGCGGAATTTGGTCGCGACCGGCGCGTTGGTTTCGTTGAATCGAAGCGCCGTAAGTAGCCGAGACGGCGACTTTACGATGGATAGTAAAGCCGCTGTCCCCAGCTGCTTGGCCGATCCGGTAACCGTCTTTAGGCCGAGTACCTAGGCGGCGGTGTGTCGGTTTTTCTGCTGGCCAAAAGGGCCAGCGGCGAAATCCTCTTACCATCTTTTTGGATTGCTCGCGCTGTTGGGCTATAATGAAATCCGCTAAAACGTGCGGTCGGTTCTTCTTGCCGTTGCTGCATGAACGCATTCATAAAACGACGAACGAGCGATCTATGACATTCAAAGAATCGAAGAACATCCGTAAAATTTTTTATTGGGTATCGCGCGGGCCTGGATTGTTTTTTGCGGTGACTGTGTTGGCGTGGGGAGTCAGTCAAGCCGCCAACGGACAGCAACGCACGGAAATAGAAATCTGGCCGAATGGTTTACCGGCCGGCGCGGCGGAATTCGACGCCGAAAAAGCCAAGGAGTTGATCGCGGCAACCAAAGTCCATCCGCGCGGCCATATTCTATTCGTGGATACGCCAACGCTGACGGTGTACCGAGCTCCAGAAGAATCTGCCAACGGAGCCGCGGTGGTCGTGTGCCCCGGTGGCGGTTACAACGTGCTGGCTTGGCAACACGAAGGGGTTGCGCTGGCCGAGTGGTTCAATTCAATTGGCGTGACGGCGTTTGTGCTGAAATATCGCGTGCCTCGCCGCAATCAAGACAACATGCATTGGGAACCGATGCAGGATGTGCAACGCGCTGTTCGATTGGTGCGTCACGATGCAAAAAAATACAAAATCGACGACGGCAGAATCGGCGTGCTGGGATTCTCTGCCGGTGGGCATCTGACCATCATGTCCGCCGTCCAATACGACACGCAGTGCTACCCACCAATAGATGAAATTGATGCCGTCAGTGCGCGACCGGATTTTGTCTGCCCAATCTACGCGGCTTATTTGGGCGATGGCTACGGTGATGACAAGGCCGAGCTGAGTGCGCTGGTTACGGTTACTCCCAAGACGCCACCGATGTTCATGGCGGTAACGTGGGGAGACAAAATGCGGGGCGCTCAGTCGGCACTGCTGCTTTCGCGACTAAAAGAAAATAATGTTCCGGCCGAATTGCACGTCTATCAGAATGGCGGGCATGGCTACGGAATTTACGATACAAAATTTCCGGTCTCAAAGTGGCATCATCACTTGGCCAATTGGCTGGAGTTCAACGGCTATTTAGAGAGTGCTGCTGCGGTGGAGAATCCGTAGGTAGCGATTCCCTATGGGCGCATTGCTGGCGTATTACTCGGTAGGGGGAGTCCCTTTGTCGCAGTCCCGTGGTTTAACGATTGGCCGACAGAAATTTGCACGCGGCGATGCCGACGGGTTAATCGTTAAGCTATTTTGGAAGCTCCGGAGGCAAACGTTTGATCTGGTGAAGACGGGTGAGTCTCCGTTGTGCGACACTTTTAAACGCGATCAAGCCAAACACCTTCTGTTGGTGCCTGCTCTTCTCTAACCATCATCTCAATTTGTTTAGCGGAGATTGGTCGACTGAAGAAGTATCCTTGATACTCGTCGCAGTCATACTCTTTGAGGAAGGCGACCTGTTCAGGCGTTTCGACGCCTTCGGCCAATACTCTTAATCCGATGGCTTTGGCTAATGCCACGACACTGGTAGCAATTACGCCGTCATCGCGATCGGGAATATCCTTGACGAAAGCTCTGTCGATCTTTAGACGGTCGATCGGAAATTGTCGTAGGTATGCCAATGATGAATAACCGGTTCCAAAATCGTCAATACTGATGCTTGCGCCGAGTTCTTTGATGCGGTTGAGTCGGTCAACGGCCAGATTGACATCGGTAATCAGCAGGCTCTCGGTGATCTCAAAATCAAGCCGGTCTGCAGAGAGTCCAAATTCTCGAATGGGTTGTTCGATCGTTTGATCGAAGTTTGGATCGTTGAACTGAAGGGCGCTAAGATTGATGGAAACATCCAAGGCGATCCCGGCGTCTTGCCATTGGCGCAATTGCCTGCAGGATTCCCGTATAATCCACCGTCCGACATCGACGATCAGTCCACTTTTCTCCAGCAACGGAATAAATTCATTTGGCGAGATCACCTCGCCTCCGTGTTGCCAGCGGATTAGCGCTTCGACGCCGATGATTGAGTTGGAATTCAGACAAACTTGGGGTTGGTAGAGCAGGGAGAATTCTTGGCGATCTAACGCCATTCTCAACTTCTCCAGCAGTTCCAATTCCCCGACCAGTTTCTCTGTCATGCCAGGTTCGTACACCGCAAATCCGGAATTTGCGGCTTTGGCAATGTACATAGCCGTATCGGCATACGCGAATAGGTCGGTCGAATTATCTGAATGCAGCGGATACAGCGCGACGCCGACACTGGCGCTGAGCGGAAAATCAAACTCATCGTTGATCGAGTATCGACCTTTGAGCATCTCACATGTTTCGGAGGCAAGTGTCCTGCCTTCTGCGAGTCCCGAGACGTCCGAAAAGATCAGGCAGAATTCGTCGCCACCCATTCGCGCGATGTCGGCATCAGGAAAGTGTTCGCGCAGTCGGTTGGCCACCATCACCAGCGATTGGTCTCCAACAAGATGCCCCTGTGTGTCGTTAATCTGTTTGAAACCATTCATGTCGATCACCACAAGCGCCACTTGTTGTGCACCCAGTCGGGAGGCGGTGATCAACTCTTCCAAATTCACTTGAAACTGGTGCCGATTAAACAAACCCGTTAACGAATCGGTCGTCGCCAATTTCTCTAAACGAATGCTCTTTGTGCGTAAGCTTGAACTTAGGTCTTTGAGATTTTTTGTCCTCTCTCGATAGAACGCATCTCCCTGCTGGCAACAGAAAAACCAGCATGCGATCACTCCGCAATTAACGGTTAGTTCATCAATTCGATGAAGCCACAGATTCACTGGTCCATAAGTAGTTAAATAGTAGGCAAAGTGAGCAACAAAACCGACCAGCATCCAACCGAAGGCAGCTCGTACGCCGATCAACATCGAAGAAAATAGAACGGAGACAGGAAAGAAGAACATGGTGTGAGCAAGGATCGGGTCATTCAATGACACGAAGAGGACGCCTGTTCCTGAGGCAATCAAACTGGCGTTCAATACGTTTCTGTAACGACTTCCATCACAGATTGGCTGCAGACGTGTGAGCAAAAACATGAACGTGGATTCGAGCAGGCATGCGAGTGCCGGTGCGTGCCGCCCGCGCAAGTACAGATAGAACGCAAAGAAAAGCCACGTAAACAGTTGGACCCACACCATCCGCCAAACACGCTGAGCGCGCATATTCTCAATGCCGCTGTTTGAGATCAAAGGATCATCAATTTGGTTGTCGGTGATGGAGGGGAGCAAAGTTTTACACAACTACAAAGGATTGGGGGCTCGCGGAATCCGTCGGTTCAGAATTCTGCGGATTTTGAGTTGCGCAAGAGTAGGTTGTGCTTACGACAGAGCAAGAAATCCCGCACAGCGAGCGGAGGTTTTCTTGGGAAACTCTCGGTATGCGGACAACGTGCGGTGATCAATCGTCATAATCACAACAATCGGTCTGCCGTCGCCGTGAACAAGAGACTGCCAGTCGCTCACTGATAGCACAAAAGGGGGAGGCGTTTTTTAAAACGCAGGTAATCGCAGGTAATCAACTGACCAGTGGCAGATCGTTCCATGGTAAGCCCCCAAGCAACAGGGCAAGAAAAACGCCCAGGCCATTGCGCGTTAAACCGATTGCTTGTTAACCCAATGAAGAGGGGCTGACCGTGAAACGAAAAATATAGCTGCAGCGGTCCTTTCCTTTGACCGCTGCTCTCATTGATTCGTCGCGGCCTAGTTTCGAATTCCAATGATGACAGGGTCGTGGTCGGAGCTACGGAACGGATCGGCTTGGAAGAGCGGCTTAGGGTTGAACTCTTGATTGTAATCGAGAAACCGCGGTTCATCAGAATTGATGTGCCACGTTGCAACTCCGGTGACATCGGCGGCTAATGTGCTGGTCGCCATCGCGTGATCCATGCTTCCGGACTGGCCCCTAAAATTGTACGAATAGTCTGCCTGCCCATTATCCGATGCACTCGTCGCTTCCAATTGTTCGCGCAAATCGATCAGGCCCTTGGCACGCATTGCGTCGATGGGGTCTTCTTGGCCGTAGGCGTTCAGATCGCCGATGACAAGGACGCGCGGCGATTGCTGTTCTTGTTTCTGTTGGTCGATGTATTTGCATATTGCCAGCGATTGCATTCGGCGTGTTGCGTTGTAAGCCGCTTGGCCGTCGCCCTTGTTTTTGTTCGCAGCATCAGCGTTTGAGCCACCTTTTGATTTGAAGTGGTTAACGATGACGGTGAACGGATCGCCACCGGTTTTTGATTGGAAGGTTTGAACGATAGGTGCTCGCGCCAGAGAAAACGCGTCATCATTAATTGTCGAAACGGTGCCGATTGGTTTGACGCGGTCGGAGCGGTAAATCATCGCAACGCGAATGGCGTCAGCGCCGCCGGGGGCATCGCGAAAACCATCGGGAAGACCACACGCCGCGAAAACCTCGGTGCCCAATTTTTCATTCAGCGCCGCCACGAGTCGATTCTCTGCATCGAGGTTATTCTCGATTTCCATCAAACCGATCACATCGGCTTGCAAGGCGGTCAGCGCCGAAACCAGTTTTGATTCCTGCCGTTTGAATTCAGCATCGGAGTCGGCACCCCGGGCGCGGTTGCCGCCATTATCAATGGTGGTGAAGTAGTTGAGAACGTTGAACGCGCCGACGGTCACGTCCGCTTGACCAACATCCGGTCGTGGGGGGCGCTCTGCTGGGGTCCATTGCAATGGGCCGTCGCAAACAAGCAATAGTTTGTTGCGTTGTTTTACCAATTTTCCTGAGACGCCTTTGATTACCGATCCAACACGAACCGTTGGGGCATCCTTACCGAGCCCGGGAAACAACGTGGGTGGGAAAATGTTCTGTTGAGACATTCCATCATCAATCGTAAAAGTGGCCGCCTCGTTGAATTTTTGCGCCGCGACCACCTTTGCGACGTTGCTGCCGCCTTCGAACGAGTTACCTTCAGGATCGGCGTCGTTAGGGTCGATGCCCGTTGTCGGTACGTATAGTCTTTCACGGGCGACAACGACTCGACCGCGCCGCACCAAATCAAATGTGTCTACGACAACCAAATCCCCCGTGACGGTGATGTCTTGCCCGAGCATCGAACTCCAGTCAACGGTGCTTAGATCTCCGTCGATGACTTGCCCGTTAACCTGTGGATTGAATGCCACCTGTGTCGTCTGTGACGTTGATGGTTGGGTGCCGAAGAGATTGGCAGACGGCAGGGATTGGTAGCGGACCAACATCACGGTCGCCGCGAAGACGAACATGGCCATGAGAATTTTCTTTTTCGTGGTGATCATCGTCTGAGGGCTCTTCGGGTATGGACTCTAAGTAGGAACACTAATTGTGCGGATTTGGATTGTATCCGAAAGTCGCTTAAGTGAACCGGGGTGATCCGGTGCACGGCCCCATTCGGCTAACATTGCACCAACGCGCATCGCACCAACGCGAGTACCGAAGGCCGAAGGTTTCTTTCAGCGCGTCGTTGGCGGACAAATCCGCCGGCCTTACTCGCCGATTTAGGGTTGATCGTTTACCGGTGTGAGCACGACGGCTTGGCCGCCGTTAGATGCCATGTCTGCGGTCAGGACTGTTTCAGAGGTAAACAACTTCGATTCACTTTTCACTTCCTTTGCGGCGACCTAGCCAGAGAAGGGCCGGCGGTTATTCGAGGCTGATTGCCAGCGCTATTGGGTTGCCGTCGTGGTCGATCCATCAGTCTTCAAATCGAAGTTGATCGTCTGAACACCGGCGGCCACCGTCGCCTTTAGCCGGCTGTCACGATGGTAGGATCGAGGTAATTCTGACGAATCCGTTGCCATCGCTGACTCAAGATCTTCGCTGCCTGCACCTTCGCCGCCGGACGGTTCGTCGGCGCTATCTTCGGAAATGCTGCTAAGTTGAATTCGAACGATCTTTGGCCCCGTCAAAACCCCCGACTGTTGGGAGTTGAACATTAGCTTGTATTTGCCGCCGCTGTCGGTCTTACCGAAGGAATAAGATTCATCCGGTGCTTCGAAAATTACGTGGGCGTTTGCCAGCGGGGATTCATCCAAACGAATCGTTCCCGAAACTTCCGCCAGGCCTAGGCTTGCGTAGTCAGGAGCGGTTGGTTGGTTGCAACCCGAAGCCAGTATCACCATGCAAAGTCCTGCAAAACCCAAGCGGAGGAACTGACGCGATTGCCGTGTTGGGTCATTCATGGTTTTGAGGTTCTGTCGATGGTTGAGCGGGAAGGTGTAAGACTCAGCAGCGCAGCTTAATGGATGACTTCAACTTCGCCGCCGTTTCTGGAGAAGGTTGCTTGGTAAGCCGACGTGTCGATTTCCTCCGATATGAAATGGGTTGAGCCATCGCCGAGAACAACATTCATGCCACCGTTGTGGTAGCTGCCAAAGGAAACTTCGATCAGTGCACCATGCAACGATGGATTTGATATTCTCGCATTCATCTCAACCATTCCCGAACCAACCACCTCCGAAAAATCGTGGCCGCCGGTTCCGCCACCGCTGGCCCCGTTGCATTGGAAGTCACTCATGTTGGGTGACCCGATAAACCAATGGTCCGAAGAGTTACCGTCCTTTTTAAATCGTGGGTCAGTCAGTGATTCAGCGATGAATACAGTGTTGGACAATCCGTCGGAGACGTCACCAAATTTGGTTTTGCTGCAGCCCCAGAAAACACCGTTGGGATTGCCATCACTCAATGCAACTGAACCCGTCAATTTCGGTCCAGCATCGCCCCGCACATTGGAGCCAATATTGGCCCGGTAATCCGCAGGGACTCGATCCGAAACGCCGTTGTGATCGTAATGGTCATCCAGCGGAGAGGTCGGGCAACGCGCGATGGGCACCACGGTGGCCGCCGCGCGCTCGTTGGCTCCACTGGTCCAGCTGGCACCGCGCTCGATCGTGCTGTAAAGATTTTGCTGTTCAATAAAAGGCAAGATCTCGACGCCCCAGGTGTATCCGTTTTCGCTCCACCCCGAGGGCAGGTGCCCTTGGGCCGATTCGTAGTTGTGCATCGACAAACCGAGCTGACGGATGTTGTTGCCGCAGGTGATTCGGCGCGCCGCTTCTCGAACCATTTGGACGGCCGGCAAAAGCATTCCGATCAAGATACCAATGATTGCGATGACGACCAACAACTCAACTAATGTGAAACCGTTTTTCGAAGTCGTGATTGATTTGTTTACCATGCAGCAAAATCCCAGTAGATGATCGTGGAAGGAAGTGGTGAACAAGTTTTAAACGGCGGAGCTTATTATATCCAGATTTTTGTTAAAAAAGCATTCGGAACTAAATTCAACACCGAATGCTTCGCCGGTGGTTCATTTTGCTTGGTTTCGACCTAACCGAAGCCCAAACGTGGGCATGCCAAATTTCAGTTTTGACGTTATCTTCTCACGTTAACAAGCGACTATCGAAAACCATTCCCAACCTGACCTACGCAACGTTATGACAATCCAAACTATCGTGACTCATCCTGGCGGAGCCCACAAAGACGATTTTCTGGCCTGTTGTCTGCTGGCCCATTTGCATGGTGTGCCCATTGAGCGGCGCGAACCGACCGACAGCGATCTTGCGAACGTGGCGATTTGCGTGGTTGACGTTGGCGGTGTTCATGATGCTGATCTCAATAATTTCGACCATCATCAATTCCCACGCGATGCTCCGCCCCTGTGCGCGTTGTCGTTGGTGCTGCAGAAATTGGATTTGTACGATGACGCACTGTCGTTTTGTAAGTGGCTGCATCCGGCTGAACTGCTCGATACGCGGGGGCCCAATGAGGCGGCAAAACTGCTGGGCATCCCTCGGTCGGCGCTGGACGATTTAAATTCACCGATTGATATTACGCTGTTAAACCGGTTTGCAAACCAGACTGTGCTTGTGCCAGAGGATGTCCTTTATCAAGTCATGTGCATGGTTGGCGAGGACATTATCAACTACGTCAGGTCGCTCCGTCAGCGGTTGGAATTCCTACAGCAACACGCACAGTGGTGGACGATTGAAACAGCCAATGGTCCGATTGAAGCATTGTTTTTAGCTCAGGATGAAGTGATCGCCGCGGATCCTTCGTTTGGCGTCTTCGCTTTCATCGCCGAACAAGAAAAACAAAACGAGGTTCACGCGCTGATCTATCCCGACCGTCGAGGCGATGGTTATGGTTTGACACGTTATGAAGATTGCCCCCGATTGAATTTTTCTCAGATCGAAGAAATGGACGATGTAAGGTTCGCTCATAAACGAGGGTTCGTGGCGAAGGTGGAAGCCACCGATCCGGTTCGGTTGAGGGAGTTGCTGGCCAGGTCGGTGGTGGTTTCGGAGTCGTAAATTAATTGCTAATGGTTCTTCCAGAAATTCAGTGGCGATCGAAGAATGTAGTGGATTTCGCCAGAAATCCTTTTTGAAAAATAGTAGCTTTAAAGTGAATTCTGGCGAATCCCACTACGTCGATCTTCTTTTCGGCTTATAAAAATTTAGGACAACCAATAACCAAAGGCATCACCCATTATGAAAAAACACGAATGGCGAGAGAAAACCGAAGAAGGCGAAACTCGCCTGGTCACCGCGACCCGGCATGCCGGTAAATGGAAACTGCGGTCGCGACTGAAATCCGAAGACGATTGGACCGAGTTTGACAAAATTCCGTTGGAGGATCTTGAGACGCTGCACGACATCATCTCAAGGAAATATCAACGCAGCCGTGTGCCGTTCGAACAGGTTAAAGAAATCGAAACGTTGATAGCCGCCGCCCAACGGTAGCACGGATATTCAATTCGTTGGCGCGCTGAAACGGATTGAATGTCCGCGCTACGGTTAATGCGCTGTTAACCAATCGGTTATCTGAAAAAAAATAGTTATTTGGAGATGCCGATGAAGTTTCGAAGTTTACTCGTTTGTCTAACGGCTCTGTTTTGTTTTCATAGTTTGGCCAACCCCTGTCTGGCTCAACAAAAAAGTATTGCCCAAACGGCGATCGAGGCGGGTAACTTCAACACGTTGGTTGCCGCTGCCGAGGCCGCGGGGCTGGTGCCGGTGCTCAGCGGAGGGCAGGAACTGACGGTGTTTGCGCCCACCGACGAAGCATTTGCCAAACTGCCGGCGGGAACCGTCGAAACGCTTTTACTGCCTGAGAACAAGGATCGGCTGGCCGCGATTCTGACATACCACGTCGTTGCCGGACGCGTGAGTGCCGCCGATGCTTACGGGCTTGACTCCGTCGGATCACTCAACGGGCAACGTTTGGATCTTAATTTGCGATCCGATTTTCCGATGATCAACAACGCCGCGCTGACTACGACTGATATTCAGTGCACCAATGGCGTCATCCATGTGATTGACACCGTCATGTTACCGGCGGAGAAAACGATTCCCGAAACGGCATCCGAAGCAGGAATTTTTAACACGCTGGTTGCTGCGGTAGGCGCCGCAGATCTCGGTGGTGTTCTCAATGGCAAAGGACCATTGACCGTGTTCGCGCCCACCGATGACGCGTTTGCAAAATTGCCAGCGGGAACGGTCGAGTCGTTACTTCAACCAGAGAACAAGCAGAAGTTGGTGGATGTCTTAAAATACCATGTGGTGGCCGGTCGAGTCTACGACGATCAAGCCGTCAAGGCGCGGTCGGCTCAAACACTGTTGGGACGCAGTGTGAAGATCGGATTTTCGGCCGCCGGTATCTCGGTCAACGATGCCACCATCATCAGCAAGAACATCGAAACATCCAATGGTGTCGTCCATGCGATTGACGCCGTTTTGCTGCCGCCCAGCAGTCTATCCCCGACCCACGCGATGGAAATGTTAACGTCGGCGATCGAACGGGGAGTGCCCGCGTTTAATTCCGGCGACCATCGCCGCTGTTGTGATATTTATCAGACCACGATGATGACTTTCAAAGAAACCGGCATCAGCGGTGCTGACACGCACACGATGTCGATGATTTCAAACACGCTGACTCAAGCCGGTCATTCAACCAGCGACACAGATCGAGCGTGGGCGTTGCGGGGTGGGCTGGATAACCTCAAAAGTCGCCTGAATATGATGCCGATGTCGAATTAAAACCTTCGAAGTATCACCTTCGGTCCGTGACGCCTGAGGCGAGCAAGTTCGGGGGAATGGGGTGACTTGATTCAGGCGTATACCTTAGAAGTGGTTTCAAAACTGATTCAAATGGTAGGGCCGGTCCCCACCGGCCAATGCTTCACGGGATTCGGCCGGTGGGAACCGGCCCTATTTTGGGTTTTGAAACTGCTTCTAACGTCCCACGGGTTCAACGCCGTGAATCGTTCCGCGCGGGACAAGCCCGGACACGTCAACCGATTGGGACAGTTGATGCGTGCCGACGTTGCCGGCCTGATCCATGGCGTCGATCTTTAAGAAAATGCGATCGGGAACGGCGCGGTCGACTTTCCAAAGGTAGCGGCCTTCGTTACGCAGGTTGTCTTGGATGATCGTCCAAGGACCTTGCGGAGATCGACTGTAGGAAAGCCGAACCGGTCGCAGCGTCAGAAAATCATCGGCGACGCGGTAGTTGATCGCCAACCGCCCGGCCTCGTCGCCTCGACCGTAAGGCACGGACGTGATCTGAGCCATTGGCGTTTGCGAGTCGATGCGGACCCACATGTCAGCGTCGTCGCCGCTGGAGGGACCGGTGCCAACCAATCCGTCTTTGGAATGCACGACGACTCGAAATCCGTACAGCCCTTGTTGTTGGACCTCGACGGGAAACGGACTTCTATTATCAGGGTCTTGTCCCCACAGTTTCCAGGAACGGCCTTTATCCTGCGTGATGTAGAGGTCAACTTTGCCGACGCCCGATGGGTCGATGGCGTTGATGTCGTAGTTTAACCGGAACCGTTTGGTGCTGATGATTTGCGTGTTCGTTTTAGACGGGCCATTAATCGACGCGCGGCCAATGTTCGAAGGAGTTGGCGATGGCGGGAAATCGGCCGGTGCGGAGCGCTGTTGGACGCGCGGTTGGTAACCGGTGTTGAGCATCTGACCGACCGGGCGTTGGTTGCCGATGGATTCGAAAGTGCGCGGTGCAGTTTGGGACCGTTGGCGAGGCACCAATTCAGAATTCACGTTGCTGGGCAACCCGCGGTTATCTAATCCTTGATATTGATTGCTGGGAAAGTTCGTGCTGGATTTGCTGACCCATTTGTCTCCCGTATTTTCAATCTCATTAGGATTGGCTCGAATTGAATCGGTGCGTCGCGGCGTCACGCCACCGCTGGCAATGGGCAGCATTCGGTGATCGGGTGCCAACGTGGACCCGACCGAAGTCTGCGGCGCACGTGCGTTTGTTTGGACGTTGCTTTGCCAAACGTCAGCGTTGGGATCATTGTCGCCTGGGTTGGCAGAGGGAACTGGCGGTTGGGCGTAAGTCGTTTGGTGCGGTTGAGGCTGTTGTGAAAAGATTTGGCTGGGGGGTTGTTGGAAATTTCGAAACGATCGGGCGGGTTGGGTTTGAACGGGGCGGTCGTTTTGCCCATGGTCGTTAAGCGTCCATCCCGCAGGCGTCGGCGGCGCGGCGTATTCGGGTTCGGATCCAACCAGCATCGCTGTGCGGCGGTCGGCGGTGGATCTTGGTTGACGATTTTGAGACGCGGTCGCTGCTGCCGGTGGGGACGTGGCGGCGGCCGATTTTGAGTACGGGTTTTCTCGGAAGATGGCTTTGGGAACCGGTTTACGATCCGATGCTGTTTCGTTGGGGCGATAGTTCTCTGGCGCGGGCGGCCGGAGGTTGGAGTAAAAGGCCCGTTTCCATTGAGGATCATTGGCGGTGACAGGAGGGATTTCGCACGCGCCGTCTGCACATTTCATGTTACGCACCGGCGCGCTGGATACTGAATTGGGCACCGTCGCGGGATCAACCGTCGGCCGGTCGGTGGGCCGGGCCGTCGCGCGGTTGCTGTGTCGCCAGGTGGGGCTTTGCACCGCCAGGCGGCGATCGGCGGAAACGACGTTACCGGCCTCATCGGCGATCGCGATGCGAACGTCCAAAGCGCGGACGGTCGTTTCGGGCCAGAAGGCAAGTTGATCAACGTAGATGCCGCCGGGCGCGTACGTTGGTGTGTTGACGGAGACCGATTGCCATTGCGTGGTGTCAGCCACGGGATCGGTTCCGGAGAAGGTCGGTTTATATAACAGTTGTAAAGATTTAGGTTTGAGATAGATGTCCGAAGCGTTCCAGCGGCAAACGATACGACCGGCGGGATCCGCTGCGGCGGTCATCTCAAGTTTGGGCTCGGTGGTGTCCACGATGATACGCAATTCGGGTTGCGGGTCGCCTTGGGGGAGCAGCCGACGATTGCGGTCGAGCGTTTTGATCGCGAACCAGTATTCGCCTTCGCCGTTGGATTGAAACGGAAATTCCGTGGCGTCGGTCGGCTGCCGATTGTAGAAGCTCCACGTCGCGCCTTGGTTGGCGGAGGTGTAGAGGTGTACTTCGACAAATGCTTCGTCGTTTGCATCGACTTTGAAGGGGATGTTGAATCCGCTCAGGCGCGTGTGGAGAATTTTTGGTTCCTGCGTTGGTGCGGGGCGACTGTTCAGAACCGAAGCAGGGGCTTCTGTGGAAGCGGGCGGTACAGTGGACGGTTTAGGAACGTAGAACTCGTTGCGTTGGGCCAGTCTGTGTTGGGCTTGGGCTTGGGGCGGCGCGGCGATAGCGCAGATGGCTATTAGATTTAATAGCACCAACGCGATTTTCAGTTTGCCGATGAAGGGGTGCAAGTTTCCTGCTTTTTCCAATGGAGGATTTTGTACGCTGGTCGCGCTGTATGAGCGGCAGGGCGCGAGCCGCTGGTTTGGCTGACTGACGTTTTCGCGCTGGTTTACTTTTGCGAGTTTGAACCCGCGGCTAGCGCCCTGCGGCGCAGTTTCTCAACCGGGGCTAACGCCCGTCGGCGAATGTGCGCAGCGCCTCGCATAGAAAATCGACCATTTCACGCGCGGGTGTTGAGACTCAGTTCGATTTGACAATCGTCTCGGTCGCAACGATTTAATCGCACGGCCGGTTCCTACCGGCGGTGCGGTCATAGTAGCCTTTCGCTCCGCGAAAGAGCACGACAGCGCAATTGTGCGTGCAACAGCGCGCGAGTGCTCTTTCGCGGAGCGAAAGGCTACTATGGGCGAAAGGCAACTATGTTGGGGAATTACGTTGCAGCGGTTCCTAATGATCGAACAGTTGAGGCACTCAGTCCGTATCACCGGCAGTGTTGGACCGAAGCGAGGCAAGAAAATACCGGTTTTTGCAGGGTAAGAAAGGGCTGAGCGTATTGCAGGAAATTGGATATAATTTCGATTCTAATTTTACCCCTCACAGACTCGGCCGGCATTCGAATTTACATCGTTTCATTGTTCGACATGGAAAACTTAAAACAACAGTGGCTAGAGTTAATGGAGATTCCCGGCGTGTCGTGGATCGTCTACGGAACGCTGCTGATCGTGTTATTGATGATCGCCGTTTATGTGGTGACCTTCTTTAAAAACTTAGCCATCGGAGAATACTCTTCCGGCCGTGAAGAAGACTTCGAAGTGATGCGTGAAATCCATACAAGAGGCATGATCGCTGACGAGGAGTACGAACGTGCCAAAGAGTTGCTGAATCAACAAACTGACGCTGACGGTTTACTCAATGTCAAACAGGTTGATCAAGAAAAAGAGTAACTGGTTGCCAAATTCACTGGATAGGATTGGCTTATGGCTAGTGCGGGTAGTGTTCCCAATAGTGCGGCAGCGCCAGATTTTCTGGCTGAGACGTGCGGCGATTACTTTGTGAAGAAGTGATAGCAAAAACGCAGAAACATAAACAGAGCTCGAAGTTCGCGGGCAAGGAAGCACCTTTGTTCTGCGAAATCGTATCGCAGAACATTGTTCGAGCAACAACTGGGACGTACATCGGTTGGAATTAAACAAGCTTAAGGAGTG
>CAYOZV010000048.1:0-1925 GCA_964408465.1 uncultured Pirellulaceae bacterium
ATCTACGGTTCGTGTTCGACGCGTCACCCATCTAAAGTGAGTGCCATTGGGCTAAGGGCCCTACGGCTGATGTTGTGAGGCCTAGCCCCACCATCAGATCACCGAATCTCCGCGAAAGGCGATGATGGAAAAACCCTAGTCAGGCGGCGAAAACGCGATAAAATGTCAATCCGAACGCACGATCAAATTTCCCTCTCACGCGAGAACAATCATGGCGCGAGTTTTCATTCCAGACGAAGACCGAAACATTACCCAGCCCGACCAGATCTCTGAATATCTGGCTCCGCACGGAATCATCTATGAGCAGTGGGACGTGGAAGGCCGAATTGGTCCTGATGCCACCAACGAAGAGATTCTTGATGCGTATTCACCCGAGATCGAGCGGTTGAAAGCGGAGCACGGATTTGTCACCGCGGATGTGATCAATGTCACGCCGGAGACGCCGGGCTTGGATGACATGTTGCAGAAGTTCGACAAAGAGCATTTGCACACCGAAGATGAAGTTCGATTTACTGTCAAAGGCAGCGGCGTCTTTCACATCAATCCGCAAACGGCACCTGTGTTCTCAATCACGGTCGAATCCGGTGATCTAATCAGCGTTCCCAATGGAACCTATCACTGGTTTAATCTGTGCACCGACAAAACGATTCGCTGCATTCGATTGTTCGAAGACAAAGCCGGTTGGACACCGCACTACATCGAAGAACCCGTTCACCAGAAGTATGCCCCGTTGTGCATGGGCCCGTCTTATTTGGAAAACGGCGGCGATGGCGACAATCTAAAATCTGTGCTGGATCAGTAACGAACGAATATGAGCGACCACGCCGAGAGTATTCCCGTAACGGGTATTTTGCTGGACATCGAGGGGACGACGTCGTCGATCGACTTTGTCTATGATGTCATGTTCCCCTACGCCCGGAAAAATTTTGCCGCGTATTTGCAGAC
Source organism: uncultured Pirellulaceae bacterium (assembly GCA_964408465.1). Classification (GTDB taxonomy): domain Bacteria; phylum Planctomycetota; class Planctomycetia; order Pirellulales; family Pirellulaceae; genus Mariniblastus. The sequence continues at coordinate 946 of CAYOZV010000048.1, forward strand.
GCATTTTTCCACCGACGGAGTCCAATCGGCATTGCCCCTGTTGGCGGCCGATCTGAAGTTCGATTCGGTCGACGCCATGTTCGCGCAGTGCGTCGATGATGCCGATGACACGCGCGTCGACTTCGTCCATCAGGCACTGATTGGATTAATGGACGACGACGTTAAATCAACGGGCCTCAAAAAGCTGCAGGGGTTGGTCTGGGAGTCGGGGTTTGCCAGCGGAGAAATGGTGGCTCATCTTTATGACGATGTTGCTCCAGCCATTGAGGCTTGGAAAGCGGCCGGTATCGACGTTCGCATCTATTCCTCGGGTAGCATCTACGCCCAGAAATTGTTCTTCGGCCATAGTGTGGCCGGCGATTTACTTCCGCACTTCAGCGGTCACTACGATACGACGATTGGGCACAAACAAGAATCAGAAAGTTATTCTAAGATCGCCGCCGATTGGATCGAAGCATCGCAGATTCTATTCATCAGCGATGTCGCGGCGGAGCTTGATGCGGCGCAAACGGCTGGTATGCAGACGATGTTGAGCCTGCGACCGGGGAACAAAGAGGTGCCGAACAAGGATGCGTATTCGGCGATTGATTCTTTTGAGCAAGTATCTCAAAAGCTTTCGGGGTAGCGGCTGTTACTGTGTTGTGCGAATGAGTGAAAGCGACAGCGGGGAATTTTTTCCCCTGCTTGCGAACCGTTTTTCGTTTGCGTTCGTACGGTAGGTCTTGATCTGCCTTTCTTTAGCCGTAAAAGCGGCATTTAGGCCGACCCGCTCGGACTCCATGACGGAGTCTGTCCCAGAGACTCACGCGCCGAGCAAAAGGATTGGCCGGCGTGGATTCAAAGGCTATCCGTCATGAGATTGAAGCAATGTTTATTCGTGTGGTTGGTGATGCTGCCGGCCACTTTCTCCCGCGCCGGTGATGCGGCGATTGAATTTGACGTTCCAGCGATGCTGCCGGTAGTGGAACTGATCGCCCCGG
>CAYOZV010000048.1:2025-26818 GCA_964408465.1 uncultured Pirellulaceae bacterium
CCGGTCACCGACGACAAGATCATTGAGATTGTGATTCCGGTCACCGCCGAGATTCGTCCGCGCGATCGTGATTACGTTGACGAGTTCCGTTTTGACGTATCGTGGAATCGCCACACCTTCCCTGTTGAAGATTACGGTCCGAAGTCTCAAATGGTCAGCTCAATTAGCGGCAACATCACCGTCGACGCTTCGGACGACTTTACCGCCGGAGTCGGACTAATTGGCAACAGTGACAAACTTGAATTCGCGACAGTCACCGGTAATGCGAACGTATCCAAACACAGTTCACAGCGCAAATCTTATCAAGAAATTCCTCAGCACCATCCGCTGATCGCCAGCGGTACGATCAATCGTGGCACTGGTGCCTTTTTTCGTTTCCATTGCTCACGCACCGAGACACTCGAAGGCGGCCGCGACGTCGTAATCGCGTATCGCGTCACGCGCGACTGGCGTGGCGGCGTTTTGAAGGTGCGCTGCACAGCATTAGGACAACGAAAGATTTTGGGCGCGATTCCAGATGATTTCGAAGTCGGGAAAGTCTTCATGGTGCCCGTGTATTTGGAGGGGGATGGTGATGCCCGCGGGTTGGCAAAAGACGTAGTGGTGGCCGAGCAGAGCCTGAGGGAAAATTGGTCGCGTTATTCCCGCGCGCGACACCCAACAGGCAGCGCTGTTTTACTGGCTGGGTTTAATCCATTCATTCAGCCATCGGCGATCAGCGAGCAATGGGTTCACGAGTTGATTCAGGGGTCCGACGACCGTGCCTTGAGAGAGATTGAGGGGCCGTTACCCAAATCGACGGCCGCTTTAGCTGAAGAATTTGTTTCCTGCCGGAAGCGGTTGATGGAACTGAGCCGCTGATTTTAAAGGTGGTACAGCAGCGTTAATTATTACTGAATCCCATCGCGGAAGTGGTTTCAACGCCCAGCAAATTTTTGCCGTATTCTTCACGGCATTTCTCACAAAGATCGAAGTTGCGTACGTCGTAGACCTGGTGGCTGATTTCTTCTTGTTCTTGGGAATCGAGTCCGTCAAACGCCTCGGAAAGTTCGTCCGAAAGTTTATCCAGATGCTCGTGCAGGATATCTGAGTGATCGCACCCAAACGCGGCTTGAACCTCAATCGATACGACGAAACGAATCTCGTTGGCAACGTCGATTGTTTTCTTGCAGCGATCGCATGTGAAAGTGATCATGAATCCGTCCTGTCGGGTAGCTCCAGTTAATTGTCACTTCCATCGTAGCGGGGTGGCGGTGGCCCATGCAAGAAAAATCTTTGACTTGTCACACCAAAAATCTGTTTGCAAATCGTTGTTTGATATCACTTCGATTGGCCGGTGGTTCCAATTTACAACCATGGGCTCACAACGGTGGGCTCGCAACGGTGGACTCGCAACGGTGGACTCTCAAGGGGGCAAACTTCGGCAGGTAATTGGCAGCAACGCAAAAATAAATTCGATCTTCTGCTGTGTAATGCGGAAACTGGCTAAGTGTCGGCTGCACGATTTCCACCGAAAATCAACAATTGGCTCAAACATTCAATTGGATTATGGAAATCCGAGTATTTCATCAGCGCAGGCAATACGAGCGGCAGGAGAACTGCAGATTCGATTTTCGCGTGAACCGGGAGGTTGAGACCTCCGCTTCAAATCTACGAAATCAAATAGGTCTCGGTCGGAGCCTCGACCTCCCGGATTGCGCATCGCACGAAAAATTTGACTTTGCCGTTCGGCTGTAACGAGCGGCCGAAAATTTGGATTCCGGCCGATGACTTGATACAATGAGGGTCGGTTGGTTAAGGTTGAAGATTGGATTTCGGTCGCACATAGAAGGCGTCAAGCCAGTGCCTGCAATCCATCGGTCCTAAGAAACGGTCCCGAACAAAATTGACTCGTTTCTGCAACGTCGAGTGCTTTGAATGGAACAAAGTGAGCTAGCTCCATTGGAGAATGCATCGCCGCTCAATGGCAGTGTTCTGGTGCTGAATCGTTTTTACATGGCGGTGCATGTTGTTTCGGTGCGGCGGGCTTTAGGGCTGTTGTATCGTGAATTGGCAGAAGTTATCAACATTGAAGACGGGCAGTACGCCAACTATGATTTCGAAGCTTGGGTGGAGATGAGCCAGTTCATCTACGCCGAGATAGAAGAATCTTCGGGGGAAGTGAACGAAGACGAGGATCGCGATTGGATCCGCAGCGTTAATTTTCCGATCCAAGTCCCACGTGTGATTCGGTTGAGCTTTTACGATAAAGTTCCCAAGCTGACGCTGCGTTTTAATCGCAGGAATCTTTTTGGTCGCGACAAGAACACCTGTCAGTACTGCGGCGTGGTGAAACCGTTGGCTCAGTTGAGCTTCGATCACGTGGTGCCAACCAGTCGAGGAGGCGAAACGAGTTGGGAGAATGTGGTTTGTTGCTGTCTTAAATGCAACGGGAAAAAGGGCGATAAGCTTCCCTCAGAAGCCAACATGAATCTGATCAAGAAACCCGTTCGGCCGAGACACAATCCGCTGGTCACGGTGCGGCTGAATAACCCCAAGTACGAAATGTGGCGGACCTTTCTGGGGGGCGGCCAATCCGTGGCTGCCGTTGGCTCAAAATAATTGCCATTGCGCCGCCTCGCGCGGTGTGTCAGTGGCCCTTCGGCTAAGAAAGCGGCTGATAAATCACAGCCTGTGAGCGAAGGTGGAATCGGGCAGCAACTCATCGAGTGGCGTTTAAAAAACGACGGTGTCTAATTCGCCGTTTCCAGTTCGCCAGCTTTGGCTTTTTCGATCCACGGATCCATATCTTCAAAGATCTTACCCGGAGAACCGTCGTAGACCTTGCCGATTAAGAGGTCGGTAAGATTACCAGCGTGTTGGGGATATTCCTTCATAAAACCTGCGATGCTGAATTCTTTGGTGTAGTAGGCCCGCACCAATTTTCGAATCCACGTCACACCGCTTTCGAACTCCCTCTCCCAACGTCCAAGTTGTTTTGCCGAAACGTCGTTCTTGGCCAGTCCTTCAGCGACGGCTTCGCCCGCCATCAAACCGGACTTCAAAGCCAAGAAAACGCCTGAGGAATAAATGGGGTCGATGAAACCGCCGGCATCTCCAACCAGCACCCAACCATCGCCGGCTTTGGTGCTGGTGGTGTAAGAAAATTCTTTGGCAATCTGCAGGCGGCCTTTTTGCGTTGCGTCAGCCAAACGACGTTGGATGCCCTGACAGTTCTTCACCTCGGCATCGAAAGTTTGCTGCGGAGAACCGCCTCGTTTGAGCAGAAATTCGTTGTCGCCAACCAGTCCAACGCTGACGGTGCCATCGTACAGTGGGATGTACCAAAACCAAGCGTCTTTGGATTCCGTCTGAAGAATACAAGTGACTTCTGGGTTGCCGCCTCCGGCCCGCTGGGCGCCTTCAAAGTAGCCCCAAATCGCGGCCTTCTTAAGATCCGGATAGACCTCTTTGATCCCAAGGCGATTGGCGATCATGGCCGATTGCCCCGATGCATCGATGATGACCTTGCCCATTACCTCTTGGGTTTTCCCCTCGGAAGTTTGGATCTCTAATTTGTGAGGGCCTTTTTTGCGAATGTCGATATCTACGACGCGGGTCTTGTCGATGCATGTTGCGCCGCGATTGTAGGCCGTGTCGTAGAGCAGTTTGTCGAACTGATCGCGTTTGACGTGCCAGCTTTCCTTGCTGGGACGATCATCGTGGTCGGCGAAGATGAACGGCTTTGACTCCTTGCCGCTGCTGCTGACGAATTGAACGCCGTGCTTACGAGTGAAACCAACGCGGTCCATCTCGTGCACGATCCCCAGCCGTTCAAAAATCCAATAGGCTTCGGGCATCAGTGATTCGCCGACGTGCTCGCGCGGGACGGTGTCTCGTTCGATCAGCAAAACCGAATTCCCTTGTTCGGCCACGATGGCGGCAGCGGTTGATCCGCCTGGTCCACCTCCAACAACGATACAGTCATAACTTCGGTTGGCGATCATGGTGGTGTCCTTGGCCCGCAAGCCATTGGGATTGTTGAAGTTGATGGGGATTAGAGCCTGAGCGTCGGCCTCGTGCTAATTCGCATCGGACAAACCGACGTTTCGGGGCGAAAATAACACCTAAGCTCATTAAGTTTAACGCGCCAGCTGACAAAAGGTTACCGCGATTTTTCAGCATCGTTCATTATGTCGCAGAAACTACAGGGGCGACGTAAGGTCGGTAGCATCCGAAGCAATAATAGCGAAAATAGGATCCGCGGTCGGGCAATCAATCGTAGCGGCAGGGCGCAAGCCCTCCGGTATCGCCAGACCGAACGATCCGCTCTCGGTCACCAGAAATTCACCGCCAGAATATCGCTGGTCAAAGATTCCATTTTTCCCCCAAGCGTCAAATCATGTTCCTTCGTTTTCTCCGTGCATCGCTCAACTCTTTTCTGCTGGCCGTCGTTTGGGGGATCAGCATCTATCCGGTCGTCGCACAATCGGTCACTCAAGCGGCAGCGGATTCAGACGAGTCCCCCAAGTCGATCGAGGGGCGCCTGATGCAGAACGTCCGGCAGATTACTTTCGATGGTCTGAGATCGGGAGAAGGTTATTTTGGATCCGGAGGCAGCGCATCAGAAATGGTGTTCCAAAGTGAGCGGCGCGGCGACAATCCTTTCTTCCAGATTTATACGCTCGATTTTGAAACTGGCGACACGATGCCGGTCTCGCCGGGGGCGGGCAAAACGACCTGCGCGTGGTTGCACCCCGACGGTAAACGCGTGCTGTACGCGTCCACTCAGTTCGACCCCAACGCCAAACAAAAACAGATCGACGAACTTGCCTTTCGCGAATCCGGACAGACGCGCCGGTACTCTTGGGATTACGATCCCGAATATGAGATCGTGGCCTACGACCGAGCGGCGAAAACGTATCAACAGTTGACTCGAGCCAAAGGCTACGACGCCGAAGGATCCTATTCCCCTGATGGAAAGCTGATCGCATTCGCCTCCAACCGTAACGGATACACGGCGAAACTGTCTGAGGCCGATCAAAAATTATTTGATACGGATCCTTCGTTCATGATGGACATCTTCATAATGAACGCGGACGGGAGCGACGTGCGGCAGTTGACCGATGTGCCCGGCTACGACGGTGGCCCGTTCTTTTCACCCGACGGCACACGTATTTGCTGGCGTCGATTCTCCAAAGACGGATTGTTGGCCGAAATTTACACGATGAACATAGACGGTTCGGATCAGCAGCAATTGACAAAGATGAACGTGATGAGCTGGGCTCCGTTTTATCATCCGTCGGGGGACTATTTAGTTTTCACAACCAACAAACACGGGTTTGGCAATTTTGAGTTGTATCTTGTGGACGCCGATCCCGAAGCGGTGTCTGAGCCTTTGCGTGTCACTGACACCGACGGTTTTGATGGGCTGGCCAGTTTTACGCCCGAGGGTGAGAAGCTGACGTGGACTTCGAATCGAAATTCTAAGAAGCAGTCCCAGATCTATTTGGCGGACTGGGACCATGCGGCGGCGAAGAAATTGCTGCAAGTCAACGTACCTGCAAACGATGCCGGCGAATCTTTGCTGAAGAAGTCACTGGTCACCGGCGGTGCGCCGGGCGCAGAAGATTCGCCGGACGCAGATGACACGCCCGAGGCGGCGTCGGAACTTGGCACGGCGGCGGCCAAAATGGGCAGCAGCGATTTCGAAGCGGCCGACATCGTGCGGCACGTCGATTATCTATGCCGCAAGGAACTTGGCGGTCGGATGACCGGCAGCAAGGGCGAACGTCAGGCCACCGCTTACGTGGCGGCCTACCTCAGCTATCTCGGTTGCCGACCGGAGGATGGAGATAGCTATTTCCAACCGTTCGATTTTCCCAAGGGAGCTCAATTGCTGCCGGGCAACACGCTGTCGTGGTCGGCCGCTGGTGGCGATTTGCAATCGGTGGATGAAAACGATTTCCGCCCGCTGACGTTTTCGGCCAACACGAAAGTCGAAGCGGCCGAGGTCGTTTTTGCGGGGTACGGAATCAAAGCACCCAAGACAGACGATTTTGACGAATACGATTCTTACGTGCATCTGGACGTAAAGGACAAATGGGTTCTTGTGTTCCGATTCGTGCCAGAGGACGTAACACCCGAAAAACGGCAGCATCTCAAATTCTATTCGGGCCTCCGAAAGAAACTATTTCACGCTCGGCAAAACGGCGCGATCGGACTGATCGTCGTCAGCGGGCCCACCTCGCAAGTGCGCCAGCAACTGGTGCCACTGCGAAACGATTTCGCACCCTCGGGTTCCAGCATCGCCGCGATCAGCATCAGCGACGACGTGGCCGAGCAATGGTTTAAAGGTTCATCAAAAGACATGGGCGGCCTTCAGAAGAAGTTTGACACTGGAGAACCGGCGATGGGCTTCGACCTCAAGGGGATCAAAGTTTCCGCCCACGTCGCCGTCGAACAAAAGACCGGCAAAGGCCGCAACGTGGTGGCGCGACTTCAATTCGGCGATCAACCATCAGACGAAGTCATCGTGATCGGTGCTCACATTGACCATCTGGGCAAAGGATCCGCGTCGTCGCTGGCCAAAGAGGATCAGCAGGGCCAGGTCCACGTCGGCGCCGACGATAATGCGTCGGGCGTCGCGGCGATGTTGGAGATTGCCGAGTATCTCTCCAACGCCAAAAAGAATGGCAAAGCGGATGCGTTGAAACGCGACATCGTTTTTGCGGCGTGGTCGGGTGAAGAATTGGGCCTCCACGGTTCGAAACACTTCACCCAAACGATGTTGGCTGCGGACACCCCAGAAGAGGGGGCCGATGAAGTGAAAGACGCACACGATTTTGTGATTGCTGTTTTAAGCGGAGGCGGAACCGAATTAAATGGCCAACCGATAACGACGAAAGAACTGGAAGAGAATCTCAGCGTGGTGGCGAAAATGTCAGACACGTTCCCGGTGAAACTGCTGGTCGATATTGAAGCCAAGGTGGAAGAGATGGAAACGGTCAAGGCAATTGTAGAGAAGTATCTCAAAGGGCCTGTGAAGGTAGCGGAGCGCGACCTCAAAACAGATGGCTTAAACGTCATTGCGGCGCTCAACATGGACATGGTTGGCCGGTTGGAAGACAAACTGGTTCTTCAAGGCATCGGCAGTAGTGATGCTTGGCCGCAGATCATCGAACGCAAGAATATCATCGTTGGGTTGCCCTTGAAACTGTCCGACGATACCGATCTGCCGACCGACGCGACTTCGTTTTATCAATCGGGCGTACCTATTCTTTCGGCATTTACTGGCTCTCACAGTGATTATCACACGCCGCGCGATACGCCGGAGAAACTGAACTATCGCGATGCGGCTCGAATTGCCAAACTAATGGGGTTGGTGGCAGCTGATCTGTCGAAATCAGAAACTAAACCCAAGTATGTTCGGCAGGATTCCAAACCCAAACAGGCTGTGCGAGGCGGTGTGCGGGCCTATTTAGGTACGGTTCCCAGTTACGGCGATGACGTTGTGGGGGTGAAGTTGTCCGGGACGACCGCGGGTGCGCCGGCGGATGAAGCGGGCGTCAAAGGAGGCGACATCATCGTGGGATTGGCCGGTCAGAACATTGAGAACATCTACGACTACACCGCGGCGATTGACGGATTGAAAATTGGGCAAGAAACTTCGATCGCCGTGATGCGTGGAGATGAACGGGTGGAAATGAAGATCACGCCGCGATCACGCCAATAAAATGGCGTAGTGGATCTTGAACAAGATGCACTACCACGAAAAACAGAAAAACCAGAAGATGAAGCTGCGTCCAACTACCAACTACCGTGCTGTCGTTTTAACGAACGGATGACTTATGACTGACGAACAAATTGACGGCAATGATCCGGCCCAACAGACCGATGCGATCGCTGAATCTGTGGATCAGGCTGATGTTGCCGAAGCAACGCCATCGTCACTAGTCCCACTGGTGGAAAAGGAACTGGCCAACAGTAAACCGGTGGCCCGTTATTTTTCGTTCATCTTCCTGCTGGGAGTTATCGGGCTGGTGGGGATGATCTTTTACTGGGTGATGGCTCGGTTTTTGATTCCACTGTTTTTAGCGGCGTTGTTGGTGGTAATCTTTCGGCCGCTACATCGGTGGGTGCTTAAGCAAACGCGCGGCAGGCAAGCCCTTGCTGCGATGCTGACCACGCTTTCAGTTTTGTTGGCGGTGCTGGTGCCAATCGCGCTGCTGATTGTGATGGCCGCGGCCGAAGGACGAGACGTCCTGAAGCAGATGGCAAATAGGGAGATCCTTAGAGATATTCGTGACGCCCGCGCGAAGCTGAGTCTGGATCTGCCCAACGCCAATCAAGTCCGAGATATCGACGCGCGGTTTTTGACGTTGCAAACGATGTCGATCGCGGATCGAAGTGATCTTGAATCGCAGAGTTCCGAATTGTTTGAGATTGTTGGGGCTTCCAACAAAATTGCGACCGATCAGGCGTATTCACCGAAGAAATTGTCCGAGGGTCAAAATGAAGACGGGCCCAAGTTGAAGGAAATCAAAGAAAGATGGCGGGAGTATTACCAGCGGCTGGACGAAACAAAAGAACTGCAACGGAAGCTGCTGGCGGAGAAGCAAAATGGAAACGATGAAACCGATGAAGACGCCATCGATCAATATAACTCAACCCTTCATGACTATCGAGCGATGGTTGACCGAACGTCGCAAAGCTTTGACGCCTTCAAATACAAGTTGCTTGGCGGCCGGACCCGTGCCTTTGCCATCGAGTTTTTAAATCCTACCGACGAAAAGTTGCAGGGCTATGCGACGTCCGGCGGTCAGTTCCTCAAAGATCAAGTTGTGCGTTTTGGCGGATTCGCGGGGTCGGTCTTAGGCAGTCTGCTGTTGGGCAGCGCGATCATGATCATCAGTCTGTATTTTTTCCTGCTGGATGGGCCGGCGATGTTGGAGTCGTTTCGGGGGCTATCGCCGTTGGACGATGAACATGAGGTCGCGTTGGCTGATGAGTTTGCCAACGTGAGCCGCGCGGTGGTGGTGGCGACGCTGGTGTCGGCATTGGCCCAAGGAGTTTTAGCGGGGATCGGTTTCTATTTTACTGGTTTCGAAGCGATTTTTCTGCTGACGGTGTTGTCGGCGGTACTGGCGATGGTGCCTTTTGTGGGCGCTGCGGCGGTGTGGATTCCGTGCGCGCTGTACCTTTACTTTGTGGATAACAACATGACCGCCGCGATCGGGTTAGGGATTTACGGCGTGGCGGTGATTTCGATGGCGGATAACTTTATTAAGCCGTTTGTGCTTCACGGTACTTCGAACCTGCATCCGTTGTTGGCGCTGTTGAGCGTGCTTGGCGGAGTAACGGCGTTGGGGCCGATCGGAATTCTGATTGGACCGATGGTGGTGGTGTTTCTGCAAACGTTGTTGAAAATTTTGCAGCGCGAACTGGCAACCATGGACGGTGCTCCAAGCGAATCGGCAGAGACATAGGCCTCGGTTGGATCCGCCTTATTCCTCTTCTTCGATGGGCATCGGGCGGAAGCGCTTGATGGCTTGGGGGATGGGAGTCGTGAATTCTACCCGTTCGCCGGATTCGGGGTGCAAGAATGCCAAATAGTGGCCGTTGATGGCCCTCCGGTTTTTGTTACAGTTCCGATGCTGGGCGCCTTTTTTTCCGTAACGCGGGTCGGCAAGGATCGGGTGACCGGCGTCGGCCATGTGGACACGCATCTGATGCCGCCGCGCGGTTTTTAAGGTCAGTTCCACGACGGTCGTGTCGAGCTTCGTCGTGATAATCTGGTAGTCGGTGATGGCGAGCTGTCCGTCTTTTTCATTGTAGACGTTGTACTGGTCGAGATTGGTCGCGGTCGCGAGATAGGATTTGTGCGTGCCGGCTTCCGGTTGAACGTTGCCGTTGACGATCGCCGTAAATTTTCTAACGGGTGCGTTGTCGGCAAACTGAGCCTGTAGCAACTGAGCACCGACGTTGGATTTCGCGAACACTAACAGCCCGCTGATCTCGCGGTCCAAGCGATGTACAACAAAACAATCTCGTCCGGATCGGGAGTGATTGACGTATAACTTCAGCCGGTCAAAGAGCGTGTTGCCGGTCGACTTTTCCGTCGGCAGGCTCAGCACGCCGGCCCGTTTATTGACGACCAAAATCCAAGAGTCTTCAAAGATGACCTCAAACGTGCGGTCGGCCCACGCTTTCTTTTTTTCCTGATAGCCAGCTTTGGGGTCAAAGTCGATCTGCAGAATGTCGCCCGCCGTCACACGGAAGAAGGTTTCGGAGCAGACCTTTTTGTTGACCCGTACGCATTTATTCTGAAACAATCGGTCGACTTGACTGCGTGGCAAACCGGTGGTGTCGCGGACGATGTGGTCGGCGCGGCCGACCTGTTGGTGCGAAACCGTAATTTCGTGCGTTTCTTTTGGCATGGTGTCTGGCGTCAATTCTTCGGTTTGTAATGGGAGACGATTTCCAGCATTGGGTCGTGCAGGTGACCGTTGGAGGCCAACACCGATGACATCGCCAAAGGCAATGGATCGCCGCTGCAGGTGGTCACGGTTCCGCCGGCCTCTTCGACGAATAATCGACCTGCCGCAAAGTCCCACGGTGACAGAGTGTACTCGAAAAACGCCCCAAACCGTCCCGTTGCTACCTGAACTAAATCCAGTGCCGCGGTGCCGAAGCGGCGAATCCCATGAATATCGTGTGCAAACAGAGAATCGATCGCCTTCAGCGTGGCCTGCATCATCTCGCCGCGATCGTAATAAAATCCAACGCCGATCATGCATTGGCTGAATTCGGTCGCGCTGCTGCAGCGGACGACCGAATCGTTTTCGAAAGCACCCTGCCCTTTGGCACATTGGTAATTATCGCCGGTGACAACGTTCCTGATCAAACCGTACTGCGCGACGCCTTGAACGTAGTAAGCAATCGAGACCGCAAAATGAGGAATCCCATGAGCGAAATTATTGGTCCCGTCCAGCGGATCAATCACCCAGAGGTGTTCGGCTTTGGTGACTTTTGCTTGGTCAATGTTGTCGACGTTTTCTTCGGCCAGAAATTCGTGCAGTGGAAAAGCCGCGCGGATGATGGCAATGATCGCGCGTTCGGATTCCACATCTGCGGCGGTGACCAACCCTTGCGTCTGGCCGGCTGACGTTTTTTCAGTCGTCTCGGAACTGGCAAGATCAGCAAAATAGCGTTTGATGATGGTGGCGGCGGCGTCAGCGGCCTGGTTGGCCACCGAAGCGATATCGGAGTTTATCAAGGGAAAAATTCTTTCTTAGCGATTGTTCATCGCATCAATGACTTCTGGCAATGGAAATTCCAAAATGGAAGTGTCTTGCATTTTGCGAATCTCGAACAATCTACGATAGCCGCGGGTGACCAGCGACTGGCGCTGTTGGACGTACTGCGGATCCAAATGAACTTTCGAAAATTCATCATTCACAACGACCGGTTCAAAATCTTCTGCGACGATAAATTGTGCCAATGCCGGGTTGCAGCGGATGTGGCGCTCGGGGGTCGAGTGTAAGAGCTCGGGATCAACGACGCCAATGACGTAGCGCAAGTAAAGATCGCTGTCGGTGACGTTGGCAACGTCCTCGCCGCAGACGCTGCAAAGATAACCCTCATCGCATTTGGCCATCAATCGCCGCCTATTTCAGATTCAATACGTCGTACATATCGTAGAGCCCCGGCGATTGCTGCACGACAAATTTCGCCGCCGCCAACGCGCCACTGGCGTAGCAATCGCGGTTGGAGGCTCCAACCTTAAGCTCGATCGTCTCCCCCAACATGCCAAAGACGATCGTGTGTTCGCCAGGGTTGTCGCCGGTGCGTACGGCGTGATAGCCGATTTCATCATGGGGCCGTTGGCCGACCATGCCCTCGCGGCCGTGGCGGTGATTGGAAATTCCCATCGCGGTGGCTGCGATGTCGCCGAACTTCAGCGCCGTGCCGCTGGGCGAATCGGCCTTGAAGCGGTGGTGGCGTTCGATGATTTCGACGTCGACGCCGGTCGCGTGGTCCTTAAGGGCTTCGCCGGCGATCTGAGTTAGTTTCATCGTAAGGTTCACGGCCATGCTCATGCTGGGCGCCCAAACGATGGGAATGACTGCCGACGCGTCGTGGAGGAGTTTTTCTTCGGCGGCCTCAAGTCCCGTTGTCGCCATCACCAAAGGCACCGAATTCTGGTGGCAGAACTGGATGGCCTTGGTCGCGCCGGCAACGGTCGAGAAATCAATGACCGCTTCGCAATCGCTGTAGCTATCGGTGATCGGAAGGTTTAGCTCACCGGCGCCAGCGACGATGCCGGCGTCCTGCCCAATGGCCTGATGGTCGGGGGCGTCCACGGCGGCGACCAATTGAAGCGTGTTGTCTTGGGAGGCGAGGTCGATCAGGCGGTGGCCCATGCGGCCGGCAGCGCCATTGATGGCTAATTTTATCATGGTTGATGTAGGAATTAAGGGCGAACGGTGGACTGAAAACGGAGATGGTAAGCGACATGGCACGCCTTCGGAAGGCTTCGCGAGCCAGCAGCTGGCCGCTTAGTACGATCCTAAGTGCACTCCAAAGGCGAACGCTTGGTTTGCCGGGGGCTCCGTCAGAGAGCCTGTAAATTGGGCTTCTCTGATGGCCGCGATTCGGTTGAGCATGTGGCAATGCGGATTGAACAGCCCTTAAAGTCTACCTGAATCCTTCAAACCACCCCTCTGGATGAGAAAAACATATTAATTCTGAAACATCTGTTTAAGAATCCGCGTAACAAAGGCACACAAATGCCGGTTATAAGGGGCAATGATTGGCGGAATTCAGCAATAAGCGGCAAGATATTGCCTGGCTTTTGTTCTTAAGTCATTGACTTTAAGGGGTTTAGGGCGATTTAACCCGTTTGTTAAGACGCCCCGAGGGTAGATGTTTGACGTTTGTGAAAGCCGTTTCTAGAATGCGGCTCTCAAAAGTAAAGGCAAGTCCGGGCAGTTAAGCACCGGGTTAGCTGAGGGCAAACCACCGCGATTATGCGGTAATTAGGAAAGAGGGATGACATGGCTAAGATGAAGAAGACAGAAGTTCGACCTTTCAAAGAAATGCTGATCCAGCTGCGAGCCCGATTACGAGGCGATGTATCGACGTTAGCAAACGCGGCGCTTTCCTCATCAGGGGCCGGTGGCAGTTCATCCTCCGCCGTTCCCAGCCACATTGCGGACATGGGAAGCGATACTTATGAACAGGACAACACCATTTTGCTGATGAACAGCGAAAGCGAAACGTTGACTCAAATCGAAGGGGCTCTTGAACGTATTGAGGGCGGGCTTTATGGTTTCTGCACTGAGTGCTCGGGGAAGATTCCCAAAACGCGGCTCAAAACGATCCCCTATACGCCCCATTGTGTTAAGTGTGCAAGTGAACTCGAAGAAGACACTTACTAATCGTTCAGATCCGGCGGCCACGGGCGTTGGCATTCAGACACAACCAGACATGATTTTGAAACAGGATGTACGACTGCCGGCCAGTCGTTTCATCCTGTTTTTTTGTATCGCGGCGGTCGGACTTGCGGCTGACTTGGCGACCAAGCACTTGGCGTTCAAGCATTATTTTGACCCGGCATCGCCAGGGCAGCAACCGCGCTGGTGGATCGACGGCATCTTCGGGCTGCAAACGTCAACCAACCCCGGAGCGCTGTTTGGCATGGGCAGCGGATTGAGTTGGGTGTTTGCGATTTTGTCTGTGGTCGCGATTTGTGTGATCGTGGGTTGGCTGTTCATTTTCAAAGGTGCCGTCGATCGTTGGCTGACGTTCACGCTGGCGTTGATCACCGGCGGAATCTTGGGCAATCTCTACGACCGCGTTGGGTTGGGGGCGTTGCCAAGCTATCCTCCTGAGATTCACACCAACGTGCGAGATTGGATTTTGTTCCGTTTGGAGGGAGTTCCCTTTTTTGATCCTTGGCCCAATTTCAATTTCGCCGACTGCTGGTTGGTTTGTGGTGCGGCGTTGCTGTTTTTTCATGCTTTGTTTCTTGCCCCCGAAGAAGAGACGTCTGATTCCTCCACCCAACAAGACCTCCCATGACAGACGCTGCAGAGACATTTCATTTCGACGGTTCGATTGAGATTGGCCGCCGGTTACAACTGGCCAATCGGATCGCCGTCGCCGCCGGGAAACTGACCCTCAAACATTTTCGCAATGAAGAACTTAAGGTGATCCGCAAAGGCGATGGATCCCCGTTGACTATCGCCGATCAGGAAGCCGAAACGTTCTTGCGAGATGAAATCAGCAAAGCCTTCCCCGAGGATGGCATTGTTGGCGAGGAGTTTGGCGTGACGGAGGGGACGTCGGATTTCAATTGGATTCTTGATCCCATCGATGGCACGAAGTCGTTTATTTGCGGCGTACCGCTGTACGGGACGATGGTCGCGGTGGAACAAATCAGCGCCGCCGGCGTTGGTGGCAGCGTGATTGGATCGGTTTATCTGCCGGGATTGGATGAGGGGATCTTTGCGTCCACCGGGCAAGGTGCTTGGTATTTCAAAGGAGACCAACCCGCCCGTCGAGCGCGTGTTTCGGCAACTGAAAATGTTGAAGATGCGGTGCTGGTTACCTCGGAAGTGGAGACCTTCAGCGAACGCAGTCCCGACGCGTCGGATGTCTATCGGCGGTTGGCAGACCGCGTTTACTTTGCTCGGACCTGGGGTGATGTGTACGGATATCTTTTGGTCGCCACTGGGCAGGTCGATGTGATGATCGACCCAATCCTTAACGTGTGGGATGCCGCGGCGGTCGCCCCCATTATCCAAGAGGCGGGAGGATGTTTTTCCGATTGGTCCGGCGAAGCACGTATCGATTCAGGGGACTCGATTGGGTCCAACGGTTTGTTGCACGAGGAGATTTTGAAGTTGGTGCGTCAGTAATTCCTGCAATGTTTGACGGCCAACGCGCCGGCGTCAGCGTTTGTCGCGTTCCGTCGCCTGAAGGGGGGAAGCGGGGAAGCGTCGCCGGCGAATGGTTTCATCTTCTGCAGATCAATCAATACATCCCCAACGCCTGATATTTAGATTCCCCCAAACAGCCAAAGGGATCGGCACCAGGTCCGCAGTGGCCATTGTCGGTGCGGTGATAATCGATCAGCTTGAAATTGACCAAGTGATCAAAGCGATCGTTGATACGAGTCCTGCCGCGATCGGTACAGGATGCGCACGTGCAGCGATGCGCGTGCCCTTGTTCTCGTTTGACGGAGAACGGACGAGGCCAGTAGACAGAAAACATGGGCCGATTATCAGGGCAGTTTTTCCCGCAGGCGAATCCACCGGGCTCTCGTGCTTGATATGGCTGACCGTGATTTCCCGGTCCGCACTGGCTGTGATCGGCACCGCAACGGCACTTGCCGACCGGTCGTCGGCACACAGAGCATGGCTTCCGCGGATCAATCGGAAACCGAGAGCCATCGCGGTAGATGTCGTAAGTGACGACCGGGGGCGATGGCGGGTGTGGTTTTGCTTTCTTCTTCTTGTCAGCTTTATCCGCGTTTTTATTCGCTGCCGGTTTCTTAGTGACGGCTTTCTTTGCGACAGGTTTTTTGGACGGCAAACGTTTGGCGGTGGGGCTCTCTGAGCCGGTGCTTGGGGTTGCGTTGGAGACAGAGCGTGATTTTGGCGTGGCGAGTTGACCGTCGCCGGCGCCGAATGCTTTCACCTTATTGGATGTTGCCGGCGACGGAGCCGAACGCGTCGTTGGCTTCGTTGATGCAGCATCTGAATTGCCCAAGGGATATCGGTTGGGCGGATAGTATTGCGGCAGCGGTTGCTCAAACGCCGGATCGCGCCAGTCCTGCCCGTGGCAGGATTGGCCTGCCAAAACCGCACAGGCAACGAATGTTAGGATCATTAACTTGTTCATGACAGCAACCCAATTCAAATGGTCTCTGGACGCAATCCAACCGCGCTCTTGAGCGCGTGACGCCGAACGAGTGTGGCATCTTCTTTCTAATCGGATCGAGACCGATGATCGCTACTGATTAACGTGATTGATTCGCGTTGGTTAAAATGGGGTGAGTTTGCGGGCGCGGCGGTCGATTGCTTTCGCGGGGCGTGAAGAAAAAGGGCGCTTCGAATTTATAATTGGGGGAAACGAAGAGGCTGCTAAACAAGGCGGCTGCTAACCAAAGCCTCTACCAAACGAAGCATCTACCAAACGAAGCTCTTGGAAATTTAGGCGGGCGGTCACCGTCCCGCTTGATCGACGCCGTCTTGACGTGCTTGGCAGGCTAATTTGTAGGCCTCCTGGTCACCGTGTTGGTGAATCGAGAAAGCTTTCGTTTTACGTTTCCCGTTGGCGCCGGTCCATTGGGCCACCCAATACCAGTAGTGGTATTCAAAGTCGCCACGTGCGTCTTTTTGCTTATGCAGCCGAACGCCGACGACGCCGGACTTGTTGCGCGAAGAGGGCGTCGCTGCGAGATCTTTGACGGAGTATTTTTTCGCAGAGTCTTCGATTTTATCGCGAAACTGTTTGGCCGCCACGAGCGCATTTCGTTTGCCGCCGTGGCGCTGGTCACCAAAGAATTTTTCGTTTTTTACGCCGCGCCGTTGGATACGAACCTCCCAACCGCCGTAGACTTTTCCGGCTTTGTTCTTGGTTTCTATGCGCGAGATATTGCGGCGGGGCTTTGTCCGGGCCATCGGAAGTGAACTTGGGAGGTGAGAACGGTGGGGGCAAAAAGCAACAGAATTACGGACGCCGATTTGGGAGAGGGCTCACCCAAATAAGCCGATTTGGGCAGTGATTCTTCAACCTGTTGTCGAGAATAATTGTACCAGACCAACAAGTAGATCGGCCGGTAGAAGGCACTTCGTTCGGGTGCCGTTCTACGCATCCTCGGGGGCGGATAGCTCAATGGCATTCGCTTTAGACGGGCGACGCGTCGAACACGAGCCGTAGATTTGGCTCTTAGCCGAATCGCCCTTCCGTTTCGGTCGGGCTAAGCCTAACCTACCCGAAGCAAGCCGGTAGAAGGCACTTCGTTCGGGTGCCGTTCTACGCATCCTCGGGGGCGGATAGCTCAATGGCATTCGCTTTAGACGGGCGACGCGTCGAACACGAACCGTAGATTTGGCTCTTAGCCGAATCGCCCTTCCGTTTCGGTCGGGCTAAGCCCAACCTACCCCAAGCAAGCCGCTTCGAAGGCAGGTTGAGTTGCAAAAGTCGCTAAAGTGAGTGCCATTGGGCGATAGCTCGCCTGCTTCCTAGCTAAGAAGTAACGGAGCGGTTGTGGTGATGACGTGTCAGTCGCTGATCGTCTTTAGTGCTTCGAGTAACGATTGGTATTCATCGTTGCAGCAGGGGCAATTTCTCAGATGTTGCTGGACCTTCAGCATGGATTGGCATAATGAAGCCCCCGTCAATTCGGCTTCGGCAAACTGTGCAACGTTGACCAAACACCCATCGCACGAAAGCGAATCGGGAGTGGTGTTGATGACCAGAGAGATCAGCGTATCAATTTGTGGTTTGGAAAGTGGCATCTTTGCGAGGGGGTTCGGTTAGGCGAAAACGCTTTCGATATCCGATAGCGAAAACTTGGAGCTTTCGAATCCTGACTTCAAACGTTGTTTGGCATCGTGGAAAAGTTTGTAGACCGCATTGCGGTTACTGTCGGTGCGCCGGGCAATTTCCTCGACCGGCATCCCACCCAGCAAGGCTCGAACGACGGTGCGTTGTTTATCAGTTAATTGGTTTTCGATCAAATCACTCAGCAGTTGGAGAATTGCAATTTGGTCCATTGAATTGCCCGAAGCGTCATCCTCGGCAATGGCCAACTCGATTTTCATATCGTTACCCGCCGTGATCGCCTCCAGTGAAACGTCTTTGTGGTGCCTCCTCCGAAGTTCGGAGATTCCAACGCGAATCGCAATAGAGATGGCCCATGTTGTGAATTTACTTCGTCCTTCAAAAGAGTCGATGTTTTTCATAATACGGATCAATGACTCTTGGCACATATCTTCACAAAACGCTTCATCTTGCCCGCGACGAACAAAAGCTCCTTTGAGCCCGCGCAGAAGAACCTCCCGGAGTTTTCCGATAGCTTCCTCCTGATGCGATTCACTCTTAAGATTTTCTACCCATGGGTAGGATTCGGTTGACATCGGTTGACTTTCGGTCGAGTACATAAGCCTTCAACGAAATTGACTTTGGCCAGCTTTCGTTGCTCCTTGAGCTTTCTGTTGTGATCGTCCACCTGGTGGATGGACTTAGCTTTTATACGAGATGAAAGCCAAAACAGATCGATCAGCAGCCCATAAGAGCCAACAAGTGTACCCGACTTCACACCTTTGACGCGATGGGTGCTACTTTATTACCCGAGATACCAAAAATTATGCCAGATACCCAAAATGCTCACCTTTTTCCCTGGGGTGTGTTGGAGGAACTTCTTTTTTCCACCGCGGCCCCAAACCGCCTCTTTTGCCAGCTGGCTGATTTTAATTACATAACTATTACCTGTTGCAGACGCTCTGGGAACCAAGGTTTTTCCGATAATCCCTATACTCTCGTCTTGAAAGTACGGAATTAGTCCTCGCCGAGCGACTGCTTGTCGAGGTGCTAATTTTCACCCACCCCAACTTCACTTATATCCATTTATCCCAGCCGCTTTGGCAAACAAAGGAATATCTATGGCGACCGGTTACGAAGAATCTGGCACTGTTGAGAACGACGTAGAAAAAAAGAAGCGTTTATCTGAAGGACTCGTTCCTCAACCCACGACTGAACAAGTTGCGATTGATCCCTTTTTGGCGATGGAGCGTGACGATGAACACGGCCATCATCATGGCGGACACCACCATCACGACCACGAAGAGATGAGCCCCGCACGGAAGATAGTGATGCTGGGCGTTGTGATTTTTCCACTGCTGAGTTTGTTGGCGGTGATCGTCACCAGCTGGCAGTACGGTTTCATGGGGTGGTTGTATTTGGGGATGCTGGTGGGGGGATGGTACCTCACTGGATTGGGCATCACGATCGGATACCATCGACAGCTAACACATCGGTCATTCGAAACCTATAAACCGATCCGCCACCTTTTCGCGTCGATGGGAGCCTTGGCCGTCGAAGGTTCGCCGATCGATTGGTGCATGGTGCATCGCAAACATCATCAGTTCAGCGATCACGAAGGCGATCCGCACTCGCCGCACCTCGCAGGCGATGGCATCGTCAATAAAGTCAAAGGCTTCTTTCACTCGCACGTGGGCTGGCTGTTTATTAGTAACTGGTCCAAGGATGAAAGGGCCAAGTACATTCCGGATCTGATTCAGGAAGAGTACCTCATGTCGATCGACCGAAATTACGTTTGGTGGGTCGTGGCGAGCCTTGCGATTCCGATGGTGTTTGCCGGTGTGGTCACGATGTCCATCCAAGGTGCGTTGTTAGGATTGCTGTGGGGCGGGCTGGCGCGCGTTTGTTTCACTCACCACATGACTTGGGCGATCAATTCCATCTGCCACGTGTTCGGCAGTCGTGACTTTAAGTCATCAGACGATTCTCGCAACAACGTTCTCTTTGGCATCTTCAGTCACGGCGAAGGCTGGCACAACAATCATCACGCTTTCCCATCGTCGGCACGACACGGGCTTAAATGGTGGCAGTTCGACCTCAGTTGGGTCATCATCCGGTCACTGGAATTGGTGGGGTTGGCTTGGGACGTGCGTTTGCCGTCGGAAAAAGCAATGGCCAAGAAAGCCGTCATCACTGAGATTTAGTCCGAGCAACGTCGCTGCGACGGTGATCGCGGTGAGAAAAATCTGAACAGCTGAAAGCGATCTTCTTTTTTGGGAGGTCGCTTTTCTTTTTATTACTTCTAAGATTTTACCGGTCCAAAGGCGAGCTATAATAGTCGCTGCGTACTTTGACGCGTCACTTTAATTTGAACGACAAACTGAAATAAATTCGATGTTGCAATACTCGCCTACGATGTCTCGCCAAACGACCACTACGCCAGTCTCTTCGCCACCGATGATTGCCTTGATGGTCGTTGTATTCATTTTATGCTTGTCCGCCGCCCCCGACGCTGGGGCGCAAAGCGTGCTGCTGTCCAATCTTAAACCTTCGGATCAGACCGATGCGGCTGTGGTCGCCCCAACGTCTTCCGCGGCGACTTCATCAAACACCCGGCCGACCACAACGTCGCCCCAACGACCTACCGAAAAAATCACAACGTCGGATCCGTTTTTAAATCCGGATACATCTCAGAGAACTCCTCAGACCACTCCTCAGACCACGCCAACGATTGGCTCGATTCTTCAATCTTCGGGAGTTGATGGCGCGTTGGATTCTCAGGCGTCTGTCGATAGCGGGGCCCATGAGGATTTGGATGCTCTGTTGTGGCTGCGGACATCGGTTGAATACGATGCGGTGACACGCCAGGCGTTCGCCGCTGCAACGCAAAAGCTGGGGGAGGCATTGGTAGATCCAAATTGGAAAGCTTTGGTGGCGGCCGAACAAGGGAGTGCCGCCGCAGACGATCGCCCGCCTTGCGTGATCGTGGATGTTGACGAAACCATGTTGGACAACTCCGTTTTTCAGATGGAAAGGATCCAATCAGATACCGAATATGAAACGGACACGTGGAATGAGTTTGTCCAGCGTCGGGCGTCGCCTGCCATTGAGGGCGCGGCAGATTTTGTGCAGGCATGCCGAGCCAGCGGCGTGAAGGTGTTCTTTGTCACCAATCGGGAGGCGGCCGTCGAAGCCGCGACACGGGATAATTTGATTTCGCAAGGACTAATGACGACCAGCGATCCTGATCAAATTCTCAGCAAGAACGAACAAACGGATTGGACGTCGGACAAGAAAAGCCGTCGTCAAAAGGTGGCCCAAGAGAATCGTGTTTTATTATTGATCGGTGATGATCTAAACGATTTTCTTTCCGCTAAAAATTTAACGATCCCGCAACGGAAACGGTTGTTCCAAGAGCACCGAGCGAATTGGGGACAGTCATGGTTCGTGATTCCCAATCCCAATTATGGTAGCTGGGAACAAGCGTCCATTGGCAATGATTACCGGGCGACGCTGGAGAAGAAGCGGAAGTTGAAAATGGAGACGCTGGGAAGTGAGCCGTAAGAACTTTTGCTGAGTACCACCGAGTACCGAGTACCGAGTACCGAGTACTGAGTACTGAGTACTGAGTACTGAGTACTGAGTACTTGGTACTTGGTACTTGGTACTAACTACTAAACACTCACCCCGCTCCGCCGTCTTTGACGAAGCGATAACCTGCATCTCGAATCGTCAGAAAATGGACTGGCTTGCTAGGGTCAGGCTCGAACGTCTTTCTCAGTTGCCGGAGGATTTGGTCGGGGGCGCGGGTGGTCACGTGCCCCGGTAAATCCCAAACGTCCTCCAACAATTGATGCCGCGAGACAACCTTTCCTTCGTTCTGAGCAAAATATTTCAGCGCTTTGATCTGCAGTTGCGTCAGCCGAACGGGTTTTTTACCGACGGTGACTTCGTAGGTGTCGAAATTGATTTTGGCATCGGCGAATTCGTACGATCCGATTTCCTTGGTCGCTTGTGGACCTAAGTTGGCTTGCCCGAGGAGGTTCTTGATGCGGCTGATCAATTCCGGCAGCTCGAAAGGTTTGACCATGTACTGGTTCGCCCCGACATCGAAACCGCGCGATCGGTCTTCGGACAACGTGCGTGCACTCAGCATCAACACGGGCATTTGTTTGCCTGCCTCGCGAAGCTGTTCGCAGACCTCGTAACCGCTCATGCCAGGCAGCATCAAATCCAGCACGATCAAATCAACAGGGTTGGCATCGTCGGATGCGACCTGCAACGCCTGCGGACCGTTGGAGGCAACGGTCACTAAGTAGCCCTCGGCCTCTAAATTAAATTTGATACCCACCGCGAGGTGGCGTTCGTCATCGACGACAAGAATATGGCTCATGGGGTTAGCCTATAACGTCCGGTTGAGTGTCATTTTCGCCCGTGGTGACCTTCGCCGATTCATCTGAGCCTCCGTTGCGGTTGGCAGCGCCCGTTTGTTGATGGGGTTTCTTCCCATCGCCGTTTTCAGCTTGCACAACGTCGTCCGTTTGGCTGATGGTGCGTACGGGAGTTGCCGGTAGCCGCACTTCAAACGTGGTCTGCATTTTCACTTGCGATTCGTTGGACGCCGCTTCCTCCAGTACCTCGACCTTGCCGCCGGCGCGTTTGACCAGCGTCCGGACGATGTAAAGCCCCAACCCCGTGCCCGGCTTTTCGCGGCGCAGTTCTCTTCCAAGGCGAACAAATCGCCCAAAGATCTTCCGCCGCAAGGGTCTTGGAATTCCCGGTCCATTGTCGGAGATCTGGCAGACGGCAAAATTATCTTCCAGCCTCAAAGAGATGTGCACCGCTGGATCCTGATCGGCATACTTCACCGCGTTATCAACCAAATTTCGGAAAATCATCAGCGCGTCGACGCGCGTGGTGTTTATCAGACACCGCTGCAGATCCGATTGCACGACGGAGTCCTCCACGCGATAGCGCAACGTCACGCTCCGCACCGCCTGTTTTATTATCTCCGACAAATCGACCGCTTCCACATCGTAGCTGCGGACTCTGTCGGCGTGACCTGCTTCGAGCAAATGCGTGATCAGGTTGTCTAAGCGTTCCACGTCGTCCATCATGAACCGCAGAAACGTCTTCCGCTCGTCTTCGCTGACTTCGCGCATCTCGAGTGTCTGAAGATATAGTTTCAGCGACGCGATCGGCGATTTCAGTTCGTGGGTCACGCTGTCAATAAAATTGGATTGGCGACGCGTGAGATTAATGGCTTTCACCGACAACGTCATGTAGAAAACGACACCCGTCAGGACGATCGCTAAAAACGAGGTGCCGATCGACAGCGCCGCCCAATAGAAACCGGATTGCGGCGACTGCAGCGCGCTCACCGTCGCCAGAACGACCCAGCCAACGATCAGGGCGATGATCAAAATGATCATCGTCACGCCGATGGTAATCGGAAATTTAAGTGACCAGCGTTCGAACATAGCGATTCATCATGCACGACCAAGATCGGTTTTGAAAGTGCTAGATTTGCCCTATTTTTTCTTTTTATTGTCTCGCAACGAAGCCGTCCGGTTGAAAACTAAGCTTCCCTCTGCCGAATCTTTGCTATCCACACAGAAATAGCCCAATCGCTCAAACTGGTAACACGCTCCAGGTTTCGCGCCGGCCAGCGCAGGTTCCAGTTTCGCGTTCTTCATCACGACCAAGCTTTCGGGGTTGATGGTCTCTTTCCAATCAACACCCTCGGGAACATCATCCGCCTTTTCTTTTTCAAACAGGACATTGTAAACTCGGACTTCGGCGTCGATCGCGTGCTGTGCCGAAACCCAATGAATTGTACCGCTGGGTTTGCGTCCATCGGGAGCCTTGCCACCGGCGGTTTCAGGGTCGTAGGTGCATCGCAATTCGGTGACGTTACCATCGCCGTCTTTGATGACGTCGTTGCACTTCAAAAAGAATCCGTTCTTCAAACGCACCTCGCGTCCGGGGGCCATGCGGAAAAACTTCTTGGGCGGATCCTCCATGAAGTCTTCGCGTTCGATGTAAAGTTCGCGACTGAAGGGCATTTCGCGAATGCCGGCGGATTCATCTTCGGGATTATTGACGGCCTTCCGCATCTCCGATTTGCCTTCGGCGTAGTTTTCGATCACGACTTTGAGCGGATCCAAGATCGCCATGGCGCGGTTGGCCGTTTTGTTCAGGTTGCCGCGCACGTACAGTTCCAACAAAGCCAGATCGGTCATGCCGTTAAACTTCGTCACGCCGATATGAGCGCAGAATTCTCGGATCGCCACCGCCGGATAACCGCGCCGTCGCATGCCGCTGATAGTGGGCATGCGCGGATCATCCCACGCACTCACGTAGTTGCCTTGAACCAATTCCAATAGCTTCCGCTTGCTCATGACGGTATGAGTCAAATTCAGACGGGCGAATTCGATCTGTTGCGGATGATGGATGCCAAGTGCCTCGATGTACCAATCATACAAGGGGCGATGGTTTTCAAATTCCAGGGTGCAAATCGAATGCGTGATCTTTTCGAGACTGTCCGACTGACCGTGCGTCCAGTCATAGGTTGGATAGATGCACCACTTGTCGCCGGTGCGATGGTGGTGTTGGTGACGTATTCGGTACATCGCGGGGTCGCGCAAATTCATATTCGGCGAAGCCATGTCAATTTTGGCTCGCAGCGATTTTTCGCCATCTTTGAATTCGCCGTCCTTCATACGCTTGAACAGATCAAGATTCTCCTCCACCGAACGATCGCGGAAGGGACTGGGCTTTCCTTCTTTATTCCAACCCGCCCGATATTCACGCACTTCTTCGGTTGTTTGATCGCAGACGTAGGCTTTGCCCTCTTCAATCATTTTGATAGCCCAGAGATA
The DNA here is from genome assembly GCA_964408465.1 of uncultured Pirellulaceae bacterium. Taxonomy (GTDB): domain Bacteria; phylum Planctomycetota; class Planctomycetia; order Pirellulales; family Pirellulaceae; genus Mariniblastus. The sequence goes on from CAYOZV010000048.1 coordinate 26,442, forward strand.
GATCTGGTCAAAATAGTCCGAGGCGAAGAATTGATTTTCGCCCCAGTCGAAACCCAGCCAGCGCACATCTTCTTTGATCGAGTCGACGTATTCGACGTCCTCTTTTTCTGGATTGGTGTCGTCAAATCGCAAGTGGCAAACGCCGTCGAAATCTTTGGCGATGCCAAAATTGAGGCAGATCGATTTGGCATGACCAATATGAAGATAGCCGTTGGGCTCGGGCGGAAACCGCGTGACGACGGCTCCACCATTTTTTTTGTTGGCGATGTCTTCGGTGATGATTTGACGGACAAAATCAATCGATTCAGTTTCTGATTTGCTCATGATGATCTGCGCGTTGGGGCGCTGAGTTGGTGTGGAAAGGGACTGCAAACATA
>CAYOZV010000049.1:0-2897 GCA_964408465.1 uncultured Pirellulaceae bacterium
TGGCAGAGCCCGAGAGACGAAAACAGAAGCGGTAGAAGATCACAAAAGTCCCGACCCAAATGACCGGGCCGGGACTCCATGTGATTGGAAATTAGCTGCGACACTGCTACGACTTGCGTGAGCGGCGAATTGCCAACGTAGTTTAACGACAAGCCAGCAGGCGACCGCGTTTGGCGCGGCTGAAACACTGACGCCTGCCGGCTGATCGTTAAACTGATGAAATGGCTTTGAACCAAAAAATTCAGTTCACTAGACGGAATTTAAACGGAATTTCGATTCCCGCCAATTTCTTGAAGAGCCAAGACACGACCGGCGAAAGCGCTGTAATAAAACGAGGAGCGAATGCGCGTTACGCGTTAACGGTGTCACGATTACTCAGCTTATTTGCATCGGCCTTAGATCGGAAGATGGATTCGACCAGTTCCATATACCCCGTCGTCATGCTGTCGAGCGAACTGTGCTCGATCACGTGATCCCGGCCGGCGGTTCCCATCGTTTGCCGAAGTTGCTGGTCCGATAGAAGCTTTACCCAACGGTCGGCCATCGCCTGTTCGTCACCGGCGTCAACCAAAAATCCAGTGACGCCTTGGACCACGGATTCATTCACCGACCCAACCGCGGTCGCAGCAACTGGGCGCTGGCAACTGAGTGCTTCCAGGATCGAAACCGGTTTAGCTTCGTTGTGAGACGTTAAAGAGAACACATCCATCATCGACAAAACGCCCGGAATATCCGACGTTGATCCGATGAAGTGGACTTGTTGGTCGACTTGTTTTTCTAACGCTAATGCTTCCAAACGATCGCGTTCGGGGCCGTCACCGGCGATCACAAAACGAGCCTCCGGCAGCGTCAGAAGTGTGCGGCGTGCCGCTTCGAGGAACAAGTCGTGATTCTTTTCGCTGCGTAACGCTGCCACAATGCCGACGACTGGGGCATTGTCGGCAATCGACAGTTTCTTCCGCCAAAGGCTGCGAGCGACTTGATCGGCAACGAAACGATTGGTGTCGATACCGTTAGGGATCATGAACACTTTGGCCTCGGGAAACTTTTCGTTGTTCACCAAATACTCCGCGTGGGAATCAGCGCAGGCGATGAACCCGTCGGTGATACCGGTCAGCATGCGATTGAGTCGTCCGACACCATCTGGCCATCCGGTAGAATGAAGCGCTGAAAGAATCACGGGAAGTTTAGCGCTCTTGGCGGCCAGTCGTCCCCAGAACATCTTGTCGCCGGCGCCCACGGTGATCACGCCGTCAAGCGCTTGTTCTTTGAACAACTTGCGCAGTCGCACTGCCACGCCGACATCGTATTTGTGATTGATCAAGTTTTCAAAGACGGGGAATTCGCCTGAGAGTTCTTCGCCGAGAACCCCTTTTTCCTTAAGACATCCAATCATCGGCGTGATTCGCGCGGGGTCGAATCGACGCATCATGTTCACCAACAACGTTTCAGCACCACCCACGGGCATGCTGGTGATCAAATACATGATACGGATTGGTCGATCGAAATTCACGAGGAAAACTCCAGGTAGGGGCGGGGTTGCGAACTAGGACGTCGCATCCGGGGAAGTGATTTGAGAGTCAAGATCAGTGATCAGGCTTGTCGGAACAGTAACCGGCGAATCGATTCCCTCGAAAATTTCGGCGGTGCTTCCCGTGGGTAGGCTGACGGCATCGCGAGCGCGGTTGTAGTTAAACGATCGCACATGTTCGATGCGCGGATCGTACGACAACCAGTTCTTCACGCGCTCGAGATTTGGATCACCATGAACACGTTCGATATGAAAGGAGTCTTCTCCGATCGTGTTCCAACCACCGTAGGCCGAACAAGCGCCCAGGAAACCGTGCTCTTTGAGCATTCTGAAAACGGTTGAATTCAGACTGGTGTACATCCCATAAGGGAAGGCAAAGTATCGGACCGAACGCCCAATTAACTCCGAAAGCTCTTTGGAGGCGATGATTACTTCGTCCGCCAAAACAAGCGGGTCGGTAACTTTTCCCAAATTCAGATGCGTTCTTGTATGAGCCCCAATCTCGACGCCAGAGAGGTCTAAGGATCTCAAGGATTCGATGGTGTTGACCGGCAGTTCCAAACCCAATTCTAAATCGTGCGGAAAATATTGTTGCTTTGTGACAAAGTCCAGCGATACGAAGTAGCAGACCGGTAGACGGCGTTCAATTAAAAGGGGAAGTGCGAACTCGCAATTTTCTGCATACCCATCATCGAAGGTCAACGACACCGTGGGGCGATCGTTGAAGCCGCTGCTGATGCGGCGTTGGCATTCTTGCAGGTCAACGATTTCGAAGTTGTCCTGCAGCCAGTCTATCTGACGTTCAAACTGTTTTTCAGTGATGGTCCAAGGCGTCAAATGCTCGTTGGCCACGCGATGATAAAAAAGCGAGTAGACCGGAACCTGCCCCGTTTTGACCATCTGGCGAAACTTCCAGTTTCGGTACGGAACGGTGGAAAGCCGATATGCGTCAATCAGTTTTGCTTTCCAGTTTTGCATGCCGAGATCTTGAGTGTCAAATGGATTTTTGTGAATCGTAAAGTGCAGAACCAACGATCCAACGCCGGATGCTTGGAGATAGGTGGTTCTTGCTGTGGAAGTGTTGACCACAGATTATCCGAGGCATTAAATCTTCATGAATTCACTTGCGATTTTCTTGACTTCATTCTTGCCAATCAGAAAAGCCGTTAAAACCGGATGCCTTGCCCAGATCGGTTGCGAATAAGTTGTTTTTGTCTGCGCCTGAGACTTGCGACGACTTACGTTTCACCACGAAGCCTTGGTTTTTATTCAGTGCTAGGTTCCACCGCCCGAACCGCCGGTTGGGTTGTTAAGCCACCGGTTAATAAAGCCACAGTTTCTACGACAACATCGTCCCGCAAATCGC
>CAYOZV010000049.1:2997-6226 GCA_964408465.1 uncultured Pirellulaceae bacterium
AAGCCACCGGTTAATAAAGCCACAGTTTCTACGACAACATCGTCCCGCAAATCGCCCTCTTATTTAATTAAACGTCTTACTCTCATGCATACCTCAGCCAACTCAACTCAAAATTCAAAACGGAATCTCTTTGGAATCGACATTGATAATCTGAGGATGCACGGTGCTGTTGACACGCTCCGGCAATGGGTGGGGGAAAGCGCCGGCTGTCGTTTTGTTGTCACCCCCAATGTTGACCACGCCGTGCTGTTGCAGGAGAACGAGCAGCTGCGTGCGGCCTATGAAGACGCACATTTGATTTTGGCCGATGGTCATCCCATCATTTGGGCGTCTCGATTGCTGAACCAACCGCTGCCCGAAAGAGTCGCTGGTTCTGAATTGGTGCCAGCCCTGTTCGATTCGTTCAATGAAGAAGGCGATTTGACCGTGTTCCTTCTAGGTGCCGCCGAAGGAGTTGCTCAAACCGCGGCAAAGAATATGCAGGCTCAGTGGCCCAACGTAAAAACGGTGGGTGTCTACAGCCCGCCGATGGGGTTCGAAAAAGACGATGCCCAATGCCAAATTATCTTAGAACGTATTTCCGCCTGCAAGCCCGACGTCGTTGTCGTAGGTTTGGGAGCACCTAAGCAAGAATTATGGGTCCACCGCTTTCACGAATCGATCGACGCAAAGGTCGCGCTGTGTGTGGGAGCGACGATCGACTTCTTGGCCGGGGAAAAGAAACGCGCACCCGTTTGGATGCAGAAAAGCGGGCTGGAGTGGATGCACCGAATGTGCAGCGAGCCCAAACGTTTGGTGAAACGATACGCCAAAGACGCTTGGATCTTTCCGCAGTTGGTGCTCCGCCAAATGATCTCCGGTTAAGGGCCCTTGGCCTCCGGCACAACCGTCGTTGCTATCACGAAGGTCAATCAGCCAGATAACAAAACTCGATAGTCTCCCGGGATTCCCTTGGTTTAGCAATTAACGCTTAATGCAGGGCTAGAGTTAAAGGTCTCGGACCTGCGGCGACAACGCGTTTCAAACAAACCCATCCGCCGGGATTCAAAACGAAAAAAGTCTCGACGATGCAACTCGCCAACCCCTCCACCGTGATCAATAACTATCTGATCGCTCAAGATCCTTTGGGCGCTGGTTCTGATCGTTTGCCTATCAGTCTTCCCTTTCGCATCGGCCGTATGGAAGGCTTCGACCTCTGCGTGGAGTGCCCTAACGTCTCCGCGCTGCATGCGGAAATTGTTGAAGAGGATGGCGGACGTTGGATTTACGATCTTGAAAGCACCAACGGGACCTACGTAAACGGCCAACGCATCGAAACAAAACAACTGCTCAATGATGGTGACACGATTCAAATGGGCAGTTGCTCGTTTCGCTTCGTTTCCGGCGACACGCTGGATGCTAAAACCGACGCGGCGGTTGAAACGGGGTCCGATGGGGCGACCGACACGCAGGAGCAAAGATTCCAACGTCTGTTGGACAATGCGTCCCCGTTCTTTCAGCCCGTTTATGAACTTGCAAAATCTCAACGCCGTTTAATTGGCTACGAAGTGCTTGGCCGCAGCAGCGTCTCCGGTCTCCGAACGCCTGCCAAAATGTTCGCCGCCGCCATTTCATTGTCGATGGAATCCGAACTCAGTCGCTTCTTCCGCCAGCTTGGCGTGGAGGTCGCTCAGGACAAGATACCTGAAGGAATGAAGTTGTTCTTGAACACGCATCCGGCAGAACTCAACCGCAATAACCTAGAAGATTCACTGCGTGAACTGCGTGAGGCATTTCCCAGTCGGGCGATCGTATTGGAATTATCTGCGGCTTATTTAGTCGAGCCGGATTCTATTTCATATCTGCGGAAATTGCTGAAGACGTTAGAGATCGAACTGGCCCTTCACGATTTTGGTGTTGGACTTCTTCCGATAGCAGAGCTGAGTGAGATCGCGCCGGACTTTGTGAAATTTGATTCCAGTTTGACAAACGAAATCAACGGGGCCGCTCCAAAACAACAACGTTTGGTGCGTGCGATGGTGAAAATGGTCAAGGAATTGGGGATCACGCCAATGGCGGAATCTGTCGAGTCGCCCGACGAGGACAAAACGTTGACGCAACTTGGTTTTGAGTTCGCGCAGGGGTTTTACTATGGCCGACCCAATGCCATCGAAACCATCGAACTCCCCACGGAAAATGGCCAACCCTGCACGGAGGCAGAATTGACAACGGAGAAGTCGAATCTGCGTCCGCTCGACCTCGCACGGGAAGCCGAATCACTCACAACAACGGCTGAAGGTGACCAGAAGCAGAGAGAGACAATCACAACGATTGGTACCCCCGAGGCCCCCAAGAACGTGAGAGATTCTCAGTGGTTGCTGCAGCAGCCCGATGACCACTACGCCATTCAACTGACGATGTTGCAATCGCAGAGCTCTGCCAAGGAATTTATCAACCAGCAAAAACTGCCCGGGGATTACGCTTGGTATCACCGACCGGGAAGGTCGAAGAGTTGGTTCATCGTTTTGTGCGGTTCGTTCGGGCAGCGCGAACGGGCCAAGGCTGAGGCAGAGCGGTTCAAAGAAGTGGGAGTTATGCCGCTGGTCAGACGTTTATCGGCGGTTCAAAATGAAGTTCTCAAAATGCAAAGAACAGAGACCGATACAAAGAACGGTTAGCGGGTTGCTAACGTTGGAGTTTTTGGGGGCTGTTGGAAGCTGATCCTTAAGTCCTTAAGTCCTTTTTCCCTTTTTCCCTTGAGCCCTTTTTCCCCGCGGGATCTTTAACAAGATCCACTACGTGTTTGGGCGTTGTTTAGAGTCGGGACAAACGGTGGATTCTATTGGTGTCCGCGTTTACTCTCTGCCGGTTCTTACCGTTGAAGTTCGTCGATGACGTCAGCGGTGATGTGGTCTAGCTTCATTCGATTGTTATATCCTTGGCGGCCGGAGATGCCCACTTTGGATTTCAAATAGCGATGCAAATTCAGCCCCGGTGCTCCAGCGACGTGGTGTGTGATCTTGCCGTTGTCGTTGACCAAAACATAAACGGGGCGGTTATTTCGATCTTCACTGACCAGTTCTGTCAGCCAACCTGAAGCATCGAATCGTGCGTTCATCTCGAAGTCAGTGTTCACGCCGCTACCGATGATGGTTTGTCGCGCCGATGTCAATCCGTTAGCGCTCGAGAAGGCGTCGCTGGCCGATGGGTATCCGTCGCCCAACGCAAAACGAGATCCTAAACGCGATCC
>CAYOZV010000049.1:6326-24850 GCA_964408465.1 uncultured Pirellulaceae bacterium
CCGCGTGCATTACTCAACGAGCGGACGCTGGTGCCGAACGTTTCTCCGGAGGCCTGGAAGTTCTTGGTGTAGCCGTTACGAATTACTTTGCATTTGGTGATCTTGTCCAGAATCCGCTGCGCTTGAAGACGTTCGACCGGATTGGTGGTCTGCGAATAGATTTGGCCGACGGTTAATTCGATGTCTGCCAACTGCCACTCGTTGGGGCGTTTGAGCATTTCATTGGTGAGATGCTCTTCGATCTTCGACAGACGCTGCGTGAGTTTTTCTGCGAGCCTCGAATGTGGGTGCGTGTCAAATTCGGTCTGCAACGAGGCGAAGCGATCACTCGGTGGATAACTGCTCTCGGGGATGACTTGATATTGCTCCACATCTCCGTAACTTTGGACGTTGCCATTAGCGCTGTAATGCGGAGTTCGATAGGCTGGCGCGTGTTCGGGCAAATCTTCCATGCTTACCCCGAATGAATCTTCGATATCGCGCCGATCGATTTGAATTTGATCGTTGAACTGATCGTATCTGGCTTCGTATTGCGACTTGCGTTGGGCAAGTGCACTGCGGCCACGTCGCCAGTTGGAATCGTTGGAACTTAATTGTCCCTGTCCCAGTAATAGGCTGCGATCATCGTCGAAATTGGCACCGTCGTAGAAATCGTCCGACGGAGCCTGATAGGCGGCTTGGGCGACTTTTGAATCGCGCGTTATTTTTTTGTCGAGTGATTTAGAGGTTGGCTTTGTAACCGACTTCGACTGAAAACTTCCGCTGCGCGATGCTGTTTGACCGATCGGGCGGAATTTAAAGTCGATTTCCTCTTGGGAGTCGCGCTCGGGTTGGGGTGAAGCCGGCGTTCTCGGGAGGGCTTGATTGTGTTTAGCGAGGCGCGGCGACGTCGCGTTGCTCGGTTTGTCACCGGCAGAATTCGACCATTGCCAGTCGGGGGCATCAAGGTCGTTCGGAGAACGCCCGTTTGGAGAACGCCCGTTTGACGAACGCCCGTTTGGAGAACGACGGTTGGCGATGCGATCGGAGCTGACCACTTTCGGCCTTCTGGGTTTGGGAGCCGTCGCTTCTTTTGCGTTTGCGTCGACGTACTTAAAACCAGAATGGGAATTCGCTTGAGCGCCAGATTCTGGCTGAGAGATTTTTGCTGCGGGCGATTCATCGAACTTAAACCCTGAATCAGTCTGGTTTGTGGCCAGGCGATCGGTGCGGGCGTCAGCAACGGGGCGTGTATCGGTGGGCGGCGTGCTTAGATCGGCAAATCGAATCCACCGAAACTCGCCTGCCGGCGGCGCGATTTGATACCAAACGGTCGAATTACCATCGGGACTTGGCCAGCTTGCTTCGCCAAGGATCTCGACTTTTTCGCCCGCCTTGAGCTTGATTTGCCAGAGCGGTTTATCCACGCTGCCTAAACGTGTGCCCACCCAAGCCTGAGTGTTGTCTTGAGTGATCTCGCCGACGCCGTCTTCGATGATTTCGACAGCGGCTTCTGGGATGAGGCTGAAACTGCCGGCGTTGGGGCGGATCGCACACCATCCACCGGGATCATGCCGATAGACCTGTACGATTTCGCCCTGTGCAATTTTGTCTGTCGTGTAATGAACCGACGCGGGACCGCTGAAAATCTCAGCGTCGTTGTGGCGCACGATTGCTTGATAGGGGAATTCAAAATCGGAATCAGAATAACTCCCGGATTCAGCGAAAGCATTGGAAGCAACGCTCAGCAATGCAATCACGAAAGTGCAAATCGAGGCGGGCCCAGCAGCGCGTGAAAAAGCGGGCAACGCAGCGCGTAATAGGAAGGCAAAGTTACTCATGGCCGAATCGTCCTTGATTCTTTGGCGGGGCGGCGAGATATTTTTATGATTGCTGGCAGGCGGCGAACGGATTGCCGTCTGGCTCTGGCCGTATTTCCAGTTTTTTAGCCAAATTAGGAAATTCGCTCAAGATGAAACGCCACACCCCGTGAAGTTTCGCTGCTTCGATAATCAAATTGATAGCATTGTCGAACTCGGCAGCGGCGACCCATAACCGTTGCCTGTTGAAAGGTAATGAAAGGTAATGCCGGGTAGAATGTTCTTGAATAGCGAAGCCGCGAACTTAGATCGGCCGATGCAAATTTATTGGGCAACCTTGGCCTAAGAATAGAACAGTCTGCCATGAAGTGGGGATCTAAGTTGATGTGCCTCTGTCGTTTGGACTCATGCAGAAAAAAAATCCATGCGTTGTTTTCCGCGTCAATGCGCGAAATGCGGTTAAACAAAACTCCAACGGCGTTACTTTTTTTATCAATGGCCCGCGTTTTGCAATTGGGTTTTTCAACATCTTTGGTGGTCAATGGTGGTAAGTTGGAGGGTTAAATCGCAAGATTTAACCCTCCAATCTTTTTTGGTTGCCCAGGTTTGTTTTGATCTGCTCGCCGTAGCTGACTAAATCACTCGTTCGCCACCTCACTGGATGCGGCGATGGGTGCGATGCGTGCGATTCGCCGCTATCTATATGTGGCTCTTGATTTCTGGCCATTTCGGCCGTTTCTGCTGCTCCGCTTTGCGTACTGCCGGCTCCTGCCCGCGAAGCGACCGCTACGCCCCCGTATCCTGCGATGACGGCTTAATGGGTAACATAACGGGAGTCGAAATCAGCCGTGTTTGATTTTGGCGCGGCGACCAAGAACGCCCCCGTAAAACGGGGGCCCTCCGCGGTTGTTTTATTACTTGACACCGCCTTTGGTGCCGTTAATCTATTCGACTTACTTTAACGCTTGCGTGGCCTTTGCAAGCGCTACAGTTTCTAAATCAATCGTTGCGGCTTGTTTGACCCGTCGCAGGGCGCAGCAAATAAAATTTCGGCGGTATCAGTTCATCGAAAAAAAACGAGGAGATGTTATGAGAAAGTTTGTAGCGTTCGCAGTTGCAACATTGTTCACCGCAGGTGCATCAATCGCTATGGCGCAGTGCCCAACATGTAGCGGTACAGCCGCCCCTGTCTTCAGTTCTGCACAGCCAGTTTACGCGGCTCCAGCACCCGTTTACAGCCAGCCTGTTTACTCAGCACCTGTCGCCGCACCGGTTTACTCGGCGCCTGTTGCAGCAGCACCAGTTTACAGCCAGCCAGTCGTATCAGCACCTGTTTATGACAGTGCACCTGTTTCGTCTTGCGGTTGCGGTTCAACCGGTGGCGAAGTTATAATGGCTGGCGGCGAAGCAACTTACACCGGTGGCGTGTACACTTCTTACGGAAGCGAAACCACTCTGGCCGTAGGTGCTGTCATCAACGGCGAAACTGTCGTCAGCGTTGGCGAGTCGACAATCGTCGAAACAGCAGATTCAGGCGAAGGTTCTCAAGAGAGCAACGTCATCGACGGCAGCGTTGAGCCTTCTCCCGATGCGGGCGAAGTTGTTGATCCTCCCGCTGAAGAGTCTACGCCTGCTCCAGAAGAGACTCCTTCTCCAGAAGAAGCAACTGAAGGCGACGCATAGTCCCACCTCAGTTTCTGAGAACGAAAAATTAAGCCTTCTTGTCGTTCGACGGGGAGGCTTTTTTCATTCCGCATGGTCCCACCTGGCTGGGCCGAACAAGGCCCAACCGGGCTACCGGACTATGTTGCGGCTTCCCGGCGGAACAACTTCTCACGACAAAACCTCCTCTTGAACGTTCAGGCCGCATCATCGCCGTAATAAGAAACGCCGGTTTAATGTGTGGCCTGTGTCGCTGCGGCGCTCATTTTCGCAGATGCCCAATTATTGAGATGGTAAAAATCGGCTAAGATAAGGCCCTTAGAAATGACAGTCTGATTGAAGCAGTTCGGTTTTTGAATGAAGCAACAAACGATCCTCACCCATCAGTTCGCCAACGGTCTGACCTTGGTCGGCCAGCCCATGCCGTGGTTGCAATCGGCGGCCTTCGCGCTTTCGGTTCCGGCGGGCAGCCGCTATGACGAAAAGGAAAAAATTGGCACCGCGAACTTTCTTTGCGAGATGGTTCAGCGCGGCTGCGGAGATTACGACAGTCGTCAATTCGTCGAAGCCCTGCAAATGCTGGGCGTCGATTTTTCATCGTCGGCGGGGAACTACCATACCCACTTCGGCGGTGCGATGATCGCCAGCGAACTGCTGCCGGCGTTGAAGGTGACGGCCGACTTACTGCGGCGCCCCCATCTGCCCGAGGTCCAATTAGAAGAAGGCCGCATGGTCTGCCTGCAAGAAATCGCAGCCACCGCAGACGACTTGCCTCAACAGGCGATGGCCAGAATGAAGGCTCGGTTTTATGGCGACCCTGATGGGCGAGACAGCGACGGCACGATCGAGTCGATTCAAGCGATTACCTTAGAGGACCTGGAGAAATTTCACGAGCGTTTCTATCAACCCGACGGCTTGATCATCGCGGTCGCGGGGCAGTTTGAGTTCAACAGCGTCGTTGACGAAGTGGGGAAATTGTTTGACGACTGGAAAAGCAGCCCACCTCCTGCGGTCGTGCCAACTTCACCGCCCAAGGGCGTTGAACACATTCCCTTCGACAGCGAACAAACTCACATCATCGTCGGCTTCGACGGGTGCACTTACTCCGATGAGAACTACTATTTGAATCGTTGTGCGATTGGCGTATTGAGCGATGGAATGAGTTCGCGTTTATTTACTGAGGTCCGCGAGAAACGCGGACTGTGTTACACCGTTTTCGCATCCAATCACAGCGTCAAGGAATCCGCTGGTGTGTTTTGCTATGCCGGCACGACGACCGCACGCGCCCAAGAAACGCTGGACGTGATCCTAGAACAACTACGATCAATGAGCGCCGGCGTTACCGAAGCGGAACTGAAACGGTTGAAGATTCAAATTCGCAGCGGGCTGGTTTCGCAGCAGGAATCCTGCCGCTCCCGCGCCAACGCAATCAACAGCAACTGGTTCCATTTAGGACGCGTCCGCACATTGGACGAGATCCTTGAAAACATCAATTCGATGACCGTTGAAAAAGTTAATGACTATTTAAGCAAACATCCGCCGGCAAATTTCTCGTTGGTCACCTTGGGCAGCGCGGCACTCGCCTTGCGCGATGTTGAGACCGTCTGAGCCGTTTGGTCGAATCGGTGATTGAGCCGTTTTGATCGAATCTTTGGGCTGCCCGTTAGGCAAAAGCGAAACGATCCCAATGCCGCTCAGTTTTCCAACCCAATGACCAGCCGCGCTAAATTCACTGATCCAAAAAAGTAATTTACCCAACTACCTATGAACTACCGCACCCATACGCTCGACAACGGCTTGCAAATCCTTGCCGAATGCAATGAACATGCCCACACATCGGCGTTCGGTTTCTTCGTGCGTGCCGGTTCTCGCGACGAAACCTCTGAGATCAGCGGCGTCAGCCATTTTCTGGAGCACATGGTCTTCAAAGGCACACCCAACCGTTCGGCGGCAGATGTTAATTTGCAATTGGACGAAATGGGCTCCCACAGCAATGCCCGCACCAGCGAAGAAAGCACCATCTACCATGCGGCGGTTCTGCCCGAATTTCAAAACGACGTGGTCCAATTGCTGTCGGATATTATGCGGCCGAGCCTTCGGTTGGAAGATTTTGAGACCGAGAAAAAAGTCATCATCGAAGAGATCATGATGTACGCCGACCAACCGCCTTATGGTGGCTATGAGCAAATCATGGACGCTTTTTTCGGTGACCATCCGTTGGGGCAAAGCGTTCTTGGGACGGTGCAGTCGGTGACCGACCTTACCCCCGAGGCGATGCGCGATTACTTCCGATTGCGTTACAGTCCGTCGAACATGGCGTTGGCGGTTGCAGGCAAAATTGACTTCGACGCGCTTGTCGAAACTGTCGATCAGCAATGCGGGCACTGGGAAAACTTCGAAGCGTCACGTGAACCTATCGTGCCCAGCTTCAACAGCGGTTTCACGACGCTCCACAAACCCAACGCGCATCAGCAGTACATTCTGCAACTCTCCCCCGGCGCGTCGATGGAAAGTGAGGACCGCTATGCCGCGCGTGTCGCGGCAACGATTCTTGGCGACGACGCTGGCAGTCGTTTCTACTGGGAGTTTCTGGATTCGGGGTTGGCGGAATCCGCAGGCGTAGGTGCCAACGAGTATCAGGGGTGCGGCAGCGTCATGACGGTGGTCTGCTGCGACCCCGACGAAGCTCAAAACAACCTGGCACGCATGAAGAACGTCCTTGCCAAAGCGGTCCAAGATGGCGTGAGTGAAAAAGAGTTGACGATGGCGAAGAAGAAGATCGCTTCGCACATCCTCCTTGCCAGCGAACGCACCGAAACGCGTATGTTTTCCGTCGGCACCCAGTGGCTAAACCGGCAGGCATTCCGGACGCCGCAACAAATTGCCGACGTTTATCAGAACGTGACTTCCGATGAAGTTAACGCGGCGCTGAAAAAATATCCCATGGAAGACCCCATGACGATCGTGATCGGTCCGCGCGACGATTTGGTGCCTGCTTAAAGTCTGAAACGGAGCGCTGCTTCCTTGGGACTCTACTGCACCGGTCGCAAAACAATAAAAAATTGGATTGGATTTTTGTAGATTTGATGGGCGGCCTGTTATAAAACAGAGGTCTTCCGGTCGATCGTTTGTCGATGGTTGGATGACCGAGTGCTCGATCTTATGAATTGTCAATCACAATGGCGGCCGGCCACGGTGAATACTGTGGGCACCGTGAACAGAGAGAACGCGATTTCAGTCTACCGCCGAATCAAATACCGAACCCATTTTCAAGGAGAGTGTGATGGCCTCAGTTTTAATCGTTGACGATACCGCGGTAGACCGCCGATTGGCCGGCGGATTGCTGGAGTCCGCTGGGGAAGTCAACGTTTATTACGCCGAAAATGGGCACCAAGCGCTGGATCTAATCAGGGAGTCTAAACCGGATCTGGTCGTTACCGATTTGCAGATGCCCGACCTTGATGGGCTGCAGTTGGTGATGAAAATCAACGATAGCTATCCGGACCTGCCCGTAATCTTAATGACCGCTCATGGCAGCGAATCCATCGCCGCTCAGGCCTTGGCCAACGGAGCCGCCAGCTTCGTACCCAAGACGGATCTGGCCGAATGTTTGGTGGAGACCGTGGGCCATGTTTTAGCGCTCACCCAAACCGATAATAGCTATAAGAAACTATTGGAATGCTCTGTCAAAACGGACTTTGAATTCAATCTTGTTTCCGATCCCGAGATCATCGAACCGTTGGTCGAAATGGTTCAACAGGTCGCCGTCGGGCAAGGAACGCTCAACGGTCGAACCCAAGTTCAAGTCGGCCTCGCGTTTGAGAACGCATTGACCAACGCGATGTTTCGAGGCAACCTTGAAATAGCGCGTAAAGAATTTCCCGTCGCCAGTCGGACCATCATCAGCCAGCGCATGAACGAGGCTCCCTATAAGGACCGCACCGTTTACGTTCAGGCGTTGATTTCGCCGGCGTCGGTTCGGATTGTCGTCCGCGACCAAGGGCCCGGTTTTGATACATCAACGGTGCCCGAGGCCAGCGATGCTGAGAGCTACCGCGATGGCGTGGGGCGGGGCTTGGTGCTGATTAAAGCGTTCATGGACGAAGTCGAATTCAATGACGCAGGAAATGAAATTCGCATGACGAAGTTTCGCAGTCAATAGCCCGTAGTGGATCTTGTCAAAGGTCCTGAGCTGACATCACCAAATGCCTTGTCCGGAAACGGTGAGACAAAGCGGAGGTTTAACCACACTCCACTACGTCATCTGTTTATTTCGCTCAATCACTTCGCGTATTTATTTCGCCTGGTCATTTGGCTAATCGCTTTGCCGTTTTGAAAACGTCATTCAGCATCTTCTCCGTCAGTCTACCAGTGAACGTGTTCTGTTGGCTGGGGTGGTAGCAGCCAAGCATCCAACGACCGTCGGTCATCTTTACTTTCGCGCCGTGCCCAAATTTAGGCCGCGGCGACGGTGCAACCACCCAGTCGCGCTCGATCGTATGTTTCAACGTCGCTCGCCATGCCAATCCGCCCAGCGCCAGAAACACCTTCGGCTGATAGAGTTCGATCGTACGGTTGAGAAACGTCGCGCAGGTTTTTACCTCTTCGGTCTTGGGTTTATTATCCGGCGGTGCACAGCAACAGACGTTCGTGATCGCACATCCGGTCAACTTAAGGCCATCGTTACGGTCTGTTGAGATCGGTTGGTTGGCTAATTTTGCTTTGTGCAGAGCCCGATAAAGCCAGTCGCCGCTGCGGTCTCCGGTGAACATGCGGCCGGTACGATTGGCGCCGTGGGCGCCCGGGGCGAGCCCCACGATCAAAATCTCGGCGGGTGCGTCACCAAAGTTGGGCACCGGTTTGCCCCAATATTCAAAGTCACGATACGCGGCTCGTTTCTCAACAGCCACTTTGCGGCAATGTTTGATCAACCGCGAGCACTCTGTACACGATTCTATGTCTTTGTTGAGCTGTTTGAGTTTACGAATCAAGTTGTTCTTTCTGAGGACTACCAGCGCAAACGCGTCACTGTCGCCTTTGGCTGAGCGAAAGTACGGTCGCACGCAATCGCCCTTTCGCGTCGCCAAAGGCAACGACACGCTACGCGTCAACCTTCTCTTTCACCGAATCTAATATCTCCAGCAACACTTGATCGGCGTCGATCGATTCCGCCTGAGCCTCGAAATTCAAAACAACGCGATGGCGCATCGCCGGCAAATACACGCCGCGAATATCTTCAAAACTGACGTTGAATCGCCCTTCCAACAATGCACGTACCTTCGCTGCTAACGCAATCGCTTGAGCCCCGCGCGGGCTGGCGCCCCAACGGAGATACTGATTCGTAATGTCCGTTGCGTGAGGACCTTTGGGGTGCGTCGCGATGGTCAGTCGGACAATGTAGTCTCGCAGATGGTCGGCCAGAATCACCTCGCGCACCAATTTCTGCCATTTGATAATTTCGTCGCCATCCATCACCGGATTCACGTCGGCGGAAAAACCTTTGGTTGTCCGCTCCAAAATCTCCGACAGTTCCTCCCGGTTGGAGTAACCGACAATCAGCTTGAAAAGAAAGCGATCCAATTGCGCTTCGGGCAGCGGATATGTTCCTTCCTGTTCGATCGGGTTTTGCGTGGCCAAGACGAAGAAGGGCTGCTTCAGCACATGAGTTTCCCCCCCCACGGTGACGGTGCCTTCCTGCATTGTTTCAAGCATCGCCGATTGGGTTTTCGGCGTCGCGCGGTTGATCTCATCGGCCAAACAAATCTGCGTAAAGATCGGCCCCTTTTGGAACTGAAACGAGCGCTTCCCATCGAGAGTTTCGGCGACCATGTTGGTGCCCAAAATATCGGCCGGCATTAGGTCAGGCGTGAATTGAATTCGATTGCCGTCCAGAGAAAGCACCTTGGCCAACGTCGACACCAGTAGCGTCTTCCCCAAACCAGGGGCGCCCTCTAACAGGCAATGCCCACCGATCATCATGCACGTCAGCACGCCATGCACGATATCGTCATGGCCGACAATGACTTTGCCAATTTCGTCTTTGATTTGGTTATAACGCTGGCGAAATTGTTCGGCCTGCTGTTGGAACGAGTCTTCGTTGCTCATGGAGTTGTGCGGCTTTCGTTTTTGGGGGACGGACATCGTCGTCTTGCGATTCGAGGCGGTGATTTTATTATCTCAAGGGCATTAGCACCGGTTGCAATGAGCCTTGCCGCGAAAGAACGCTTCTTGCGGGGATCCAAAGGCGACCATGTTCAGTGGCTCTCTTTAATATATCAGTTTGTATCTTGATCGCGGCGAGCTTTCTTCTTTGCGTCCAGCAATCTTTGTGTGAACGAGGTTTCGTCGTCTTCGTCAGGTTTGCGGTCAATTTTTGGCAGCGGTGCGGGCGTTTTCTCGATCTCGCTGGCAATCACGTCCTCTAACTGCTGCTTCCCGCTGGTGGCGGCCGGCGGTTTCTCAGGCGCAAACTTTACCGCGGCGCGTTTCGATTCAATGTCTTTCTCGATCTCAGCTTTGCGCGATTGAAGCCGCGTCATGCTGGAGGAAATTTCCGCCGCCGGTGAACGGCTAAGTTTTGAGCTCAGCCAACGCCAACTATTTCCCACCCAGTCAAACGAAATCGCCACACGTCTCACGAATACATCGGCGAAGAAAACGGCACCGCACAAAGTCACCAGCAAAGGCCAAATGTCTTCGATGCTGATCGCGGACGTCAACGTTGGGCGAAAGGTGTTGAATTCCAGCAACTGGTCCATCGAAGATTTCTTCAACGCCACATCGGTCAGCGTGCCCACCTCTCCACCGCGCGGGGGGAAGCTGGCCAGCGACTGCAGCATCGACAGATTGGATTCGCGATCGGAATATTCTTTGGAATAGGGAACGTTCAGCCCCGTCATCAAACGCTGATACCCTTTGCCTGGGAAGATCGTAAACAACCAATTCCCTTGTGCGCCGATCTCCTGCTGAGCGACGTAGCGACCGGGCCCGACCTGTTTGAAATCCAAATCAACCGAATCGTCGCCGCTGAGCCCCGAACCGTAGAGGTCCAAAAAATTTAGAAACTCGTCGTCCTCATTAAGGGCCGTCACGGTGATCCGCGCCTGCCCGTCGCGCATTTCCGAGGCCACCGTAAAGTTGCCTTTTTCGGTGATCGGACGCATGGAATAGCGCACCATCTGCGAAAACAGTTTCTGATATTGGGGCGTGGCTAACCAGTTCGAGGTCCAGCGATCGCCGGCGTCGCTGGTGAAGGCGACCGTCCGCCCGTTGCCATATCGCCACGTCGCCAGCAGCGTCCGGTTTGCTGAGGTGCCTTCTTGGTTGGGCTGGTCAGCCAACGCCAAACGCTCGACCAGGCCGCTAGATTTCACGGTCGTCATGACATATCCCAGAAACGGAGGCATCGCCGAAAGGTCGATGCCTTTGAGGATTTCATGATTGGCGAAACCACTGGGCGTGGTGACACCGATTCCCTGTTTCGATTCGTAGATCACAGGCTTGGCGACTCGTCGGGCCTCGCGCTGGTAAATGCGGGGCAAGGCCGAGGCTTTTTTCACGACGTAGTATTTTCCGCCGGTGACGCGCGCGATCTTCTTCAGTGTCGCACTGGCCGCCGGACCGTGGGTGCCAATCGCACAGGTGCTGATCTTGATCTTCCGCTTGGCGAATTCGCTGAGCAATTTGTTTGTGGGTGCCGTCGGGTCACCGTCGCTGATGATGATGACGTGCTTCATCGAGGCATCCACCTTATCCAGTCCGACCAGAATTGTTTTCATCGGGGCGTTGAAATCCATCATGTCACCGGTGTTCATGCGGCTGACCAACCCCAACATCTTCCTCCGATTTCCATAGATCCGATCCACGCCGCCGTTGACCTTGTCGAACTTCCACATCCAGCGCGGTTTTGCCGTGTAGTCGGCCCAATCAATCACGCCGCAATAATCCATCGGGCCCAGCACCTTGATCGCTTCTTCGGCGACTTTGATTTGCCAGTGATTACCGTTGGCCATCTCGCAGCCGTGCATCACCATCGCCAATGCTCCCACGGCGGCGACCTTGCTGTTTTTGATTTGAAAATCGACCGGCATCGCTTTCTCTAACAGCGAATTGGACCACCCGCCGGCACCAAAGGACCGGTCCCCGCCGATCATCACAATGCCACAGCCAAAATGCTCGCAGTTGTCGACCAACATTTTTATCTGTTCATCGGAGAACGAATCGACGTCGGATTCGTTGCCTGCTTCGTCCGAGGCTCGCGCGACGTTGGCCATGACCACCGTGTCGTACTGCAATAAATCTGCCGACGATTGGTAAGCGTTGCTGGACTGACGCACGACGACCTCAATCTCGTTGGCCGTCAGTCCGTCGACTAAATAGTCGGACTCATCCGGTCCGGCGGCGTCCTTGATCAGCAACACTTTGCCTTTGCCACGCACGTGAGTGAACGCCGAGGCCGTGTTGTTTTCGCTGATCACGTCCGCCGCAACGTCGTCCGGTTCGAATTCGGCGATTAAAGAATACATCGCCGATCGGTCCAACTTGTGATTGAAGGAGAACAGATTCTTACCCGGTTGCAGCGTGACCGATTGTTTGAGCAAACCGTCTTTTGAGTTGCGGCTGATGACATTGTTAGTGATCGAGAGCTGCCCGGTGACTTCGCCGGTGGGGTTGTCTTGGGTTGGCTGGGTTTTATTGGTCAGCGCGACGCGGATCTCAAACTCTTGGCCCTTGCGGATGTTGGTGGGGATGTCGACCTTGTCCACCGCTACGTCTTGGGAAGCCAACAATTTGACAGGCACGACGTCGATGCCGATGCCTTGGGCGGCCATAGACTGAGCGATGCCTAGGGCGTCGCCCGCGTTTTGGTTCCCATCGGAGATAATGACCACGCGCCGCGCGGTGCCTTCGGGGAATGCGGATTGCGCGATCTTGAGCGCTGATTCGATGGACGTGCCGCCGGTGTTGATCTGACCTGCGGAATCGATGCGGCTGGAGAAGGGAAGCTGGCCCGCGAACGGCGCGGCTTCGATCTTTGCGTTGGCGCCGAACGCGATGACGCCGGCCTTGTCATTTTCGCGGCGGTGCATTTCCGATTGGCGAAACGCGTACTCCAACATCAGCCGTTTATCGGCGGCCGAAACGCTGTCGCTTTGATCCAACAGATACAGCACCGTCAGGCGGTCCGTTTTCAATCGCCACTGCATCTGAGACAGCGCCGCGATGATCAACGACAACACGGCCGTTCGCAGTGCCAGCGAAAACAACCGACGCCATGGGCCCAAACCGGCGAGACTGTCGTAGCTGAAGTACCAGACGACAGGGATGACCAGCAGCAGCCACAGAAATTCTGGGCGGTCAAATCCAATTATGAAACCCAAATCCATCGCAATCCGTTATCAAAAAACGACAAACAACCAAATGTTCTCTCGTCTCAGTATAGCAGTGTTTGCCCAGTATTGGGTTAGCAGTACGAAGTTCTGGAGGTGACAATTTTTACGTCGGTTTTGTAATCGCGAGCCTTCGCAAGCTCTCCCATAATCCGCTGATTGGTTACTGCTGCAGATGGGCACCGGCGCTGACCGCTGGCAGGTCATTTAAACTGCCGGCGGCGGGCTGGTTTTTTTGCCGCTGAGCTTTCTCGTAGGCGCGGTCGTTGGAGTAGCTGTCCCACGGGCCTTCGGTCAGGCGAATGTTGTAGTGAGAAAGAAGATCGCCGGCAGTGTAGGTATAATTCAACAGGGCTTGGTTGTAGTCCGCCACGGCGCGGTGAACAGCGCTTTCGGCGGTCGCGGTGCGGGATTGAGCGTCCAGCAAAAAGAAGACTTGATCTTGCCCCTCTTCGACACGTTTGCGTTTAGGTTCCAGTTCGTCAAAGGCCGCAATCCGGGCGTTGAAGTTCGTCTTCATCACCTCCATGGCACGATCGACTTCTGTGTAGGCCGCGTTGAGGTCGTGCAGAATTTGGCGCTGCTGTTCTTTTAAAACCGACCGTTCTCGCGCCAGTGAAAGTTCGGCGCTGCGAATCGCCAGATGGCCGGCACGGTTACCGATCGCTCCGCCCAGTTCAACGCCGACCGACCAATCGTCAAGATTACCCTCTAATAACTCGCTGATGGCGCTGCCGTTGTTGCGATCGCGCGAACCAAATAAGTTGTCGCCAAAGCCACGGAATCCGTATTGGCCAACGACATCCAAACGCCACTTGTTCAATTGCTTGGCGGCCAACAGCTCAAGTTCACGTTGGCTGATCGCCCACTTCTGTCGGCGAAGTTCGACACGCGTCTGCAACGCCGATGTCTGCGATTGGTTCCAATCAAACGCGACCGGTGCCAACACGGGCTCTGTGGCGGGGCGAATCAATCGCCCGTCGGCGGCGGCGATACCCAGCAACCGACGCAGGTTACGTTCGGTGCTGTAGACGCCGACCTGACCGGTGCTGGTCCCCGTCAGTGCATTTTGGGCTTGGCCTTTGAAGGAATAATATTGCTGGCGAGCCTGTGCTTCGTCGTCAGGACGGCCCAGCCCATTGTCAAAACGCAGTTTGCGATTCTCCCATGTTTCGCGCGATGATTCGCGGGCGGCAATCTTGGTGTCCAGGTCACGATACGCGAAGTACAACTCCCAGTAGGCGCGTTCGACATCGCGTACTAAATCGCGGACTGAAATTTCAAAATCGGCTAACGAGATGTCGCTGCGGATGCGTCGGATTAAAACACCATCGTATTGGCCGGGGACCGCATTGGGGCCCGCGATGCGATTGACGGCCGTCCCGCTTCCACGCAACAGCGGCTGGCGTACCTCCAGCAGATTCAGCACGTCATAACTGGAACCGAATAAGTTCGCCGGCGACGAGTTACGATCGTAGAGCGTGGTGCTGCTCATTGAGAACGAAGTGCCCGCGGCAGTCTGTTTTGAAAGTTCGGTGCTGAAGTTAGACGTGTTGCTGGTCAGTCGGGGAGTGCCTCCGCCGAAGAACAGGTTGTTGAATTCGCGCTCGCTGCGATTGTAGGTGAAGCTCGAAGACAACTGAGCATCAAAATCAGCCAGAGCATCCTCAACACTGCCCAAGCCGGTCTCTTGAATCGCTTGGTCGTACAGCGTGTTAACGCCTTGCGGCGCCGACACGACGACGCCGCCGAGTTTTTGCATAACTTTGCTGTTGGCCAAAGCCATCTCAACACATTGGTCGATGGTTAAATCCCACGATGCGGTGTCTTGGTAGTTGCTGATGGTCAGCGGCACCGAAGTAAGCAATTCGTCTCCGGTCGTGCAGGTTTCGCATTGAAGATCGGGCGTTTCAATCTGCTGAAGAAAACTTTGACACGGCGTCTCTGCGATCTGATCGAATTGCAAATTTGATTTTGTCTGTGATGCACAACCGATCAATGTAACGACGCCCAAAAGAGCGGGCGCGATAGATCTCCATCGTTTTAGAACACGACTGAGATTCGTTTTTTTATTAGGCTGCGAGGTCGGCAAAGTCATTTGGATCACTGCGTTGGTACGTTGGGATATCATTAGCATCGGCCCGGTATAACAGGCATCAGCAGGATGACCCATGCATCCGATAGCGATGACGTGACCGCGTAAAGCTTCGCAGGCCGCAAGGTTTAACATTCCTGACATTGGCCCACTTTTTAGCCGCAGGACGCGTGCCCCTGGGGTTGCGCGGCGCGAATCTGTTGTCCAAGCGGATGCCATTGGAGCCCTCGGTTTGGAGGACGAAATTTGCAAAATCGAGTCGCTCCCTACCGTCTTTTCTCCTGAGCGCGTCCGAACATGTTTACAATGGTGATTTGTTAATTCTTTCCCGCACAAACTAGCCGAGACGTAGACAACATGGCTGAGCTAGCAACTTTTGATGATGACGTTGATTTCCTCACGAAGCACTTTGAAGTTGACGTACTGGAGAATGCCGAAGGTGCAAAAATCGCCTGCGTGGCGGCGTTGCAAGGCCGGACGATGACGTCCAAATCTTCGGGCACCTCTGTCCACAGCAACGGGTTCATCAGCCGCCGAGCCGTTGAAAGAGGGTTGGTCGATCCGCAGCTGAACATGTGTGGCGGCGAAGATCGTATCTGGATTTCGCCCGAAGGCGGACAGTTTTCGGTCTTCTTTGATCCTGATGTCGAAATGTCGTTTGCCAATTGGCGGACGCCTAAGTGCATTGATACCGAAAGTTTTGAGTTGGTCGACCGCTGCGATCATTCATTTACCTATCAAAAAGATGCCACGCTGATGAACATGAGTGGCTTCACTTTTGAGTTCCAACTTGAACGCCGCGTGGAGTTGAAAAATCGCGCCGACGTCGAGCAAGGTTTGGGGCTGGTGCTTCCTGCAGTTCTGGATGTCGTTTGCCACGAGTCTTCCAATAAAATTACCAACACCGGCAGCCATCCATGGGTGGCCCAAACGGGATTGATTGGTCTTTGGTCAATTTGCCTCAATCCCCCGGCCGACGACGCGGTGATGATCATTCCTTTCAAGCCCGGCAGTGAGGCGGAGTTGGGCCCGATCGTGACGGCCGATTATTTTGGCGAGCTGGGGCCTGATCGAATTGCCGTTTCGGAAAAACTGAATTTGGTTTTTCTAAGGGGCGACGGAAACTTCCGCAGCAAGCTGGGCATCTCCTTCGCACGGGCCTGTTCACCGATCGGCGGCTGGAACCCAACGACCCAAAAACTGACCATCGTCGAATATAACTTGCCCGCATCGGCTCCCGACGGATACACCAACAACCTCTGGGAATATCAGGACCAGCCTTTTGCGGGGGACGTGGTGAACGCCTATAACGACGGGCCCAATGACTCGGGGCAAAGCATGGGCGGATTTTTCGAACTCGAAACCGTCAGCCCGGCGCTCGCTTTAAAACCGGGGGAAAGCTTCACGCATTCGCCGCGCGTCACGCATCTTTCAGGCGACCTTTCAGCGCTTGAGAAAATAGCCATTGCGGTTTTCGGGGTGAAGCTCTCCCAAATCGAATCGGCCCTGCGTCCGCTAAAATCCTAACCTCGAATTTGCAAAAAGGGGCAATTCACCTAGACTGATTGTTAACTATTTCAGTTTGCTCAGAATCCGCCGAACGATTCTGGCGAACCCGTTACCATCGCAGGATTTGATTATGCCCTTGCCAAACGCACTGTTTCCGCCGTTTTTCAATCGCCGCGTTTTTCAGGAGAGCCGCGTTATTTTAGATGGCCGCGATTTTTGCGCGGCGAAAGGTTTGTTGTCCCTCGCGGTCTGCGTCTGTTTCTGTCTTAGCGCGATGCGGGGCGCCGGTGCCGACGAAAACAACGCCGCTGGCTCCGATGGCGACGAGAAAAAGCCGAACATTTTGTACATCATGTCTGACGATCACACGTCGACGGGCATTGGATGTTACGGCAGCCGATTGGCTTACCTGAATCCGACGCCCAACATTGACCGGTTGGCGACCGAAGGCGTACGATTGGCCAATTGCTTTTGCACCAACAGCATCTGCACGCCCAGCCGCGCGACGATCCTCAGCGGGCAGTACTCCCACGTCAACGGCGTCACGACGCTGATTCAACCGCTGGATATTCGTAAACATACCGTGCCGCGATTGATTAAACAGGCAGGCTATGAAACGGCGATGATCGGCAAGTGGCATCTAAAGGTCGAACCGGAGCTGTTTGATTTTTACACCGTGTTGCCGGGGCAAGGTTGGTATCACAATCCTGAGTTCCGCGTGCGGGGGCCTAAGCCATGGCCCAAAAATACGATGCGCATTCACAAGCATTCCTCCGACGCGGTCACCGACATTTCGTTGAAGTGGCTCAAGACGCGGAAACAAAAAAACAAGCCCTTCTTTTTGATGCATCACTTTAAAGCACCGCACGACGATTTTGAAAATGCGGAGCGTTATGACTTTCTTTATCAAAACGAAACCATCCCTGAACCCAAAAGTCTGCGCGACCGCGGGCAGCATGGCCCCGTCGGAAAAGATAGCTTTGGAACCAGCGTTTCCAATCGCAACAAACGGCGCAACATGGGCATGCACATGTTCGTTGACCAAACGTTGGACGACGATCAGTACACGACCGAGTCTTACCAGCGTTATATAAAGAAGTTCTTACGCACCGTCAAAGGCGTCGATGACAACGTCGGACGTTTGCTGGCCCATTTAAAAGCAACCGGTGAACTGGATAACACGATCATCATCTACACCGCAGATCAGGGATTCATGCTGGGCGAACACGACTATATTGACAAACGTTGGATGTACGAGGAATCGCTGCGGATGCCTTTCCTGGTGCGCTACCCCAAGCAATTCAAGGCCGGGACCGTCAATGAGGACATCATCAACAACGTAGATTTTTGCCCCACGCTGCTGGAGATGGCGGGCGCCGATAAGTTCATCGAACAGCTGGAACCAGATCAAGCCCTGCAGGGCCGCAGTTTTGTCTCCAACCTGACCGGCGACACGCCAGAGGATTGGCCCAAGAGTTCTTACTACCGGTACTGGATGCACATGGCGCACCACGACAATCCGGCTCATTTTGGTATCCGTAACCAGCAATTCAAATTGATCTTTTTCTACGGTCGAAAATTGAAAGAAGAGTGGTATTACAATCCTGACCGCGTCAGTGATACCGAACCGTTCTGGGAGCTTTACGATATTCAGAACGATCCCAAGGAGATGAAGAATCTGATCGACGATCCCGCTTACGCGCAGAAGTTCAAAGAATTAAAGGCCGATTTGTACGCGGCGCGGGTAAAGGCTGGCGACACTGACGCTAAGTTCCCCGATGTACAGAAGCTTTTTGAAACGGTGACACCACCGGCGATGAAATGATTTGAATGAGGGTGTAGTGGATTTTGTTAAAAATCCGGCGGGGGGATCGCAAGTGAACTCAGTTTGATAGGCGGCGTGGAATGGCGGCGCTGGGATCTTTAACAAGATCCACTACGTGCCGGGGTCGGTTCACGGCGAGTACCGCCCCAAGTTCGCCGATGTGCAAAAGTTTTTTGAAACGGTGACGCCGCCGGCGATGAAATGATTTGAATGAGGGTGTAGTGGATTTTGTTAAAAATCCGGCG
>CAYOZV010000049.1:24950-26667 GCA_964408465.1 uncultured Pirellulaceae bacterium
TTTGATAGGCGGCGTGGAATGGCGGCGCTGGGATCTTTAACAAGATCCACTACGTCAACTACGTGCCGCGCGCGTTAAGAGCGAAAACTGAGAAAAACACAGTTTTACCGTTCAATCCTTGTGATAAATTTCACAAGCGACCACTGACGAAATTTCTTTGAAAAAAATAGCAAACGCGCGAACCTATCAGTGCCGAAGTCGTCTGTAGGGTGTGGGTCAGGATTCCCACGGCTATCAGCCGATTTTGTGCTATAGTTCTGATGGCTTGGATTCGGTCTTTTTCTCGAATCGTTTTGCCATCACATCCCGTTTGCGTTTTTGGCCAAATTGCCACAATCGCAAACGGCACCCAAGGTTCTCTTTCAATGCGTGCGAGTCACGCGGGAGCAATGAAATGCGTTCAAACATCTTTACTTCAATCGCAAACGTCATCCGTTTCAGCGCCGAAGGTACACAGATGTTGTGCAAATCATCCTCGCAATGCTTGCACCTCAAATCGTGTGCCGACGGCCTGCTGCGGCTATTAGGCGCGGTAAGCACCGGGATAAATCCGGCCTATGTGAATGCAAATTATGCATCCACCGCAGGGCTGATTCCGGCTACCGCGACCGAGGTTAATTACCCCGGCAGTTGGGTCCAAACCATTGATGAACGAGGCATTGATGCCATCGACCATCAACGGATGACTCAAACCGAGTCGCTCAGACCGCAGCGATCTAGCTAAGACCATTTTGGTCAGCGTCGCCAAAGTTTCAACGGAAGCCAAGGCAACGAAAAATTAGCTTCTCCAGCGTCTGGGATTAAGTTCCGAGTCTCTTGTGCTTGTCCGTACACAAATCGCAAGCACTGATTCTCGCTTCTGCACGATCCCCTTCACGATTTATCGAACCTCCCACCTAAGGGGGCGTTCGTATTCAGAAAAAGAGAACCATGAATGCCATCACCACTCAATTAAACGAAATTCGATCCACTGCCGATCTGGTTCGCGCCGCCCAATCCGGTGACCGTGCTGCTTTCGGTGAACTGTTCGAGCGTTTTCAACCCACGATTCTGGCCATCGCCAACCGACGACTGCGATCTGCTGCTGATGCTCAAGAGCTGACTCAGGATGTTTTTGTGCAGGCGATGCAAAAGATCGGTCAACTGCGAACCCCGGAGTGCTTCATCGGTTGGTTGCGTCAGATTACCGTTCGTATGGCCATCAACAAGACCGTCCGAAAAACGCTCGCGATCTCTGTGGAACCAGAGACGTTAGAGGCAACCGTCTCCGATACCCGTTCTCCCGTAGACACCGTTCTGGCCGACGAGCGTAAGGATCAGGTTCGCGCGGGTTTGGATCGTCTTGGTGAAATGGATCGAGACACGCTTGTCGCGTTCTACGTCCAAGGTCAGAGCCTGTTGCAGATGAGCGACCAGTTTGAGGCACCTTTGGGTACGATCAAACGTCGGCTGCATGTCGCGCGAAAACGTCTGGCGAAAGAGGTCGATGAATTGGCCGTTGCTTAGGTGTGAGCCAATCTGCCAGATGAAAACCAAGGGTCGCAGTGAGAACTGCGGCCTTTTTATCATCGCCTTTTGCCGACAGGCTGTGATTTTATCAGCCGCGGGGCAGCAACCACGATGGCACTGCGGCTTGGCGTTATAGAAACCAAGGGAAGTCCAATGGCACTCACTTTAGATGGGTGACGCGTCGAACACGAACCGTAGATTTGGCTCT
>CAYOZV010000050.1:0-1803 GCA_964408465.1 uncultured Pirellulaceae bacterium
ACACAGAAGAGCTGCAGACTGAATGAATACTTCCTCGCTTGGTGCCGCCAACTAGCAAAATAAGCGCTGCCTGGAGCGTGCATGTGTGACTGTTGACGACGCACTTCAGCCAGCTTTTGCGCGTTCAACAAAACCCTGTTCAGCTCGAATTCGTTTGGCTCTACTGGCTTCCCGGCTTTATCACGTTGCTTGGAAAAGAGACGACACCAACGCCGAGCCACCTCTTCATCAGTTCAAGATTTAACGACATCAGGACGAAGCTCGCAGCACGATGTGGAGGTGATTGGAGAGAACCGTGTAGGTCAAGCAATCGATGCCAAACACCGAGGCAAGGAATTCGAAACGGTCACGGATCCATTGGCGGCGATGTTCGTAGTTATTGCCGCTGTTTTTATCAATGCCACGCAGAAAAGCCTGCCAAACACAGTGCTGAACCGCATGAACAACCTGAATCTCATCAGGGTTGATGTATTCACCACGCGCTTGCCTAGCCTTCGTTTCACCTCTATTCCAAGGAAACGGGATGTGATGGAAACTAGTTTACGGGATTCCAAGGGCTCTGGCAAATTTATTTGTGGGTGTCCCCGTTCTCGGGTGCTACTGCAAAGGGAAAAGCTATTGGAGCAGATGCGGAGAATTGAACTTGATGGTGCTTACCCACAACATCATGATTCTCTTACCGCTTGCCACTTTTCTACAGAGCCAGCCTGAACCCGTTTCTTGCCTGCCCCTGTTTCTTGCCCAGTTGTCATTATCATATTTTGCATCAATTCAGCTTCCCGTTAGGATATCAATAAACGCGGTGATATCCAAAAAGTTAACGATCCCATCTCGGTTGCAATCTGCCTCATCGAGAAAATTGCCGGATTGCAAGAGCTGGATAAACGGAGCGATATCCAAAAAGTTGACGACCTCGTCTTGGTTGCAGTCTCCGAGGACAAACGTACTCGCAATCGCAGCAGACACGGCGACATTGTCAACGGATTGATGGTGCCCGCCCGATCCAGCGCGACCGCCAGTGAAGGCAAGCCTGAAAGTCACCGAGCCATTGGCATCGAGCGTATTGTCGGCTAACGAGTCCAACCTGATGTCGAAGTTAGACCAATCCTGCTGGCCTCCAGCAACCGAGGGCACGACCCCCGAAGCCACGGTACCAAGAGTTAAATCTCCGGAGAAGATAGACAATGTGTAATCACGGGATGAATTCGGGCGGAAGGTCGCTGAGTCAAAGTGAAAGACGGTCAGATGTCGATCAGATCCACCGGTGTCGGTGATCGTGAAATCGTAATACCCCTCAGATCCGTTAATTAACCGAATCGAATCGGAGGAGGCATCGGATGTCGGATCAGCCGGAGGCGTTGCTAAGTTACCCCATGTTCCGTCGGTGTTGCCCCGAAGATTTGTATCCAAAGAAAAACCACTGTTCGAAGTCGTGCCACTTGTGTTTCCATCGGTTTGTGACGGCGCGATCACCCCGCCGTTAGAAAACCTATCCCAACCCGCAGCCAGTTCGCTTGGGGCAACTGGCGGTTCAGGTGGAGGAGGAACCGTGCTGAACTCAAGAACTCTTAAAGGCGCACTGCTGGGGGTAAACGCCTGAGCGTTGGTTGATCTTTCTTGAACATAAACGGACAGTATGTCTTCGTCTAGTAATCGCTGGTTGTCGATCAAAGGAGTGACTTCAAAGCGATACCGATCTTCACGGTGAAGAATCTGCCAATCCGAGTAACCCCCGGGGATTCTCTCAGCACCAGCGATGATTAGCTGGTCGCCTTGCGTATACAGCCCAAAAAGATCTCCGTC
>CAYOZV010000050.1:1903-5063 GCA_964408465.1 uncultured Pirellulaceae bacterium
GTAATCGGAGAAGAATCGCTAACACCGGTCAACTGGTCCGCGTTGTTGAACCAAGTGACGCCAAGATCATCACTGTAGGCATAGTGAATGTCGTGATTCGCTCCGAAGGACCCTTCGCGGTAGGTCCACGTCGTGTGCAATCGCCCGGACGGATCGACGTGAAATCCATTGTGATAAGAATTCCGTGTTGGTGAAGGTTGGGCACTAACATCGTCGTATTCGCCGGTGCCCTCGCCTCCATCGGTCAACGTACGAACGCTACTCCAAAGTCCCGTTTGGGGGTCATAGTCAGCAATCAAATGCCTACCGTTTGGAGCCCCACCTTCCCGAAAGGTGATCAGCATGCCATCACCCGCGTTGGTAAACCGAGGGTACGTCAAACCACCGGGCACCCGAGGCTGGCCCGGATTCAGAGAAAATCGTTCAGGTGTAAAGTTTGCCTGCGCCCAAACGCTGCTGGGGCTTGTCGCGTAACCGGGTTCAGTCGTCACATACCGAAAAATATCAGAGTGCATGTCAAACGATAGATGGATCCGACCATCGCCAGAGATACCCATCGAAACCATGTTATGAGCGTCCCAAAACTGGACGCCGTTTTCCATATCATAACCAGTGTCAATTGTCTCCCACGTTTCGGTACCCAAAGCACGACGAGCGATAAACAGATCCTCACGCGGACCGTTGTGATACCACGTCGCAAACTGATACCCACCATGAGTAATCAATGCTTCCTGCTGAAACGGTCGCCCATTGATCGAGTCAGTCGCCCGTCCACGATTGCCCATAATCAAAGCATTATTATCAAGCACCATGTCACTGATTGGCGTAATCGTCATTTGCGCCGAAAGACGAGCTTGCGGGAAGCACATGAGCAACACTACAGCCGCACTGATCGCTGCCGACCATGAGCGGTTAGTGCGCGGCATACGCTGGCGTATACGTCGGCTAAAGGCAGCCTGAAAAGCGAGCGATTTTTTAAGCGAGTTAATCATCAACGGGGGATCTCCGGTCAAAACGGTGTTGAAAGCAAAATGATGCTGGATAAACAACGAGTGCCACCATCCGATTCGGCGGGTGGTGAATCGGCGGGCGGGTGAGTTTTGGAAGTGGTGGCAGGAGCCGAGAGTCCCTATTTCGGTGAGACGCATTAACAATTTAGTTCTTACGGCTCATTCTGTAACTTTACAGCTTAATATGGGTAGAGTCGAATTAAAGGCTGTTTTAGCTGCCTTGTCAAGGTTAAACAGTTTCGAAGGTACGAATGTGAACAAATACGGCTCTCCCACGGATTGAGTCGCGGTGAATTTGCTTGTCTTTGCGGTTGGAGAAGAAAAGGGGACGTAGCTCAATAACCACGACTGACAATCAATGAGCTGCGTTCCCTTTTATTTGCCTTAATGGTGACATCTTTAGATAAGAACGGGTCCATGCAAGCGTTGGATGGACCTATCGCCAATTTCGTTCCTGTCCCCTTTTTCGCTCCTCGAAAAAGCGCATTCCGCAGGAGTCCAGCCCCTGCAACGGTGCTGATAAAATAAGGGGCAGGCCTAGCGAGCTAAAATTTCGATCAACAGAGGGATATCCAAAAAGGTCACTTCACCGCTTCGGTCGATATCCGCTTCTTCGAGATAAGCTCCAGTTGTCAGGTATCCGATAAACGGATCGATATCAAGAAAATTTACGCTGCCGTCTTGATTGCAATCGCCCAAGGTATTTCCGGAGGCATCAGGTACCGCAGTCACAAAAGTTCGAAAACCGACGGTATTGCTTTCTTGCACCCAACCATTTGAGTCACGATATAAGGTTCCGTTATCGTAGCTTCCACCGATGGTCCAAAGGATCCAAGGAGGAGCGCCCCAGTTAAATAGATCGGTACGGCGAGGAAGGATCGCGAATTGATCTCCGGCATTAAAAAACAAGTTCTGGCTGGAGAAGTCCGCGGCAGTGTATTTGAAAATGCCGCGGTCGGTTTGCGTTGGAATTAAACTGTTCTCAATCAACGCACTTCCAAGAAGAGCATTGCGGTCGGGGGTGCCCGCTGGAGTTAATCCAAAAACTTCGACGACCACGTCGCCGCTGGCAATTGCATCGGATTGAAAAATCTGAACATCAATTTGGGACAAGTATCCGTCAACGCCAACTGTTACTGTTTGCGCGTGCCTATCGCCGATGGCCAAGGCAGATCCGGTGGCTGGCGTGTCGGAAAATTGGTCCAAAACCTGATCAGGATCCTCGACCTTGCTCAGCCGGAAGGCTTCTGTGTTAGTACTGTTGATCGAGTTAACCCAATTTCCATTCTCCAACAAAATCCAATTTTCGACAAAATCCCCGACACTAGTAGAATTGGAAATTCCATAGCCCGTTGCGATCGGACTGGAACTAAGAATCCTACTGACCACTGTGATCTTCGCTGGCACGATGATATTTGGCAGTGAGAAAGGATAGGAGCCGAATCCTGGGGCTACGCTTAAATCACTGAAAGTCTGTTCCCAAAGGAGTGAAGATGGCTGACCTTCAACTCCATCATTGGCGTAGATAGCCATTTCGATTTCTAAGTTATCTACACCTGATGACTGCCCCGACAACAACCAAACAAGCTCGTTGAGTCTTGCCGGACCTCCCAAATCTACCTCTGCTCCTCGCCGGCAGCAGCTTCCTTTGAAACGAGTGCCGGAACTCAGATCAATAGTGCTGTCGAATACAACTTGCGACCAGCCAATGTTGATCGTCATGAGCTGACAAAATAAAACCAACATCAACAATGTCGCTGATCTCAAAATAAATTTCACGATTCAATTCCTGAAGATGTAGTGCAGCACAAAGGAAATATGCTCGCTTCGCAATGTAATTGACGCGGAACAATCAGTCAAACAATTCCCCGCAGTCTGACCGTTAAAACATAATCCAATATCGAATGAATTCGCGGCGTAACAATGCTTAAGAGCGAATCGGAGAATCTTGGTTTTCAGGGGATAGTGAACGCTGAAGGTGTCAGGTGCCGTTTTCAGGGCCTGAGGGAATTGGGTTTGCAAATTACCAAATCGGTACGTGATACCTTCATTGGACTGTTGGCACTGTCCCTTTTATTTGGCAGGTCCAATAGGTGACCACGGAAGACACAGAATACACGGAAGTTATTGCCCACCGATTTTCCGTGTGT
>CAYOZV010000050.1:5163-6502 GCA_964408465.1 uncultured Pirellulaceae bacterium
TCGAGTTCAGTTCTTCTCAGGAGAGAGACGCGGGCAGGTCCAATAGTCGACCACAGCCTCCCGTCGGCGTGTTCCCAATAAGAACCGCGGCGCTACCAGTTCACCCATTGGCTTTTGTCGTGCAACCACTGCGGTAACGATTTCAACTCTTCATCGTTGGGAGCACTCGTCAACCGAACCGCACCGTCTTTGGTAATCGCGATGGTGTGCTCGAAGTGAGCACTCGGTTTCTTATCCGCGGTGATCACCGTCCAGCCATCATCCAGCAAGATCAAATCATTGACTCCGGCGTTAACCATTGGTTCAACGGCCAGCACAACACCGGGGCGCAGATCGAAGTCATCCTCATCGGGGCTGAAGTAATTGGGGACCTGCGGCGGTTCGTGCAGGTTTTGCCCAATGCCATGGCCGCACATGTCTTCGACGACCGAAAAACCGTGGTCGTAAACGTAAGTTTCCATCTCTTTAGCGACTTCGCTCCACATTGTTTTTTCACCCATCAACCGAATGGCGATATTCAGTGTTTCGTTGGTGACCTTGAGCAATTTTTTCTTCTGAGCCGTGATTTCGCCAACGGCGTGAGTCACCGCAGCGTCACCACACCAGTTGCTAATACGGCAGCCCGTGTCGACGCTGACGATATCGCCTTCTTTAAGAACACGCTGATCGGGAATGCCGTGCACAACTTCTTCGTTGACTGAAATACAAGTGACCGCCGGAAATGGAGGGTGATCGCCCGCCTCGTAGCCTTTGAATAATGACTCGGCATCGTATTGCTTAAATGTGTCGACGTAAGCCGCATCGATTTGTTCGGTCGTGACGCCCGGTTTGATTAATTGCGCGCCGGCCTGATGGGCTTGCCAAACGATCAAACCTGCGGTCCGCATTTTTTTGATCTCGCGCGGCGAACGCAGCACTCGTTTTACGTTACCGGTAGACATGAGGATCCTTCGTAGGGCCGGTTCCCACCGGCCGGTTTCTTGTTTGAGGCCAACGTCCAAATAGGAACGCGGGTGGCCGGTAGGAACCGGTCCTGCGCGACCTACGCTTTGGCCGGTTTCTTTTTGGGTTTGTAGACTTCGGTGGCGGTTCCGTAGAACACCTCGGCGGCGTTCATCATCGTTTCGGCCAACGTCGGGTGAGCGTGAACGCTTTCAGCGATGTCGCGCACTTCACACCCCATCTCAATCGCTAGGACGGCTTCGGCAATCAATTCGCCGGCGCCCGAACCGACCAGCCCGCAACCGAGCACGCGTTCAGTCTCGGGATCGACGATCCACTTGGTCATCCCGTCGGTGATGCCGAGTGCTTGAGCCCGACCGCTGGCCGCCCAAGGGTA